>NZ_BAAAZU010000006.1:0-144301 GCF_039537065.1 Luteimonas lutimaris | reverse complement strand
CCCACAGATATTTCGCGACTGGTTCATGCGAACCAGCCGTGCAGCATCCAGTTGCCCTGCTCGCCCACCGGGGCGAAGGCCCAGGCGTGCTGGCCCTGCGATGTCTCGATGACGTAGTAATCGCGGCGCGCGTCGTCGCCGTCCCACCAGCCGCTTTCCAGGCGCTCGGGGCCGGAGACGATGCGCAGGCGGGAATTGCGCAGCGGCACGGGCTTGTCCAGCAGCCACGCCGGGCGCGGCGGACGGCGCGGCGCGACCTGTGCGCCCAGGGCATCGTCGGTGACGCCGGCGCGACGCCATGCAAGCTCCGGTCGCGGGTCGCCCGTCGGCGCGGCGCGCCAGACCGCGTCGTCGCCCAGGCGCGCGCGCAGGCGTTCGCGCAGCTGCGGCCACGGCAGCGCCTGCGCCGGGCGCGCATCGAACAGGTCGCGCGAGGCCGGCACGAACGGCGGCAGTTCGCGCGCCAGCAGCCGCACCGCCACCACAGGCTTCGGGATCGCCGCCTGCTCGAGCCGGCTGCGGGTGAGTTCGAACAGCACACCCGGCTCGCGCTCGGCGGCGAGCAGGCCCACCCCCACGCCGGTGTGGGTCTGCTCGTGCTCCAGACGCAGCACGAAGCGCTGCACGCCGCCGTCGCGTACCGACAGGTAGGTGGCGAGATCGCCGACCAGCCGCCGCAGCGGGAACAGCAGCGCCTGGTGGCTTTCGACCTCGTAGCCGAGTTCGATGCGGGCGTCGAAATGGTCCGGCGGCGCGTAGCAGGCCAGGGGGTCGTCGGCGTCGCCGTGCAGGCGGTCGAGGTGGTCGAGCAGTTCGCTGCCGAAACGGCGGCGCAGGCCATCGCGCGGCAGCGCGCGCAGGGCGCCGAGGGTGCGCACGCCCATGCGGTGCAGGCGCTCGCCGGCCTCGCCATCGCCATTCCGGTCCGGCAACGCGGCACGGCGCACCGGCACCCGCGCCAGCGCCTCGTGCATGGCCGCGGCGCTGGCCACCGCGAAGCCGTCGCGCAAACCCGCGAACACCCGCGCCGCGCGTGGCGTTGGCGCCAGTGCGATGCGGTGGCTGAAGCCCAGGCCGTCGAGTTCCTCGCGCAGCCGCGCCTCGAAGCGCGGCCACGGCCCGAACAGGCGGAAGCTCGCCCGCACTTCCAGCACGATCGCGCCCGGCCACTGCGCGCTGACCTGCGAGCTGTGGCGGTAGGCCCAGGCGGCGAGGAAGCGCTGCCAGCGCGCGTCGGCGGAGGCATCGTGTTCGACCAGGGCGACATCGGACAGCAGCGCATGCGCGGCCGACAGGCGCATGCCGGGCTTCAGCCCCGCCTGCGCGGCGGCTTCGTTGACCGCATGCAGCTGGCGCAGGTGCGCGGGGCCGGAGACCAGCGCCAGCGGGCGGGCCGGGTCGGGCGTGCGGCGGAGGACGGCGTCGAGCGCCAGCTGCGGCAGGTGGATGCAGGCCCAGAGCATGGGGGGTCTCAGCGAAGTCCTGCAAGCGCGACTTCGGCAGGAACCGCTCTTGCGGGATTGGCTTTTGTAGGAGCGGCTTCAGCCGCGAGCTTTTTGTCCCGCAAGTAGTTTGGGCAAAAGCTCGCGGCTGAAGCCGCTCCTACAAAAGCTGTGGTGAAAGCACGTGCGGGCACGTTGCCGCCGCGGCACTTGCGCACGTGCCAGGCGCCATCGACGTGTTCCAGCCGCAGTGCGGCAGGCGACGGGTTGGCGGCGTGTTTCCTGTCGCGGAAGGCGAACCCGAGGCAGTCGCCGCTGTCGGCCGCCACCTGCAGGCGCCGCAATGCCTGCGCGTCGGCGTGCAGCGGCCAGCCCAGCACCGCGCCGCAGGCTGCGCTGCGCAGGCACTGCTCGAATGCCCACAGCGCGTTGCGCGGGTCGGCTTCGATGATTTCCAGCCGGCGCAGGTCCACGCCCGCCGACTGCCATGCCGGCGCATACGGCAGGTATGGCGGCGCCACCACCGCGACCACCATGCCCGCCTGCGTCATGCGCGCGAGCGTGGGCAGCAGCAGCGACAGTTCGCCGACGCCGTCGGCCGGCAGCAGCAGTTCGGTCACTGCGCGCCGCGGCCAGCCGCCCTGCGGCAGCAGCGCGTCGAGCGCGGCGTGGCCGGTCGGTTCGCCGCCCGCGGTCGTCGCCGGCACGCGCCCGGCGCGCCACACGGTTTGCGCCGACAGCAGCGCATCGAGGCTGGGCGCGGCAGCAGTGGCCTTGGCAACGTCCATCAGTCGCTGCGCACCAGGCCGCAGTACAGGCCTTCGATCGCGAAATCGCTGCCCGGCTCCACCACGATCGGCGCGTAGTCGGGGTTGCGCGGCAGCAGCCGGATCTGGGTCTTCGTCCGTTCGAAGCGCTTGATGGTGATCTCGCCGTCGACGCGCGCCACCACCACCTGGCCGTTGCGCGCCTCGCGCGTGCGCTGCACCGCGACCAGGTCGCCGTCGAAGATGCCGTCGTCGCGCATCGAGTCGCCCTTCACCCGCAGCAGGTAGTCGGGCTTGTTGGCGAACAGCGCGCGGTCGAGCAGCACGTGGCGCTCGACGCCGGCATCGGCGCCGATCGGCGCGCCGGCGGCGACGCGGCCCAGCACCGGCAGCTCCAGCCGGTCTTCGCGCAGCCGCGCACGCGTGCCGCGGCCACGGCTGCCGGCAACGCGGATCCCGCGCGCCTCGTTCGGCCGTACTTCCAGGTAACCGGCGGCCTGCAGCCGCCGCACGTGCTTGTGCGCCGCGCAGGCCTGGCGGAAGCCGAAGGCGTCGGCGATCTGCTGCAGCGTCGGCGGCAGGCCTTCGCTGGCCGCGTGCTCGCGGATGAAGTCGAGCACGGCGCGCTGGCGATCGGTGAGGTCGTCGGTCATGGGTAAAAATCTATTTACCTTGGTGGACGGGCGCAAGTGCCCAGTCCGGGCCGATTGCGCCAGCCACGCGTCTCGCCGATCGAGATCGCAATCGAATCAACAGCTTGCCGTACACTCTTGTCCGCCCACCGACATCGCCGCGTTTTCCCGATATCGGAATTGCCCTAGTGCGTCATCCTCGATGCGGAAGATCCGGCAATAGCCCATGCTGAAGCCGGCGCCAGCCACACCCCGCTCGCAGTGCGACGTGTCCTTGGCCCTCGAAGGCGCGACTCCTCTCCTCGACCGTCATCGTGAAGTGACGGCTCTCCCGGTGCTGTCCGTAGATCGCCGGCTTGTTCTCAATGACCTACGATCGATCTTCAAGCATCGTCGCGACCGCGGCCTCCATTCGCATTCTCTCCATCACATTGCACCCGTCTTCCGTTACCCCGCGGGCTTCAGGTCGAGCAGCACGGTTGGAATCAGCTCCGATACCGTGGGATGGATCGGCATGGCCCAGCGCAGCGTGTCGATGGGCTGGTCGGCGTTCATCATGTCGATGATGCCGTGGATGGCTTCATCGCCGCCGGTTCCCAGGATCGCGGCACCAAGGATTCGGCGGGTGTCGGCGTCGGCCACGACTTTCATGAAACCAAGCGTCTCACCCTTCTCGACCGCACGCCCGACGCGCGTCATCGGGCGTTTCGAGCGGAGCAGCCGGCGGCCGCTTTTTGCGGCTTCGGCTTCGGTCATGCCGATCCGGGCAAGTGGCGGGTCGATGTAGAGCGCATAGCCGGTCAGTCGCTGACTGACGCGGCGATCGCCGCCGTCGAGCAGGTTGGCAGCGACGATTTCGAAATCGTTGTAGGCGGTGTGGGTGAATGCCCCCCGCCCGTTGCAGTCACCCAGCGCATGGACACCCGGCACATTCGTCTGCAGATTGTCATCGACCGTAATGTAGCCGCGCGCGTCCGTCGTGATGCCGGCCGCTTCGAGACCCAGGTCGTCGGTATTGGGCCGACGGCCCACCGCCACCAGCACATGGCTGCCAATCACCGGCGGGACGGCCTTGTCGCAATCGACCGACACGGCAATGTCGTCGCCGTGCCTGCTGAAACCGATGCAATCGGCTCCGGTATGGATCGTGATGCCTTCGAGTTCGAGGATCGCACGGACCTCCTCGGATACGTCGGCGTCCTCGTGCGTGATCAGGCGGTCCATGCGCTCGACAATCGTCACCTGCGAACCGAAGCGCCGATACATCTGTGCGAACTCGAGGCCGATGTAGCTGCCGCCGACGACGACGAGGTGTCGCGGTAGCACGTCGAGGGCCACCATGCCGGTATTGGTGAGGACGGACACGTCCTCGACACCCGGCATGTCGGGCACGATGGCGCGCCCGCCCACGTTGATGAAGACGCGCGGTGCGGTCAGCCGCATACCATCGACATCGACGGTATGCGGGCCGACAAAGCGCGCATGGCCCCGGACCAGCTCGACATTGTCCATGCCAGCGAGCCAGGTTTCATTGCCCGCGCGCGAATCCAGGATGACCTTGCGGGCCCTCGCCGCCACCGAGGGCATGTCGATCTTGACGGACCCTTCGACGGCGAAACCATAGTCCCCGCCCCGCCGCGCCATGTGCGTCGCATAGGCGCTGGCGACGAGCGCCTTGGTCGGCTTGCACCCCGTGTTGACGCAGGTGCCACCGACCAGGTGCCGCTCGACAATCGCAACCGTCATGCCGGCATCGTTCAGTCGCCCGGCGAGCGGCGGGCCGGCCTGGCCAGTGCCGATGATGATCGCATCGAACGTGCGCGTGCTCATCGACAACCACCAGACCTGACCGGTCGGGCATCAAATCGACTGTGGCAAGTCGTGCCTGGGGGAAATCCGATGTCGAGTCTCATCTTCGTACCCTCTTGCGTCAGCCAAGGCTCGCAGCCCGCGCACCTGGCTGTCCAGTCAGCGCATGCCACCCGAACCCAAGATGATCTCGCCCGTCACCCAGCGGGCATCGTCCGACGCCAGATAGGAGACGATCGGCGCAATGTCCTGCACCCGTCCGATGCGGCCGAGCGGCGTCCGCTCTTCGTTCCATGACTGGAAGTCCGATCCCATCGCACCGGAAGCATGGGAACCTTCGGTTTCGATCAAGCCGGGGTTGACCGCATTGACGCGAATGCCCCGGGGGCCGAGTTCACGCGCAAGCACGCCGGTGATGGCGTCGATCGCGCCCTTCGAGCCGCTGTAGATGGCGCTCTCGGCCAGGAAGACGCGCGTGACGAACGAGCTGATGTTGATGATGCTGGCGCCCTTGCCTAGGTACGGCGCGGCGACACCGGCGACCAGCAGCGGACCAAGGACATTGATGTCGAACTGGCTGCGATAGCTCGCCTCGGTGGTCTCTTCGATCTTCGCGAACTGGTAAACGCCGGCGTTGTTGACCACGATGTCCAGGCGCCCGAAATTGTCGATGGCCGCTCTGACCAGCGACTCGACCTCCGCCTTGTTCCTGACGTCCGCACCCACCGCCAGGGCCTTCCCACCAGCGGCTTCGATATCGGCGACCACCTTAGCCGCACCGGCCCCGCTCGAGGTGTAGTTGACAACGACCTTCGCGCCGTCAGCCGCGAGCTGCCGGGCAATCCCGGCCCCGATACCTTTGGATGCGCCCGTTACGATGGCGACCTTGTCTTTCAACCTATTCATGTCTCTGGATTCCAAATGTGGGGCGATCGAGCGCGATCCTCGATGCCATCTGTCTGTAGTGCGGCGCCGGGCATGGTCCTTGCGGATGGTCCTTGTGTAATGAAATCGCGGACTTGTCCCGGACAGTCGAATCCCACTCACGCAACGCCGATAGTGATGTCGATATTGGATCGGGTGGCGTTGGAGTAGGGACATACCTGATGGGCGGCCTCAATGAGCCTCTCCACGACGGGAGGATCAATCCCCCGCAGCCCGACCGCAAGATCGACCGCGAGACCGAAACCTCCTTCGTCGCGCGGGCCGATGGCGACGGTCGCGGCGACCGAGGCATCGTTCGGTACTTGGACTTTCTGCTGGTGCGCAACAAGCTTCACCGCACTCAGGAAACACGCGGCGTATCCGGCGGCAAAGAGTTGCTCGGGATTGGTAGCCCCCTCCTGGCCGGGTCCACCCAGCTCACTGGGAGTCGAAAGCTTGAGGTCGAGCGCGCCGTCCTGGATGAATGCGCGTCCGTCACGACCGCCCGTGGCGATCGCTGTCGTGCGGTACTTTGTATCGATGGGCATCGTGGATCTCCTTCTGATCGGAACAGCGCCGGATACGGCTGCGGGAAGCGGTTGACCGGGCCTGCCGCCCGGCCACCTCAGCGCGTCTCGACACATGCGTCGCGCACCGCGTTCTTGCGCGCCTCGCTGACTGCCAGCCAGACTGCCGAGACGAGAAAATAGAAGGCACCGAACGCGGCATAGGGCGCGATGTCGGCGATGCCGACCGGAGCGTCACCGCCGGCCTTGCTTATGAAATGGGTTCCGGCCAGTGCGGACTGCGCGCCGCTCAGGACCATCGCCCATTGCGCGCCATAGGACTTCCAGCGCCGGGCGCCGGTGGCCAGCTGTAGGAACCCTGCCAATGCCGCCCAGATCCCGAAGACCACCAGGACGCTGTTCATGCCGTGGCCCAGCGCGATGGCAACGGCAACCGTGGTGATCGCGCTGACAACGAGGTTCAGCAGTTGCGTCTTGTTCGCGGCAAGGCCGCCGTTGCGCCGCGCATCGACAAGGTTCGCAAGCGCGTCCCACGCCGGGTACGCAACCAGCATGACGGCGGCGAACATCGGGACATCCCTTGCGACCAGCAACGCCGCCACGGCCCAGGCCGTCGAGAAGGCGAAGCGGGCGAAGTAATGGTTCTTGAGCCAGCCCGAAGATGATTGGACGGGCCGGTGGTTGTTTGACTGAGTTAACATGCCGTGGCTCCAGCTGTTCTGCTTACGGTGCACGCAGCGTAGGAGCATGGTCGGCGCGGCGGAAATCGTTTGTTCGAATACCAGCCATCAGGCGCGGAAATTCCTCGCGAGAATCCGTTGATCGCCACCATTGATGGTTCGACAGGAGGAACGGATGCGTCTCCAAAGACTCGACCTTAACCTCCTGGTTGCGCTCGATGCGCTGCTCACTGAAAGGAATGTCACCCGCGCCGCGGAGCGTATCCACATCTCCCAGCCCGGCATGAGTGCAGCGCTGCGCAAATTGCGTCAGCACTTTGACGACCCGTTGCTCGAGCGGATCGGCCGGAACCTCGAGCTGACCGCCAAGGGCCGCGCACTGGCCGCCCCGGTCAAGAGCATTCTTTCCCAGGTCGGCGAACTTGGCGATCAGTCGGCCGACTTCGACGCTTCGTCCGCGCGACACGTTTTTCGCATCTCCGCGACCACCTACGGCTGCGAGATCCTGGCCACGCCCCTGATCTGCAGGCTGCGGGAGGTCGCTCCGCTGATCAGCGTGCAGTTCGAAGAGCTCTCGGCGGATACCGCCGACCGCATTCTGGATGGCCAGATCGACTTTGCAATCACGATCTCGGCCAGGCTGCTCGACAAGATGCAGGCCTACGAAGAGTTCATGCGC
This sequence comes from Luteimonas lutimaris, assembly GCF_039537065.1. NCBI lineage: Bacteria > Pseudomonadati > Pseudomonadota > Gammaproteobacteria > Lysobacterales > Lysobacteraceae > Luteimonas > Luteimonas lutimaris. The sequence continues at coordinate 136,841 of NZ_BAAAZU010000006.1, read as the reverse complement.
TCGGAGAAGCTGTTCACCGACGAGTTCGTGGTGGCGATTTCCAAGGACAGCGCGCACACCGCAAAAACCATCACCTTCGACGAGCTATGCGCGATGGGGTATCTCGAAACCCGCTTCGGGGGTTCCATCGCAGGCATTTCCGAGCAGCTTTGGCGCCAGCAATCCAAGCAGCCCCACACGTGCGGATGGCTGCCAAACTTCCATCTGACCTTGAACACCGTCGGCAGGACCAACATGGTGGCGATCCTGCCGTCGTTGCTGATGGCGATGCAGGGCGATCGGCACAACGCGAGGGCGATGCCCGTACCCTTCGAGATGCCGGTCCTCGAGGAACGCCTCTACTGGCATCGGCGGAATGACGGCGATCCGGGGCACGTGTGGATGAAACAAACCCTCCAGGACGTTGCCGGCACTCTCAAACTTTGACGGTTTTCAGTTACATGTCACAACGCCTTGCCGGCCACGCATCCACGGACGGAATCGAGCATGGCGCGCTGGCGATCGGTGGGGTCGTCGGTGTTGGCAACAACCCATCCGCAATTGCAGGCGCGTACAAGTCCCGCGACGCGGTCGATTCGGCTGCCGCGCCCCCACTTACCAGTGATGGCATGCGGATCAATGGCTTGTGCGGACTCCTGTCGTCGGCACGGCGCTCCGGTCAGGTTGCTGACCGGCAACCGCCCGCGCCGACGCTCTCTTTCACGCCCGCCTGATCTCCGACGCGCTTTCCTTGTGGACCCACACGGAGAATCCGCCATGCCACGCGGAGAAAAATCCAGCTACACCGACAATCAGAAGCGCCAGGCCAGCCACATCGAGCACAGCGAGGAAAAGAAGGGTCGCAGCAAGGAATCGGCCGAACGCATCGCCTGGGCGGCGGTGAACAAGCAGGACGGCGGCGGCAAGAAGAAGGACTCGCACAAGTCCTGAATACGGCGCGCACGCGACCGGTCCATGACGGCAGTGACCACCGCCCCACTGCACCAACGACTTCGAGCCATCGGCGCATGCGCCGATGGCAACCCCGGAACCACGTTGCATTAACGCCCCCGCGCCCAGCATGGCCGCGACACGTTTGCCGCGTGCCTCCTTCCCCCACTCCGGAGCGTTCCGATGGCAACGAGCAAGAAGCCGGGCAAGCGCCCGGCACCCGCCACGTCCAGCACAGCCAGCAAGCCCACCCGCAAGCCCACCGCCGCGCGCGAGACCCGCGGCAACGCCGACGAACTCCACCAGCTTGCCGGCGGCGCGCACCCGCCGCTGACCACCAACCAGGGCCTGCCGGTTTCCGACAATCAGAACTCGCTGCGCAGCACACCGCGCGGGCCGACGCTGCTGGAAGACTTCGTCCTGCGCGAGAAGATCACCCACTTCGACCACGAGCGCATCCCCGAACGCATCGTGCACGCGCGCGGTTCGGCGGCGCACGGTTACTTCGAGCTCACCAAGTCGCTGTCGAAGTACACCACCGCCAAACTGTTCACCGAAGTCGGCAAGCGCACGCCGCTGTTCACCCGTTTCTCCACGGTCGCCGGCGGCGCCGGTTCGATCGACACCCCCCGCGACGTGCGCGGCTTCGCGGTGAAGTTCTACACCAGCGAGGGCAACTTCGACCTGGTCGGCAACAACATCCCGGTGTTCTTCATCCAGGACGCGATGAAATTCCCCGACGTGGTGCATTCGGTGAAGATGGAGCCCGACCGCGGCTTCCCGCAGGCGGCGAGCGCGCACGACACGTTCTGGGACTTCATCTCGCTCACGCCCGAGTCGATGCACATGATCATGTGGGCGATGAGCGACCGGGCGATCCCGCGTTCGCTGCGCATGATCGAGGGGTTCGGCATCCATTCGTTCCGGCTGGTCGACGCGAAGGGAAAGTCGACTTTCGCCAAGTTCCACTGGCGACCGAAGCTGGGCCTGCAGTCGACGATCTGGGACGAGGCGGTCAAGCTGGCCGGCGCCGATCCCGACTTCCACCGCCGCGACCTGTTCGAGGCGATCACGTCCGGCAACTTCCCGGAATGGGAGTTCGGCGTGCAGCTGTTCACCGAGGAGCAGGCCGACGACTTCCCGTTCGACCACCTCGATTCCACCAAGCTGATCCCAGAGGAACTGGTGCCGCTGACGATCATCGGCCGCATGGTGCTCGACCGCTGGCCCGACAACTTCTTCGCCGAAACCGAGCAGGTCGCGTTCTGCCCGGCCAACATCGTGCCCGGCATCGACTTCAGCAACGATCCGCTGCTGCAGGGGCGCCTGTTCTCCTACCTCGACACGCAGCTGATCCGCCTGGGCGGGCCCAACTTCCACCAGTTGCCGATCAACGCGCCGAAGTGTCCATTCGCCAACCAGCAGCGCGACGGCCACATGCAGATGCAGGTGCCCAAGGGGCGCGTGAACTACGAGCCAAGCTCGCTCGATCCCGCCTCCGCGCGTGCGGCGCCCTCGGGTTTCCGCAGCTTCGCCGAGCCGGCCGACGACGCATCCAAGGGCCGCATCCGCTACGACACCTTCGCCGATCATTACAGCCAGGCGCGGCAGTTCTTCCGCAGCCAGACCGCGCCCGAACAGGCGCACATCGCCTCGGCGCTGGTGTTCGAACTGTCGAAGGTCGAAACCGCCCACGTGCGCGAGGCGATGGTCGGGCACCTGCGCAACATCGACGACAGCCTGGCCAAGCGCGTCGCCGCCGGCCTCGGACTGGACAAGCTGCCGCCCGCGGCGAAGGCGGCCACCAAAACGCTCGATCTGCCGCCCTCGCCCGCGCTGCAGATCATCGGCAAGATGAAGCCGACGCTCGAAGGCCGCTGCGTCGGCATCCTGGTCGACGACGGGTCCGACGCCGCCGCGATCAAGGCGCTGCGCAAGGCCGCGGAGGACGCCGGGGCGACGGTCAAGATCGTCGCGCCGAAGCTGGGCGGCGCCACCTTGTCCGACCGCAGGAAACTTCCCGCCGACGGCCAGCTCGCCGGCACGCCCTCCGTGGTGTTCGACGCGGTCGCACTGGTGCTGACCGATGAAGCCGGCGAGCGCCTGGCCAACGAGGCGGCGGCGGTCGACTTCGTCCGCGACGCGTTCGGCCACCTGAAGGCCATCGCGGCCGATGCCGGTGCACAGGCGGTGCTGAAGGCCGGCGGTGTCGCCAGGGATCCCGGCGTGGTCGATGCGGGCGACGCCAAGGCGTTCATCAAGGCGGCGATGACGCGGCAGTGGGACCGCGAACCGAAGGTGCGCACGCTCGCCTGACGCCCGCTCACGATGCCGAGAAGCCGAAAGCCGCACAGCGCGCTGATCATCATCGACATGATCAACGCGCTGGATTTCCCGGAAGGACCGCGCCTGCTGCGGCAGGCGATTCCCGTCGCGTCCCGCATCGCCCGGCTCAAGCGGCGGCTCAAGGGCGCCGGTATCCCGGCGATCTACGTCAACGACAACTTCACCCACTGGCTCGAGGATTTCGACGAACTGGTCGCGCTGTGCTCGCAGGACGACGCCCTGGGCGCACCGCTGGCACGCGCGCTGCCGCCGGAACGGGACGACTACTCGATCCTCAAGCCGCAGCAATCGATCTTCTACAACACGCCGCTGGAAGTCCTGCTGCGCCAGCTCGGCGCCGGCACCGTGGTCCTGACCGGCATCGCCGGGGACGCCTGCGTGCTGGCCAGTGCGTTCGATGCACGGATGCGCGATCTCGACGTGGTGGTGCCGCAGGACTGCATCGCCTCGATCACCGCCCAGCGCAATCGCAATGCCGTGGCGGTGCTGAAAACGATGGATGCGAAGGTGACCACGTCGGCCCGCCTGCGGGCCGCCTGAATCGCACCACGTCCGGCACACATGTGCTTCATCCGCGAGGCGCAATCCTGCATCCCGGACTCTCCATCAGGATCCGCATGAACAACACCTCCGACGAACCCGCCACCGTCGTCTCCATCGACCTGCCGCGCTACCTCGGCACGTGGTTCGAGATCGCGCGGCTGCCGATGCGGCATGAACCCCGCGACTTCACCGACATCACCGCGCACTACGCGCTGCAGGACGACGGCAAGGTGCGCGTGCGCAACCGCGCGCTGGACGGCAAGGGCGAGCTCCATGAATCGATTGGCGAAGCCCGCGCGGTCGACGACAGCAACAGCAAGCTTGAAGTGACGTTCCTGCCCGAAGGCCTGCGCTGGATTCCCTTCACCCGGGGCGACTACTGGATCCTCAGGATCGACCCGGACTACACCACCGCCCTGGTCGGCAGCCCCGACCGCAAGTATCTCTGGCTGCTGTCGCGGCAACCACGGATCGAGGACGCGATCCTGCAGGACTACCTCGCCCACGCCCGCCAACAGGGATACGACCTCGCCGACCTGATCCACACGCCCCACACCGGCCACCCCACCGCCTGACCGCATTGCTCTCTGTTGTAGGAGCGGCGGAAGCCGCGAGCCCTTTCAACGTCCCTGCAGGGGCCTGCCGACAGCCCCGGATTCTGGCACCTGGCCTCCGCCCCTTCCCCGATACCACCGCCAGACCTCCTCCGGCAGCAGCGGCTCCAGTTCGACCCCCAACTCCCCGTACGCATCCAGCGTATCGCGCACCATCTGCTGCGTCGGTGTCGGCCCCACCAGCCCGTCCAGTTCGTCCGGCGACAGCTGCGCCTGGGTCCAGGCGAACAGCGGATCGCTGCGCGCCAGCAGCACCGGCCGCAGCCAGTCGCACAGCGGCGCATGCACGACGTAGCCGCGCTGGCGCAGCCCTTCCACCGCCAGCGCCAGCTGCGGCGCCACGCCGCGGAACCATTCCGTATGTCCCGCCGCCTCCCGGCGCACGGTCAGCGGCGCCGGCGCATTGTGCTCGGCCAGCGGCCGGCGCAGCTCCAGTTCCAGGTCGCGCGCATCGCGCACGGTTTCGGTTTCGACCAGCAGCCCGCGCTCGATGTCGAAGAATTCGTACCAGCGCCGATGCAGCTGCTGCAGCCGCGACAGCGGATCGCGCGAAAACCCGATCTTGCAGTGATCCTCCCACGCGCACGGCAACACGTAGACGAAACAGCGACCGCCCGTCACGACCTCACCACACACCGTTCGCACCCAGCCTTATTGTGGGAGCGGCCTCAGCCGCGAGCTCTTCCGGAACACGCCTGGAAACACCGGGACAACACCGGAAGCCCAGCCCCGCCATCTACAGTTCCACCGCCCCACCCCGCGGCACGAACGGCAGCATCCCATGCACCCGCGTCGTGGCGATCGCCGCCTGCCCCACCGCCACCGAGATCTGGTTCAACCCGCTGACCACGTCGCCGATCGCGAACAGGCCCGGCACGCCGGTCATCTGGTCGTCGTCGACGATGATCTCGCCCTCGTCCGACAGCGTCGCGCCGGCCGCGGCGGCGATGCGCGCGCTGGTGTGCGAACCCATGAACGGATAGAGGCTGTCGAACACGACGGTTTCGCCGTCGCCGGTCGTGTAACTGCAGCGCTTGCCGTCGAAATCCAGCCGACCGCCCGGCGCCAGCACGCGCACGCCGGCATCGACCGCCTCGCGCATGTCGTCGCCGCCCGCGCCGTCGTCGGTCGGCAGCAGGTAGACCCGCTCCGAATAGGCACGCAGGAACAGGCCATGCGCGCCGATGTCGCCGCTCGGCCCGTACACGCCGATGCACGAATCGCTGGCCTCGTACGCATCGCAGATCGAACACAGCCGCAGCGCGCCGCAGTCGACCGCGTCGGCCACCCAGGGTGCATCCGGCAGCTTGTCGGCCAGCCCGGTGGCCAGGATCACGCAGCGCGCGCGCCAGGACCGCGCGCCGTCCGACAGGAGAAAACCATCCCCGTCGCGCTCGATCTTCGCCACTTCCGCCGCCTCGAAGCGCGCGCCGAACTCCTCCGCCTGCGCCCTCATCCGCCGCAGCAACTCCACGCCGGCCACCCCGTTCGGGAATCCCGGGCAGTTGTTGCTCTCCGGAATCCACTTCGCGCGGCTGTCGCCGGCATCGAGCACCAGGCATGAACGCAGGAAGCGACCGAGATAGGTGGCGGCGGTCAACCCGGCTGGGCCGCCGCCCACTACAACGACATCAACCAGCGACTCGGAATCCGCGGAAGTAGACATGCTCTCGACTCCTAACTGGCAGGACGATCAGCCTAGACGCCGTAACGTCACGACGTCGTTACCCTGGCGGGAGGGGAGGTAAATACCAACAGTCCTTGCGCTTGACTCTGGCGAACGATCACGGCCCCATCAATGCGATCGCCTGATTGCGACCCAGGCCGATACTCATTGCCAAGACCGGGCAGCCGGCCAGCGAACCCTGGGGCGAACATCATGATTCGACCGATGGCAGGCCGGGATCGAACTCCAGGCCGTCGCCGACGTCTTCCAGGCAACGCAGCGGTTGTTTTTTCAGACGCAGCCAGATGCGTTCCGGCTCGCCTTCATCGCTGATCGAACCCTCTGCCCGCCATGCCCGGCGAGCAAGGTAATTCGCGCTGACCGTCGTGAATACATCACCGGCACGGTGCCGGCTCCACTGGTCATAACCGACCAGGCGGAAACAGCCATCGCGATAGCGGAACGTGAAACTGGTATTGGATGTAAACCATGTGCCCGCGCTGGCCCACATATGCAGCGATACACGCAATGCGCCCTCTTCGACCTTGACGCCACCGCCCTCATCCTCCCACAGGAAGTCGTCGAGATTGGGCGAATACGGCCGTGGAATCAAAGCATGGTCGGCCAGCACGCGCCGATAACCGCCGCTGTCTTCGGCAAGGGCAGCGACAAGCATCCGCGGGTTGGTGTCGAACACATCAGGTCCGAGTGCAGTGTTGTCGATGCGATTGGCCGCCGCATCCATCTTCAGCACCAACACGAGGTCATCCCGACCGTCGCCGTTCAGGTCGCCGTCGCTTGTCTGCTCCAGACGCCAGCCTTCGGGTACGAAGCCCGCGGCATCGGCCGCCTGCTCGACGACGGCTGGATATGAGACTTCCGGTATATCCTGCGCCGGCGCCAGGCCCGGGACGAACGGCAACACCCATGCCGCGAACAGCAGGTGCCGGTGGGCGGAAGGCCATCCGGCAGGGTTGGCCCGCCATTTCATGTGCATCCTTGCTCCATGTTGCGCCCGATCCGTGACCCGGGCGGAGCGGGAAACCCCGTGTCTAGGCAAACGGATCCTGCAGCACCATCGTGTGCTCGCGGTCCGGACCGGTGCTGACGATCGACAGCGGGCAGCCGGCCAGCTCCTCCAGCGCGCGCAGGTAGGCGCGGGCGGCAGGCGGGAGGTCGTCCCACTCGGTCACGCCGTGGGTGTTTTCGCTCCAGCCCGGGAACTCCAGGTACACCGGCTCGCACTCGTCCCAGCCCTGGGCGTCGAGCGGGGCGTACTCGGTTTCCTTGCCGCGGTAGCGGTAGGCGATGCACATCTTCAGCTTGTCCATGCCGTCGAGCACGTCGAGCTTGGTGATGCACAGGCCGCTGATGCCGTTGATCGCCACCGCGCGCTTGAGCGCGACGATGTCGATCCAGCCGCAGCGGCGCGGGCGGCCGGTGGAGGCGCCGTATTCCTGGCCGCGGTCGCGGATGCCCTGGCCGACGACGTCGTCGAGCTCGGTCGGGAACGGGCCGCCGCCCACGCGCGTGGCGTAGGCCTTGCAGATGCCGAGCACGTAGTCGATCGCGTCCGCGCCCACGCCGGTACCGGCCAGCGCGCCGCCGACGGTGGTGTTGCTGGACGTCACGTACGGGTAGGTGCCGTGGTCGATGTCGAGCAGCGCGCCCTGCGCGCCCTCGTACAACACCTTGCGGCCCTGCTTGCGCAGGTCGTGGAGGATGCCGGCGACGTCGGACTTCATCGGCTCGACGTATTCGCCGAACGCCAGCGCGTCGTCCAGCGTCTGCTGGTAATCGACGGCGTCGGTGTCCAGGTATTTGGTCAGCACGAAGTTGTGGTAATCGAGCGCGCTGCGCAGCAGTTCGGCAAGCTGCCCGGGGTAATGCAGGTCGGCCACCCGGATGCCGCGGCGCGCGACCTTGTCCTCGTACGCCGGGCCGATGCCGCGCCCGGTGGTGCCGATGGCCTTGCCGCCGGCGGCCCTCTCGCGCGCCTGGTCCAGGGCGATGTGGTACGGCATGATCAAGGGCGTGGCCGGGCTGATCTTCAGCCGGCTGCGCACTTCCACGCCGGCCGCTTCGAGCTCGCCGATCTCCTGGGTCAGCGCCGCCGGCGAGAGCACCACGCCGTTGCCGATCAGGCACAGCGCGTCGTCGCGCAGGATGCCCGAGGGGATCAGGTGCAGCACCGTCTTCTTGCCGCCGATGACCAGCGTGTGGCCGGCATTGTGGCCGCCCTGGAAGCGCACTACCGCACCGATGTCCTGCGTCAGCAGGTCGACGATCTTGCCCTTGCCCTCGTCGCCCCACTGCGCGCCGAGCACCACCACTGACTGACCCATTGCCGAACTCCTGCGAATTGATGGAGCGGTTGCGCCTTGTTCCAGACGCGGAAAAAGCCGGCGGGCCGGCTCGATTGAGCGTGCCCGCGCGAGAGGGTCGGCCCCACTGGTTTCCCAGTGGGGCCGCCCAAAGAACCGTACGTGCAAGTTTCCCCGCATACGGCTCGCGCCTGCGGATGGCTTGTTACATGCAGCCCGGCTTTACAACAATTATACCTAGGCTATGGACTTTGACGTGGCAGACCGGGTGCAGCAGCACCCGGTTCCCGAGGCGGTCTGAACCCCCGTCCACCTTGCGGTGGATGTGGTGGTCGTGCCATCCCGTTTCCCGGGTGATCCTGCCTCCGCAGTGGGCGCACAGGCCGTGTTGCGAGCGGTACAGCGATGTCCACTGCTTGCGGTGCCGCATGTCATGCAACATGCGTTCCTGATGCAGTTTCTCGCCATACAACTCATCGGCCGGGTCAAAGGGGTTGAAGCTCCCCCTGACCTTTTTGTGCCTGCGGATTGGCGTGTCCGCCAAGCGGATCAACGTCACCTTTGCCTGCTTGCCATTTCCTTTTGCAACCGTGGTTGAAAACACCCAGTTCCGATTGCCTTCCGAGTGGAAATACCTCTTCCGGACCCATCCAGCGCTCTTGTTCCGATGCCTCCTTTTCGACCACGACCAGATCGCCCTGAAGATCAGGCTATCCAGTCGATTGAACGTCGCCTTGGCTACCACGGGACTGTGATAGTTCGCCCAGCCCCGCAGCATCGGGTTCAACAGAGAAATCAACTCTTCCTGTTTCGCCGTCTTGTTGGCACTGATGACCTCCTTAACCTTGCCGTAGAACGTTTTCACGTTCTTCTTGCTCGGTTTGATCAGGAACTTCGCCTTGTACCTACGGAAGTTCCATCCAAGGAAATCGAAGCCTTGGTCTATCGATACGATCCGCGTCTTCTCCATGGACAGTTGGAGCCCTCGCACAGCGAGAAACTCCTCTACCCATGGCCTGACTTCATTTTTGAGAAACCCGATTGAGTCCCCCGTTATCACGAAATCATCCGCATACCGCACCGTGTTGACCTTCTGCCTCTTGGCTTTCGTCTTGCCCAACTTGGCATCGAGATGCCTTGCCAGTTCAGATTCAAGCCCGTTCAATGCCACATTCGCCAAAGTGGGACTGATGATCCCACCTTGCGGCGTTCCTGCAGTCGTCGCCTTCAGCTGCCCTTCTTCCACCACACCTGCCCGCAACCACTTCCGGAGCACGCTTCTGTCCATCGGGACATTGCGCACCAGCCATTCATGATTGATGGCATCGAAACAGCCAGCGATATCGGCTTCGAGAACGTAGGGGGCAGCCCCCTTGCGTGCGAAGCAGATGAACAGCTGACTCATGGCGTCGTGCGTCGAGCGATTTCTCCGGAACCCGTACGAGTTCCAGTCTCCCTGCACTTCCGCCACTGGCTCCAGCCCCAACAGATAGAGCGCTTGCATGGCGCGATCCCGCATGGTGGGGATGCCCAGTGGGCGCTGTTTTCCATTGGACTTGGGGATATAGACCCGCCGTAAAGGCCGGGGCTTGTATCCACGCCGTTCCAATTGCGTGATGCCTTTCAGTTTTGCTTCTGGCGTATTCCACAGTTCACGGTCGACTCCCGCCGTCCGTGCGCCTTGGTTTTCTGTCACTCGCCTTACGGATAACGCTTTTCCGCAAAACGAGCGGGACAGCATCCGTTGCAAGGCTTTCACCCTGCGCCAGTCGCCATCCTGCGTAGCCTTCGTGATCCGTGTCTGCATTCCTCTGACGTTGCGCTCCACTCGCTGCCAGTCGATGGCATGCCAGCTTTGCACCGCGCCGGAACGTACAGATCCTTGGCCCTTGAGCTTGGATACTTTCATGCTGCGTTCCTCCGGTGACCCGAACGAAGGCGCACGAAAGCCCCAAGGGGCAACGTGGCCCCGTTGGGGTAGTGGATAAAAGCGGGCGTAGCCCGCCTGGATGAGGTCAAACAGATGTCACACGATCGCAGACCCGCCGGAAGTGGGCGTATCCGTCCGATTACAGGACGGCCTTTGCTTTCTCCGGCGTCTCATACCCGCAGCCTCAACAGTGTTCCTTACGGTTCACCTGCCCGAAGGCAAAGCTGGGGGCTTACCACGTTCCTCGTGCATCACATGACCGAGTTAGAGCCTGCCTCTCCGCCGGTGGTCTTTTCGATGACGTGTCCCGTAAAAGCAGCGGAACAACCGACCACGAACGCCTGTCAGCAGCTTTGGCGTTTCAATGCTTACGACGTTTATTAGCAGTTCAGATATCTTGCTCGTATCGGCCAGCCTAGCCCCTCAACCGCCTTGCTGCTGGCAGAATTCAGGTCAGACCTCACGGCCTAACCCACCGTTTCCGGGGGACATTGTCGGATGGGCTTCGCACCCCTTCGTTACCGAAGACGCACGCCATCCTAGGCTACTGCTGGTCATACAGCAGGTTCCGCTCACGCCCATCATGGACGCAGGAACAATGACACACGAAGCACGAGCTCGTGATTGATGAAGACATGGCCATTGCGGCCTATCTAGTTGATTCTGCAGGGCAACGGCAGGGCCGCGGGGACATTCCATATGCGCCCGACCTATCACCGTTGCGGTGAAGTCAGAAGCACAGTCCCAACTTCACAAGCAGATTATCAGTGCATGAAACAACGATAGTGAAGACGAATTGACCCTCGTCGGGGGTACGTGTGTCACGAGCTCTCGTGTCGCACGCTTTTGCGCATTATCCGGGTTTCAAGGGCCGCAGGCCAGCCGGCCGGCCGACTTCGGCCTTCGCCCCACCCTAGGGTCCGCACCAGCTGTTTCCACTCCCTACGCCACCGTATTTTCGGGGCATCCAACCGGGGAAGCATGGACATGGGCCTGACCGTCGGAGACTCCGCGCAACGCAGCTACGTGCCGCAGCCGCCGCCCACGGTGTTGCCGCCGGACGCCCGGCGCGCTGCGCAGCCGGCGACTCCCTACGTCCCCGAGCCCGCCTACCACCCGCAGGTCGGGGCACCCGGCGCCTGCGGCCCCGGCCCGGCCATGCCCTACGACGCGGCCAACTTCTCCACCTTCATCAGCGGCACGCAGGGGCGGCAGGTCGACGTCGACATGATGCGGATGTCGTTCGCCACGTACGAGGGCGGCCCGCAGTCGATCTGCGGCTGGACCGCGCTGGACGGCGAACAACTCCAGGCAGCCGGCATGGACCCGGGCAAGCTCGACGTGCCCGGCAGCCAGTTCAAGGCGATGGTGTTCACCGATGGCCAGGGCAACTACGTGCTGGCCTTCCGCGGCACCCAGGAGGGTGCCGCCGACTGGATGACCAACTTCGCCCAAGGCACCGGCCAGGTCACCGACGAGTTCGACCGGCTCGCGCCGCAGGCGGCGCAGGAGTTCGCCCGCGCCTTCGGCGAGCGCGGCGTGGACGCCGACGGCAATCCCGCCTACACCAACCTGGCCATCACCGGTCACTCGCAGGGCGGCGGGCTGGCGACGGTGGCCTCGGCGGTGACCGGCATCCCGGCTGTCACCTTCGACCCCTCGGGCGTGCACGACCGCACGTTCGAGCGCCTCGGCCTGGACGGCGAACAGTTCCGCCAGCAGGCCGAAGACGGCCAGGTGCGCCGCTACTCGATGTTCGAGGATGCGCTGACCCAGGCACAGGAGAACTGGTTCACCGCGCCGCTGGCGCCGGACGCCATCGGCCACAAGATCGTGGTCAAGCCCGAGGGCGAGCTGGCCGACAGCGTGATCGAGTACGGCCTCGGGCACATGGGCGTGGACGAAGGCACCGCCGGCACCATCACCGACATCGTCGAATGGCTGCCCAACCTGCCCGGCCCGCTGGGCGGCATCGGCAGCGGCGTACGCGACCTCGCCCGTGCGGTGAGCAGCCACGAGCAGCAGCTGATGATCGACACCATGCTGCAGCAGGAGCCGTGGCAGGACGGCTACGTGAATCCGGAAAGCAACGAGTCGCCGTTCAACTCGCGCGAGGTCGAACGCCGGGTGACCGAGGAGGTCGCGCAGGGCGTGGACGAAATCCGTGCCGACGTGGCCCAGGGCCAGGCCGACATCGCCCACATCCAGGCCACCGACGTGGCCGAGGGCCGTCACGTGCAGGCCGGCTGGAGCATCGCCGGCGAGCAGCTGCAAACCGGCCTGAACGTCACCGGCGACGTGATCTCGTCCGGCGCGGACGTGGCCGCGGCCACGGTGGAAGGCATGGCCGCCGACGCCGGCAACTCGCTCGATGCGCGCGCGGACGCGGCCTCCAACCCGGTCGAGCGCGCGCTGCTGGAAGGCAGCGCCGGTGCAGTGCGGCTGCTCGGCCAGGCCGGCGGCGGCATCACCCGGGTGGGCGGCAATGCCACGCAGGCGGTTCTGGACGGCGCCGGCTGGATCGCCGACAAGGGTTCGGACGTGATCGGCAAGGTCGACCAGGCGCTGACCGACGGCTGGAAGCGGCTGTTCGGCTGATCGCGGTGCCTTCCCCGGCGGCCGGAGTGTCGCCGCGCGCCGCACGCACTCGACCATTCCGCACTGCACGGACACAATGACCCCGTGCGACTTTCCAGCACGCCGACGCTGATCCTGCTGCTGCCGATGCTACTGTCGGTCGCAGCCTGCCGCGGAGATCCCATGGACGCACCGTTCACCGACGCCGCCGCCTCCGGCCTCGCCGAGGCCGCCGTGCAAGGCAACGCCCACGCCATCGCCAGCCAGGTCCGCGACGGCGCCGATCCCGACGCGCAGGGCAAGGACGGCATCAACCTGCTGCAGTACGCGATCATGGTCGCCAACAAGGCCGGCTTCGAGGCGCTGCTCGACAGCGGCGCGAAACCCGACGCGCCCGGCTTCAACGGCACCACCGCGCTGCACACCGCCGCGATCGCGGACGATCCCGACTACCTGCGGATGCTGCTCGCCCACGGCGCCGATCCCGACGCGGCCAACCACCGCAGCGGCGAGACAGCGCTGGCGGTGGCCGTGTCGCCGCGTACCGACGCGCAGTTCCGGATGCTGCTCGACGCCGGCGCCAACGCCAATGCGGCCGATGCGCAGGGCTACACCCCGCTGCACCGCGCGGCGATGATCAACGCCGGCGAACACGTGCTGCAGCTGCTCGACGCCGGCGCCGACCCGCAGGCGAAGAGCGTGCAGGATGCGACTTTCCAGGCCTATTTCTTCACCACGCCCGAGGCGTCGCTGTCGGCGCAGGCGCGCGCCAACCGCGAAAAGGTGGTCGCGTGGCTGCGGGCACACGAGGTGCCGCTGGAGGCCGGCGTCGGGGAATAGGTTCCGGCTGTTGTGATGTGGTGGCCGCTCCTGCGGGTGAACGGCTGCGCGCAGGCGGAGGCTCAGGCCAGACGGCGCACCAGGTACAGCGCGACCACGCCCGCGGCGAGGACGATGGCGCCGGCGGCGCGCAGCTGCCGGGCCTCCATCGACTGCATCTGCTCGGCCATGCGCTTGAACGCGTCGGGGAAGGCGAACAGCACCAGTCCCTCCAGCACCGCGACCAGGCACAGCGCCGCCCACAGGTCGGACATCGCTACCGGTCGTTGCGCATGTACTGCAGGAACGGATCGCCCTTGTCGAGCACGATCACGCTTTCGCCGTCCTCGAACGCCTTGCCGTACGCCTCCAGGCTGCGCTGGAAGGCGTAGAAGCCGGCGTCGCGGTTGGCGGCCTCGCCGTAGATGCGGGTGGCCTCGGCGTCGCCCTCGCCGCGCAGCTTCTGCGCGTCGCGCTCGGCCTCGGCCATGATCACGGTCTTCTCGCGGTCGGCCTCGGAGCGGATCGTCTGCGCCTGTTCCTCGCCCTCGGCGCGCAGGCGGCTGGCCACCTGCTGGCGCTGGGCGCTCATGCGGCGGTACACGTCGCGGATCACCTTGCTGTCGGTGGGCAGGTCGATCTTCTTGATGCGCAGGTCGACGATGCGGATGCCGATGTTCTTGGCGCCGACGTTGATGTTGTCGAGCTGCCGGCCGATCACCTCGGAACGGTCGCCGGACACCACTTCCGACAGCGTGCGCGCGTTGATCTCGTTGCGCAGCGAGTCCTTGATGATCGGCGCCAGGCGGTCGACGGCGATCTGCTCGCTGCCGCCGGTGGCGCGGTAGAACGCGCGCACGTCTTCGATCATGCCCACGGCGAAGAAGTCCACCGACACGTCCTTGCGCTCGGAGGTCAGGTAGCGCTCGGGCGTGGCGTCGAGCACCTGCAGGCGGCGGTCGAACACCAGTGCGTTCTCGATCAGCGGCCACTTGAAGTGCAGGCCGGGGCCAATGTCGGTGCGGGCCACGCGGCCCAGGTTGAGCACGATCGCGGTGTGGCCCTCGGCCACCACGTAGACCGAGCCCAGCAGCCCGAACAGCACCACGATGACCAGCGGGATCAGGATGTTGAGTCTCATCGGCCAGCCTCCTCGCCGCTGCGCGGGTTGCGTCCCGGACGGATGTCGTCACCGGGATCGGCGGTCACGGTCGGGGCGACCATGTCGGGCGTCAGCAGCGGCTGTGTCGGCGCGGCCGACGCGGTGCTCCCCTTCGCCATTGGCACGTAGATCAGCTGGCGACCGTCGCCGACGATGGTGCGGTTGTCGGCCAGCACTTCCTGCACGGTCTCCAGCCACAGGCGCTTGCGGGTGACTTCGGGTGCGTTGCGGTACTGGTCGAGCAGCAGGCTGAAGCGCTCCGCGTCACCCGTGGCACGGGCGATCGCCGCAGTCTTGTAACCCTCGGACACGGTACGCACGCGCGCCGCCTGGCCGCGCGCCTCGGGCACGACCTTGGCCGCGTAGGCGCGCGCCTCGCTGATCAGGCGGTCCTTGTCCTGCTGCGCGCTGTTGACGTCGTCGAACGCGGGCTTGACCTCTTCCGGCGGGCGCGCGTTGGGCAGGTTGAGTTCGGTGACCACCAGGCCCGTGCGGTAGGCATCCAGCGACTTCTGCAGCATCTGCCGCGCCGAGACCGCCAGCGCCTCGCGCGCGCCGAGCACGGTGTCCAGGTCGGAACGGCCGACCTGCTCGCGCACAGTCGACAGCACCGCCTGCTGCAGCATCTGGTCGGCGTCGCGGGTGCCGAACAGGTACTTCTGCGCATCGTTGACGCGGTACTGCACGTTGATCTCGACCTGCACGATGTTCTCGTCGCTGGTCAGGATCGGCACGTTGTCGCTGAAGGTCTTGATCTGGGTGGCGGCGACCTTGGTCACGCGCTCGACCGGCCACGGCAGCTTGAAGTGCGGGCCGGGGTCGAGGATGCGCGAGAACTGGCCGAAGCGCAGCACCACGCCGCGCTGCTGCTCGGCGACCAGCACGAAGCAGTTGAAGGCCAGCCACAGCACCAGCGCCAGGCCGATCCAGCGCAGCGGGCTTCCGCCGCCACCACCACCGCCGAACATGCCGCGGAAATTGTCGAACAGGTCGCCCAGGCCGCCGCCGTTGCCGCGGCGCGGTTTCCACGGGTTGTTGCGACGGTCCCTGCCGGACCCGCCATCGTCGTTCTTGCCGGGAGTGTTCCAGGCCATGCCTGCTCCAATCGGGTGATATGGGGCGCGCGCGCCCGGGAGGACGCGCGCGGTGCGACAGTCTACTAGGTCGGGCCGGGCTGGCCCGGAAGCAAGGGCGCAGCCACGATCGCACGCGCCCCCGTGCAGGCCCGCCGGATCAAGACGCTTCCGGCTCCAACAGCCCGCGCAGCGGCGCACCGTCGTCGCCAGCCGCAAGGCGCTGCACGTCCGTGGCCGGCAGGTCGACGGCCAGCGTCCAGCCGTCCCCGTCATGCTCCTCGCCGCGCACGGCGTCGAGGGCGTGCAGCCGCGCGCGCAGGCGCCCGGCGGAGGTCGGCAGGCGGATCTGCGCGACGATCCGGCGCAGGCCGAGCCGGCCGGCGATCGCGTTGCGCAGCAGGTCCAGGCCGAGGCCGTCGCGCGCGGAAATCCAGACCCGCTCGCGGGTCATGGCGTCGGCATGGTCGCCGTCCGGGCGGTCGTGGCGCGGCTCGATGGCGCGCGCCGGCCCGCCCTCGCCGGCCGCGCTTTCGCCGTCGGCGCCAGCGTCCGGCGCGCCGAGCCTGTCGATCTTGTTGTAAACCCGCAGCTGCGGGATATCGCCCGCGCCCACTTCGGCCAGCACCGCGTCGACCTGGGCGATGCGCTCCTCGCGCAGCGGGTCGGCGGCATCGATGACGTGCAGCAGCAGGTCGGCGTCGCGCGCCTCGCTGAGCGTGGAACGGAAGGCGGCGACCAGTTCGTGCGGCAGGTCGCGCACGAAGCCGACGGTATCGGCGATCGCGGCGTGCCCGCCGGGCAGCTCGATCCGGCGCACGGTCGGGTCGAGGGTGGCGAACAGCTTGTCGGCGGCGTAGGCGTCGGCGCCAGTCAGGGCATTGAACAGGGTCGACTTGCCGGCGTTGGTGTAGCCGACCAGGGCGATGCGCGGCACCTCGCGGCGCACGCGGGCGCGGCGCATCTGGGTGCGCTGCACCTCGACCTTGTCCAGGCGCCTGGACAGCTGTTCGACGCGCTTCTGGAGCAGGCGGCGGTCGGTTTCCAGCTGGGTTTCACCGGGGCCGCGCAGGCCGATCGAACCGCCGCGCTGGCGCTCCAGGTGGGTCCAGCCGCGGACCAGGCGCGTGGCCATGTGGCGCAGCTGGGCCAGTTCGACCTGCAGCTTGCCTTCGGCACTGCGCGCGCGCTGGGAGAAGATGTCGAGGATCAGGCCGGTGCGGTCGACCACGCGCCGCTGCAGCGCCTTTTCCAGGTTGCGTTCCTGGCCGGGCGAAAGCGCGTGGTTGACCAGCACCAGGTCGGCGCCGCTGGCGTCGGCGGCGGCTTTTACTTCCTCCAGCTTGCCGCTGCCGATCAGCGTGGCCGGGTTGGGCCGGTCGATGCGGGCGTTGACGAGCGTGGCGACGGTCGCGCCGGCCGAGCGCGCGAGTTCGGCGAACTCCTCCACCACGGCCTCGTCCGGCGGGCCGCCGGCATGGGGCTGGATCAGCAGGGCGTGCTCGCCCCGGCGGGAACGTTCGAACAGCGTGGTCGGCATCGTGCGCCCATGGTCGGATCAGGTCCGGTATATGGCGGCGCCGGGGCCGCGACGCAAGCCTCAGGCTTCGTCGGCGTCCGCTTCGTCACCACCGGCGGGGCCGTCGGCCGGGTGGACGTGGCCGCCGCCCGGGCCCACGCGCACGTTGCGCGCCGGGACCACGGTGGAGATCGCGTGCTTGTAGACCATCTGGCTGACGGTATTGCGCAGCAGCACCACGAACTGGTCGAAGGACTCGACCGTTCCCTGCAGCTTGATGCCGTTGACCAGGTAGATCGATACCGGCACGCGTTCGCGCCGCAGCGCGTTCAGGAAAGGATCCTGCAGAGACTGCCCCTTGGACATGGTGTTCCCCCAGCTTGGTTATTGTTGTTATGGCTTGCGCCCCGCGCCGCCCGACCCGTTCCCCACGGCGGCGACAGGCCGATGTTATACGACAGTTCAGGGTTGTGGGCACCGTGCATGTGACGCGGTTCGCAGGCTGGTGGCGCGGTGCGGCGGCGATTGCGGCCAAGCGGGGCATCGCGGCCATGGCCGCTCCCACAGGGGCGATCAGGCCGTTCCCGCGGGAGGACCGGGATCGCGGTTCCCGCGGAACAGCACGAGCGCGTCCTCCAGGCCGGCCTGGTCGGCGGCGGGGTCGAACCAGCGGGCGTCGAGCTCGCCGCGCAGCCAGGTCAGCTGGCGCTTGGCCAGCTGGCGGGTGGCGTGGATGGCGCGGTCGCGGAATTCACCGGCCGCCGTGGCGCCGTCCAGATGCTCCCAGGCCTGCCGGTAGCCCACCGCGCGGATCGCGGGCAGGTCCAGCGGCGCCGGGTGGTCGCGCAGCGGCGGCAGCGCCCGCAACGCGCGGACCTCGTCGAGGAAGCCCTCGGCCAGCATCGCGTCGAAGCGGGCGGCGATGCGGGCATGCAGGGTCGCGCGGTCGGCCGGCGCGAGGACCAGCTTCAGCAGCCTGCAGGGCAGCCGCGGGCCGCGCGACGGCTCGCGCTGCCAGTCGCTGATCGGGCGGCCGCTGATGCGGAACACTTCCAGCGCGCGCTGGATGCGCTGCGGATCGGTGGCGTGGATGCGGGCGGCCGCGGCCGGGTCGACGCGCGCCAGTTCGGCGTGCAGCGCCGGCCAGCCCTGCTCGCGCGCCTGCGCGTCGATCGCCGCGCGCACCGCGGGGTCGGCTTCCGGCATCGGCGACAGCCCCTGCAGCAGGGCGCGGAAATACAGTCCGGTGCCGCCGGCCAGGATCGGCACCCGGCCGCGCGCTAGGATGCCGTCGATGGCCCTGCGCGCATCGGCGGCGAACTCGGCCGCCGAATACGCCTGCCACGGATCGCGCAGGTCGATCACGTGGTGCGGCACGGCCGCGCGCTCCCCGGCAGTGGGCTTGGCGGCGCCGATGTCGAGCCCACGGTAGACCAGCGCCGAATCGACGCTGACGATCTCGCCGCCCAGCCGCTGCGCCCAGTCCAGCGCCAGCGCGCTCTTGCCCGAGGCGGTGGGCCCCATCAGTGCGATCGCCGGCGGACGCGGATCGTGCATGGCCTGCCAGCCGGCTCGCATGGGGACGCGGACTAGCGCGGCATCAGTAGCCGGTTTCGCGCAGCGAGGCGCGCACCTGCTGGTGGACGGACTGGACCTCCGCCGGCGGCTCGCGGCCAAGGCGGCTGACCACCACGATCGCCGCGGTCGCGGCGATGAAGCCCGGCACCATCTCGTACAGGCCCGAGCCCAGCCGGTCGACCGCGACGAGCTTCCACGCGATCACCGTCGCGGCGCCCACGATGATGCCGGCCAGCGCGCCATTGCGGGTCATGCGCTGCCAGAACAGGGACAGGATCACCACCGGGCCGAACGCGGCGCCGAACCCGGCCCAGGCGTAGCTCACCAGCCCCAGGACCTTGCTGTCGGGGTCGCGCGCCAGCCACAGTGCCAGCAGCGCGATCAGTGCCACCGACAGCCGGCCGACCCAGACCAGCTCCTTCTGGCTGGCGTCCTTGCGCAGGAACCCGCGGTAGAAGTCCTCGGTCATCACGCTGGAGCACACCAGCAACTGGCACGACAGCGTGCTCATCACCGCGGCGAGGATCGCCGACAGCAGCACGCCCGCGATCCACGGGTTGAACAGCAGGCTGGCCAGTTCGATGAACACGCGCTCGGAGTTGGCGTCGACGGCGCCGGCCGCCTCCGGATGGTTGGCGAAATAGGCGATGCCGAAGAAGCCCACGCCCAGCGAGCCGGCCAGGCACAGGATCATCCAGGTCATGCCGACGCGGCGCGCGGTGGGGATGTTCTCGACGCGGTCGGCGGCCATGAAGCGCGCGAGGATGTGCGGCTGGCCGAAGTAGCCCAGGCCCCAGGCCAGCGCGGACACCACGCCGACCAGGCCGACCGTGCCGCTGCCGAACCAGTCGAGCCGGGATGCGTCGAACTCGCGGATCACGCCGACGGCGGCCTCGAAGCCGCCATTGTTCATCAGGATGATGCTCGGCGCCAGCAGCAGCGCGAAGAACATCAGGCTGGCCTGCAGGGTGTCGGTCCAGCTGACGGCGAGGAAGCCGCCGACCAGGGTGTAGATGATGGTCGCGGCCGCGCCCCACCACAGCGCCTGCTCGTAGGGCAGCCCGAACACGCTCTCGAACAGCCGCGCGCCGGCCACCACGCCCGAGGCGCAGTACACCGCGAAGAACACCAGAATCACGATCGCCGACAGCACCCGCAGCAGGCGGTCGTGGTCGGCGAAGCGGTTGGTGAAGTAGTCCGGGATGGTCAATGAATCGCCGGCGCGCTCGGTATAGATGCGCAGCGGCCCGGCCACCCAGCGCCAGTTGGCGAACGCGCCGAGGATCAGGCCGATCGCGATCCAGCTCTCGGACACGCCGCCCAGGTACAGCGCGCCCGGCAGGCCCATCAGCAGCCAGCCGCTCATGTCCGACGCACCGGCGGCCAGCGCCACCACCCACGGCCCGAGCGAACGCCCGCCGAGGATGTAGTCGTCGAAGTCCTTGGTCGACTTCCACGCGATGAAGCCGATCATGACGACGACGAACAGGTAGATCGAGAACGTGACCAGGAGCGGTGTGCTGGCTGTCATGGGTGATGGTTTCCCCTTGATTCCGTGCGAATGGGCGCTGCCGCGGCGGCGCGCGAATGGGCCAGCCTAACGCACATGGACAGGCGCTTTCAGCCCCGGGTTGTCCACAGAGGCTGTGGACAACCCGGGGACCAAGCTTGTGGACAAGTGGCGCGAAGCCCGTCGTGCCGCGGCTGCGCGGCGGCCGGCGAATGATTCGCCAGCCCGTCGCGCGGGCGTGCACGGGTCAGTCGTCGTCGGGCCAGCGGATCGCCGGTTTCGCCTCGATGCGCGGCATCGGCACGGCGTCGACCGCGTTCCACACCGCCAGCGCGTCGACGGTGGCGGCCACGTCGTGCACGCGCAGCAGCATCGCCCCGCGCTGGGCCGCGATCAGGTGCGCGGCGACCGAACCGTGGCCGCGATCGCGCGGGGCTTCGCGGCCGGTGAGCTCGCCGATGGTCTTCTTGCGCGACAGCCCCGCCAGCACCGGCACGCCGAGTTCGGTGAAGCGCTGCAGCTGCGCGAGCAGCGCCAGGTTGTGGTCGCGGTTCTTGCCGAAACCGAAACCCGGATCGACCACCAGCCGCTTCCTGTCGATGCCCGCCATCTCGGCGGCGAAGATGCGCTCGGCCAGGAACCGGTGCACGTCGGCGACGACGTCGTCGTAGCGCGGATCATCCTGCATCGAACGCGGCTGCCCGAGCATGTGCATCAGCACTGCCGGCACGCCCAGTTCCGCCGCCGCCTCGAGCGCGCCTTCCCGGCGCAGCGCGTAGACGTCGTTGACCATGCCCGCGCCCGCGGCCACCGCGGCGCGCATCACCTCCGGGTGCGAGGTGTCGACGCTGACCGGCAGGCTGGTGTCCTTCACCAGGCGCTCGATGACGGGCACCACGCGCCGCAGCTCTTCCTCCAGCGGCACGTCGTCGGCGCCGGGACGGGTGGACTCGCCGCCGACATCGAGGATGTCGGCGCCCTCCTCCGCCAGCTTCAGGCCGTGCGCGACGGCCGCGTCGGTGGTGGCGTGCTCGCCGCCGTCGGAGAACGAATCCGGGGTGACGTTGACGATCCCCATCACCCGCGGGCGATCCAGCCGCAGCACGCGGCCGTTGCAGTCGAGCGTGGCGACGGTGTCGAACATCAGCGTTTCTTCCCGGCCTGCGACAACGCAACGCCGATGGCGACGCCGATGCCCAGCCACAGCCCCATCTGTCCCGTGGCCGAGCCCATCGCGGCCCCGATCGCAATACCCAGCGGCAAACCCCAGCCCGCGGCGCCGCGGCAGGAAATCTTCATGGCGATGCTCCTCATGCCCTTGATTATCCACTGACAGGGACGCGCGGGGCACGTGGATGTGACGGCGCTGCTGCCCGCGCCGTTGCGGGAGCGGCTTCGGCCGCGAGTTTTTAGCTCCCCCTGCGAGGGCCAGCGGAGGGGCCAAAGACAAAAGCTCGCGGCTGAGGCCGCTCCTACCGGAGCACGCAAAAAAGCGAAGGCCGGAGCGGGCTCCGGCCTTCGAGGCATTGCATAGGTGCCGGATCAGGTCTGCGCCGCAGGCCCGCCGATGGTGATCTTCTTCGGCTCCTCGCGCGCCGGACCGCCCTGCGTCCAGCCCATCGGCGGCGGCGGGTCGCGCCCTTCCATGATCGCGTCGATCTGCGGCACGTCGATGGTTTCGTACTCGAGCAACAGCTTGGCCATCGCGTGCAGCTTGTCCAGGTTGTCGGTGAGGATCTTCGTGGTCCGGCCGTAGGCCTTGTCGAGGATCCCGCGCACGACCTCGTCGATGCGCCGCGCGGTATCGTCGGACACGCTCTTGTGCTGGGTGACCGAACGGCCGAGGAATACCTCGTCGTCCTCCTCGCCGTAGGCGATCGGGCCCAGCTCGTCCGACAGGCCCCACTTGGTGACCATGTTGCGTGCCATCTTGGTCGCACGCTCGATGTCGTTGGACGCGCCGGTGGTGACCTTGTCGTCGCCGAAGATCAGCTCCTCGGCCACGCGTCCGCCGTACAGCGAGCACAGCTGCGATTCGATCGCGGTGCGGTTGTAGCTGTACTTGTCGCCCTCGGGCAGGTACATGGTCACGCCCAGCGCGCGGCCGCGCGGGATGATGGTGACCTTGTAGACCGGGTCGTGCTCGGGCACCAGGCGGCCGACGATGGCGTGGCCGGCCTCGTGGTAGGCGGTCAGCGTCTTTTCGTCCTCGCTCATCGCCATCGAGCGGCGCTCGGCGCCCATCATGATCTTGTCGCGCGCCTTGTCGAAGTGGTCCATGCGGACTTCCTTCGCGTTCTCGCGCGCGGCGAACAGCGCCGCCTCGTTGACCAGGTTGGCCAAGTCCGCGCCGGAGAAGCCGGGCGTGCCGCGAGCGACGATCATCGGCTCGACGTTGTCCGACAGCGGCACCTTGCGCATGTGCACCTGCAGGATCTGTTCGCGGCCCTTGACGTCGGGCAGGCCGACCACGACCTGGCGGTCGAAGCGGCCCGGGCGCAGCAGTGCCGGATCGAGCACGTCGGGGCGGTTGGTCGCCGCCACCACGATCACGCCCTCGCCGCCCTCGAACCCGTCCATCTCGACCAGCAGCTGGTTGAGCGTCTGCTCGCGCTCGTCGTGGCCGCCGCCCAGGCCGGCGCCGCGATGGCGGCCGACCGCATCGATCTCGTCGATGAAGATGATGCACGGCGCGTGCTTCTTGCCCTGCTCGAACATGTCGCGCACGCGGCTGGCGCCGACGCCGACGAACATCTCGACGAAGTCGGAACCGGAAATCGAGAAGAACGGCACCTTGGCCTCGCCGGCGATGGCCTTGGCCAGCAGCGTCTTGCCGGTGCCGGGCGGGCCGACCATCAGCACGCCGCGCGGGATCTTGCCGCCGAGCTTCTGGAACTTGGTCGGGTCGCGCAGGAACTCGACCAGTTCGGAGACTTCTTCCTTGGCCTCGTCGCAGCCGGCGACGTCGGCGAAGGTGACCTTGGTCTGGTCCTCGTTGAGCAGCTTGGCGCGCGAGCGGCCGAAGGACATCGCGCCCTTGCTGCCGCCCTGCTGCATCTGCCGCATCATGAAGAACCAGAAACCGATGATCAGCAGTACCGGCAGGAAGTTGATCAGCAGCGCCCAGATGGTCACGCCCGACTCGGGCGGCGCCTGCTTGATCGAGACGTCGTGGCGCAGCAGGTCGTCGATCAGGCGCTCGTCGCGGCGCGGCGCCGTGGTGATGCCCTTGCTGCCGTCGGCGCGGGTGAACTTGATCGAGCGTTCGTCGCTGGCGATGTCCACTTCCTTGACCCGGTCGTTGCGGACGTCGGTGATGAACTGCGAGTAGATGATCTCGTCGCTGCCGGCGGTCTTCGGGCTGAAGCTCTGGAACACCACCATCAGCACGACGGCGACGACCACCCAAAGCATCAGATTTTTCACCAGGTCACTCATTCGATTCCGCTCCGCGGCAACGCCGCCAACATTACTTGATTTGGGCCAGCTTGCCCTGCGCCAGCGCATAGACTTCCGGCGAACGCTTGCGCGAGGCGGCCGGCTTGCGGATCGCCACCTTGGCGTAGCGCCGCCGCAGCTCCCGCACGTACTCGTCGAATCCCACGCCCTGGAACAGCTTGATCAGCAGCGCGCCGCCGGTCCGCAGGTGGTGGTCGGCGAAATCCATCGCCAGTTCCGCCAGATGCATGGCCCGCGGCAGGTCGACGGCATCCACACCACTCTTATTGGGGGCCATGTCGGACAGGACAAGGTCGACTTCGGCCCCTTCCAGCGCGGCTTCCAGCCTCGATAGGACGTCATCCTCCCTGAAATCCCCATGAAGGAACTCCACGCCGGCCAGCGGCGGCATGTCCAGGATGTCCAGCGCCAGCACCCGCCCGGCGTCGCCCAGGGCCTGCCGGACCCACTGCGACCAGCCGCCGGGGGCGGCGCCCAGGTCCACGACCACCATGCCGGGGCGCAGCAGGCGGTCGCGCTCGACGAGCTCCTCCAGCTTGTAGGCCGCGCGCGAGCGCAAGCCTTCCGCCTGCGCCTTCTTGACGTAGGGATCGGAGAAGTGCTCCTTCAGCCAGCGCTGGCTGCTCTTGCTGCGGGTGGCCATGGAGGAGGCGGGCCTGCGGTGGGGAAGTGCCCGCAAAATCAGGGCGTTGCGGGCCGCCATGATACCCTGCGCGTCCCCTTCCCGACTTGATCCAGCGCATGCCAACCGTCCTGACCGCGGTCCAGAACCGTTTCCTGCGCGGACAGGCGCATGACCTCAAGGCCATGCTGCAGGTGGGCGGCAAGGGCATTACCGATGCGGTGGTCGCGGAGGTATCCGGCGCGCTCGAACACCACGAACTGATCAAGGTGAAGGTCGCCGCCGAGGACCGCGACGCGCGCGACGCGATCATCGCCGACCTCGCCGCGCGCACCGATGCCGCCCTGGTCCAGCGCATCGGCCATGTCGCCATCCTGTACCGGCCCAATCCCGAGCAGCGGCGGATCGTGTTGCCGAGGAACCGGGACTAGCGCGCCACAGCTCCATGCAACTCACCCTCGAACGCCCCGATTACGATTTCTTCCTGCGCGGTGCCGACGGCACGTCCGCGCTTGTGAACGAGCGCAAGCTGGAGCGCAGTTTCGTCATCTCGCCGAACACACTGGTCGAGGACTGGCCGGTCGATGACGTCACCACGCTGGCACCGGACGACCTGCAGCCGCTGTTCGACCTCCAGCCCGAACTGGTCCTGCTCGGCAGCGGCGGCGCCCAGGCGTTCCCGCCGCCGGCCACGATGGCCGCCTGCCTGTCGCGCGGCATCGGTCTGGAAACGATGACCAACGCCGCCGCCGCGCGCACGTTCAACGTGCTCGCAAGCGAAGGCAGGCGGGTGGCGGCGGGGTTCGTGCTGCGAGCCTGAGGCCTGCAACAGCGTCCGGCAGGCGCGGCTTCAGCCGCGAGCTTTTAGCTCCTCGCTTGCGAAGGCAGGGACAGGTCCGAGCGTCGGCATCACTGCGAGCCGCGGTCTTTTCCGCGTTCGCGGGCGGGCGCAAAGCCCAGGAGCTCGCGACTGGAGCCGCGCCTGCGAGGTCGCAGGCGCCGGCCCTGCTCTTCAGCGCCTGGGCAAATATGCCAAGGGGTCGACGGGCTTGCCGTTGTAACGGATCTCGAAGTGCAGCATGTCGCGCGAGGCGCCGCTGTGGCCCATCTCGGCGATCTGCTGGCCGGCCTTCACCACCTGGCCCTCGTTGACCAGCCGCGCCCGGTTGTGGCCGTAGGCCGAGAGCCATTCGTCGTTGTGCTTGACGATGACCAGCTCGCCGTAGCCTACCAGGCCGGAGCCCGAATACACCACGACCCCGTCCGCCACCGCGCGCACCGGCTGGCCGAGCTTGCCGGCAATGTCGATGCCTTGCCGGGTCGGGTCGCCGGCGGCATAGGTGCCCACCAGCTGGCCGTCGGTGGGCCAGCGCCAGGTGAACGGGCTGGCGGCGGGCTTCGACGCGGCCGGCGCGGGTGTCGTCGTGGCCGCAGGCCTGGTGGAAGTCGTCGTCTTCGGACCGGAGGCGCCGGCAGCGGGGCGCGACGACGTCGAAGCCGTGCGGCGCCCGTCCGCCGGGTACAGCCGCAGGCGCTGGCCCGGGTAGATGGTGTACGGCGGCGGGATGTTGTTCCAGGTCGCCAGGTCCAGCGTGCTGATGCCGTTGTTGGTCGCGATCCGGTACAGGTTGTCGCCGCGCTTGACCACGACGGTGGCGCCGTACTTCGGGGTCGACGCCCGCGTGCCGCCTTCGCGCACGACGGTACTGGAACAGGCGGCCAGCAGGCAGGCGCAGGCCGTGATCAGGATTGCACGCAACATCATCTGTTTCCCGCAGTTTCCGATGTCCATCTCCAAATGCTTCATGCCGCATGGGCCCTGAACGCAACGTAGCCGATGCCGGCCACGAGCAGGACCAGGGCGGCCCAGCCAACCGGCTCGATGTAGCGGTGCAGCGCGCGTTCGGCGCGCTCGCCGCCCAGGCGGATGGCCAGCGCGACCAGGTACACGCGCTTGCCGCGCCCGACCGCCATGCTCGCGACAAAGGGTAGCAAGGGCACGCCGACCACGCCCGAAGCCCAGGTGAAGATCTTCAGCGGGATGGGCGAAAAGCCCGCCAGCACCAGCAGCCAGAAGGCCTTCCATGGCGAGTGCGCCACCACCTCGCGCAACGCCGCGACCTCGGCGTCGATGCGGTCGATCCAGCCCAGCGCGGCCAGCAGCGGGCGGACCAGTTCATAGGCGTAGTGGCCGAGCATGTAGCCCACCAGCGCCCCGGCCAGCGACCCGGCCAGGCTCAGCGTGGCGAACCAGAACCCGCGCCGCGGCTGCGACAGGCACATGGGCGCCAGCATTACCTCCGGCATCACCGGGAAGAAGATCGCCTCGATGAAGCTCAGCCCGGTGAGCATCGCCGGCGCACGGCGATGGCGCGCGAGTTCGAGCGTGCGCTCGTAGAGCGGTGCGAACAGCTTCAAGAAAACGCCCCCCGGCGATGGAGCGCCATCGCTGGGGCAGCGACTGCACGGCGCCCGCCCGCCCCTGCCCGCTTGCGGCAGGCGGACGCGGTGCAGGCACGCGCGGATCCGGAAAGGGGCGGTGGCATCGTCAGTCGATCATGCCGGACAGCAGCGGCACGAACACCACCGGCCCCAGTTCGGCCCGGCTGAGCGTCCCGTCCGCCTCCCTGCGCAGGCACAGCAGCGACTGCGCGCCACTGGCGCCGACCGGCGCCACCAGCGTGCCACCGGGGGCGAGCTGGTCGGTCAATGCGTCGACCAGCGCCGGCGCGCCGGCGGTGACCACGATGCCATCGAAGGGGCCGTTTTCCGGCCAGCCGATGCGGCCGTCGTCGTGTTTGCTGCGGACGTTGAACCCCAGCGCGCGGAATCGCTTGCGCGCTGTGCGCAGCAGTTCGCCGATGCGCTCGACCGTGTGCACCTCCAACCCCAGCGCGGCCAGGATCGTGGCCTGGTAGCCGGAACCGGTGCCCACCTCCAGCACCTTCTTCGGCTGCGCGCCGTTGGCGAACAGCGCCTCGGTCATCTTCGCCACCACCCAGGGCTGGGAGATCGTCTGCCCGTGGCCGATCGGCAGCGCGGTGTCCTCGTAGGCGCGGGTCGCCAGTGCCTCGTCGACGAACAGGTGCCGCGGCACGGTGCGGATGGCGTTGAGCACGCGCTCGTCGACGATGCCGTTGTCGCGCAGGCGGCCGATCAGGCGGTCGCGCACCCGCTGCGAGGTCATGCCGACCCCGATCGCCTCCGGATGCAAGCGCATGCGCGCGGTCATGCCGCTTCCCCGCGCAGTTCGCTGGCCAGGCCATCGACCCAGCTGGCGACCTGCTCCAGCGCCTGGTAGCGCGTGAGATCGACGTTGATCGGCGTGATCGAGATGTGGCCGGTGCGCACGGCGTGGAAATCGGTGCCGGCGCCACTGTCGAGCTCCGGGCCGGCCGGGCCGATCCACCACCAGTCGCGGCCACGCGGGTCCTGCTGCGGCACGCAGGGCTCGGAGCGGTGGCGGTTGCCCAGGCGCGCGACCTCGAACCCGGCCACCTCTTCCCACGGCAGGTCCGGCACGTTGACGTTGAGGATGGTATCGGCCGGCAGCGGGTCGGCGGCCAGCCGCGCGACGATCTCCACCGCGGCACGCGCGGCGGTTTCGTAGTGGCGGCCAGCGTGGTCGGCGGTGACCAGCGACACCGCCACCGCGGGCAGGCCGAGGAAGCGCCCCTCCATCGCCGCGGCCACGGTGCCGGAATAGATCACGTCGTCGCCGAGGTTGGCGGCGTTGTTGATGCCCGAGACCACGATGTCCGGCTCGTCCTCCAGCATCCCGGTGATGGCGACGTGGACGCAGTCGGTGGGCGTGCCGTGGACGCGCCAGGTGGCGTCGTCGACCTGAACCACCCGCACCGGCGCGTCGAGCGTCAGCGAGTTGCTGGCGCCGGACCGGTCGCGGTCCGGGGCGACGATCAGCACTTCATGGCCCGCTGCGCGCAACCCTTCGGCCAGGATCCGGATGCCGGGCGCATCCACGCCATCATCGTTGCTCACCAGTACGCGCATGAACCTCTTTCCGTGCCCCGTCGCCGTGCAATGCGCACCATGATAGCGGATGCACACGGGCCACCGGCCGGCCGTGCAGGCCGCGCGATGCGACGCTAGGCTTGGCCGATGAGCAAGCGCCGCGAACCGCCTGCAAGCCCGCCGCCGGACGACGATGCCGCGCTGTTCCGCAGCGCGGTTGGCCCGGTGCGCGAACTGCCCGCGGCCCCGCCGCCGCCCGCCGCGCCGAAGCCGCGCCCGGTGCCGCGCATGGCCCGGCGCGACGAGGACGAGGCACGCAGCGAATTCCAGCGCATGCTCGACGCGGGGGCGCTGGAAACCGGGGACGTGCTGCGCTACCGCCGCGACGAAGTGCCGCCGCGGGTGCTGCGGCGGCTGGCGCGCGGCGAGTACGCGGTGCAGGAGGAACTCGACCTGCACCATGCCGACAGCGCCCAGGCCGAGGCGCTGCTGCGCGGATTCCTGAAGGAGGCACGCGACGCCGGCCTGGCCTGCGTGCGTGTCATCCACGGCAAGGGGCTGCACTCGGACAGCCGCATCCCGCCGCTGAAGAACCTGGTCGACCGGCGGCTGCGCCAGCGCGCGGACGTACTGGCGTTCCATTCCGCGCCCGCCGCGCAGGGCGGCGGCGGCGCGGTGCTCGTGCTGCTGGCGTCGGCCGGCCGCCAGCGCTAGGCCGCGGGGCTAGAGGTCGTCAGTGCTGGTGTCCGCCTGCGCGGACCGCTTCACCGGCATGTTGACCCAGGTGACCTTGATCCCCTGCGCGCGGGCCATCCGCTCGACGTTGCTTACGTAGCCGGTATTGACCGGGGCGGATCCGACCTGCCCGGGCGGCGCGTAAGCCGTACGATCCTGCGTGCCCGCACAGGCGGCCAGGCCGAAAGCGCACAGGGCGAGGATGAAGATCCGAAGACTGGCGTTCATGGCGGTCTCCTGATGGTTGTCGCGGGCGACACCGGCACCATGCCGGGCACCCACGTCGGGTGTATACCCGCGGCATCGGGGCTGCCAGTGCAGGCATTGCATTTCCGACGAACGGTCGCCGGGCGGGCTCAGGCAGGCTCGCGCACCTCGCCCAGCGCCGCGAGCACGGTGGTCGCGTAGGCGCCGGGCGGCAGGCTGAATTCGAGCACCAGCGCGTCGCCGTCCATCCACTCCCACCCGAGCCCATCGGGGCGCAGCCGCGTCGCACGGCGCTCCTGGCGCAGGCCGGCCGCCTCAAGCCCGGCGCGCAGGGCCGATGACTGCTCATCTGCGAGCGCGTCTTCCTCCACCCGCCGCGCGTCACCGGTCGAACGCAGCGCACCGCGTCCCCACAGCGGACCGGTGGGATGGATGTCGAAGCGGTCCAGGCGTTCGCCCAGCGCCTCGCTCCAGTCCTCCGGACCGAACACGCTGCGACTGCCATCCAGCATCCAGACCTCGCCTTCCAGCCCCCGGTTCCACGAGCCGTCGCGCACGCGCGCGGCCAGCACCCGGTTGAACAGTGCCGAACGCGCGGCGGACAGCAGGTGGGTGCGCTGGGTACGGGCGACGCGCCGGCCGCCGAACATCGCCAGCGCGTTGGCGACGTTCGCGCCGTCGCGGCCGAAGCGCTGTTCGCCGAAATAGTTCGGCACGCCGTGGCCGGCGATGTCGCGCAGGCGCGCGTCGATCGCGTCACGCCCGCCCAGCACCTCGCGCAGCACCAGCCGGAAGCGGTTGCCGGCCAGTGCCCCGCGCGGCAGTTTCCTTGCGTGGCGCGCCTGGTCGAGCACGCGCAGCGCCTGCCCCGCTCCGGATGCGGCCGCCGCGGCCTCCAGTGCTGCGGTATCGGGTGCGTCGCGCCCGGGCAGCTGCACGCTGAAGCGCTGCCGGGTCAGGGCGTGGCGGTCCTTGAGACCGGCGTAGCCGATCGCCGCCTCGCCAACACCGGCCCACTGCGCGAGCAGCCTGGCGGCGAAGGCGGTGTTCATGCCGCGCTTCTCGATCGTCAGCAGCAGGTGCTCGCCGGCGCCGCTCGGTGCGAAGGCGTCGATTTCCTCGACCTGGAAATCCTCGGGCACGCCGCGGATCGTGGCCGACAGCACCGCCGGGCCGTGCGCGCGCGGCAGGTCGATGGCAGTCACGCGCGGTCCCGCGCGCCTGCGCCCTCAGGGCGCATCGCGTACGAGCAGGCAGGCGGCCTGCGCGGCGATGCCCTCACCGCGGCCGGTGAAGCCCAGCGTCTCGCTGGTGGTGGCCTTGACGCTGACCGCATCGACTTCGACGCCGGTGTCCTGCGCGATCAGCCTGCGCATCGCGTCCGCGTGCGGACCGACCTTCGGGCGTTCGCAGACCACGGTGACGTCGGCATTGCCGAGCTTCCAGCCGCGTTCGCGCAGCAGGTCGGCACAGTGGCGGACGAAGGCGCGGCTGTCGGCATCCTTCCAGCGCGGATCCGACGGCGGGAAGTGGCGGCCGATGTCGCCCAGCGCCAGCGCGCCGAGCATCGCATCGCACAGCGCGTGCAGCACCACGTCGCCGTCGCTGTGCGCCAGCACGCCGCGATCGTGCGCCACGCGCACGCCGCCGAGCATGACGTGGTCGCCATCGCCGAATGCGTGGACATCGTAGCCGAGGCCGATGCGGATACTCATGCCGGATGCCGCTCCTTGCGCTGCAGCAGGAACTCGAAATACGCCAGGTCCGCCGGCGTCGTGACCTTGATGTTGTCCTCCGCGCCCTCGACCAGCAGCGGACGCAGGCCCTGGCGCTCCATCGCCATCGACTCGTCGGTGATCGCGATACCGGCGTCGCGCGCATTTTCCAGCGCGCGCGACAGCTGCAGGCGACGGAACAGCTGTGGCGTCAGCGCGCGCCACAGGCGCTCGCGCGGTTCGGTGCGGTCGATGCCACCGTCGTCACCGGCGCGCTTGAGGGTGTCGCGCACCGGCGCGGCGAGGATTGCGCCGACCGGATCGTTGCGGCCGCGCTCGAGCAGCTGGCCGAGGTCGTCGACCCCGAGGTTCGGGCGCGCCGCATCGTGCACCAGCACGAAGTCGTCCGCGCGCACGTCGTCGGGCAGTGCCGCAAGGCCCGCCAGCACCGAGTCCGCGCGCGAGTCGCCGCCCGCGCAGGTGCGCAGCGGCTTGCCGGCGAACTCGTTCCAGCCGGGCCAGCGTCCGTCGCCTTCGGCCAGCACCACCACCGCGCCGCTTACCGCGGCATGTGCGAACAGGGCGCGCAGGGCGTGCGCCAGCAGCGGTTCGCCGCCGACTTCCAGGTACTGCTTGGGCACGTCGCCGCCGAAGCGCGCGCCGCGCCCGGCGGCGGGAACCACGGCCCAGAGGCCGCGGACCTGGTCCGGCGTCACTGGCCGCCCTCCGGCGCCGGCGCGTCCGGCGTGGCCGGCGGCGGCGCGGGCTGCGTCTCGACGACGCGGTAGAACGTCTCGCCCGGCTTGATCATGCCCAGCTCGCTGCGCGCTCTTTCCTCGACGGCGGCGCCACCGTCCTCGCTCTTGAGTTCGGCCACTTCCGCGGCCAGCGCGTCGTTGCGCTGCTTCAACCCTTCGTTGTCGCGCTCCTGGCCGTGGACCTGCTGCGACAGCACGCGCACGTCGCCGGCGCCGCCGTGCCCGAACCACAGGCGGTACTGCAGCCACGCCAGCAGCGCGATCAGTACCAGCGCCGTGATCCGCAGCATGCGCATCGGCGGGAGCCCGTCAGCGCTTCAGCGACACGAACGCATCGCGGCCGGCGTAGCGCGCACCCGCACCCAGCGCCTGTTCGATGCGCAGCAGCTGGTTGTACTTGGCCACGCGGTCGCTGCGGCTCAGCGAGCCGGTCTTGATCTGGGTGGCGGTGGTGGCCACGGCGATGTCGGCAATGGTGGTGTCCTCGGTTTCGCCGGAGCGATGCGAGATCACCGCCGCGTAGTTGGCCGCATCGGCCATCGCGATGGCTTCCAGGGTTTCGCTCAGGGTGCCGATCTGGTTGACCTTGATGAGGATCGCGTTGCCCACGCCGCGCTCGATGCCTTCCTTGAAGATGCGCGGGTTGGTGACGAACAGGTCGTCGCCGACCAGCTGCACCTTGCCGCCGAGGCGTTCGGTCAGCCCCTGCCAGCCGTCCCAGTCGTCCTCACCCATGCCGTCCTCGATGGTGATGATCGGGTACTCGTCGCACCAGCCGGCGAGGAAGTCGACGAGCTGTTCGCTGGTCAGGCGCTTGCCCTCGCCAACCAGGTGGTACTTGCCGTTGTCGTGGAACTCGCTGGAGGCCACGTCGAGCCCGAGCAGGATGTCCTCGCCTGCGTGGTAGCCGGCCCTGCCGATGGCTTCCAGGATGGTGTCGAGCGCTTCCACGTTGCTGCGCAGGTCGGGTGCGAAGCCGCCCTCGTCACCAACTGCGGTCGACAGGCCATGTCCCTTGAGCACGGACTTGAGCGCATGGAAGATCTCGGCGCCTGCGCGCAGGGCCTCGGAGAACGAGTCGAAGCCCACCGGCAGGACCATGAACTCCTGCAGGTCGACGTTGTTGTCGGCGTGCGCGCCGCCGTTGATGATGTTCATCATCGGCACCGGCAGCACCGGTGCGCGATCGCCGGCGAGCAGTTGCCACAGCGGGACCTTCTTCGATGCGGCCACCGCGTGCGCGTTCGCCAGCGACACGCCCAGCAGCGCATTCGCGCCCAGGCGGCCCTTGTTCTCGGTGCCGTCGAGGTCGATCAGGCGCTTGTCGAGCGCGGTCTGGTCGGCGGCGTCGAACCCCTGCAGCGCCTGCGCGATGGTGGTGTTGACGTTCTCCACGGCCTTGAGCACGCCCTTGCCGAGGTAGCGGGTCTTGTCTCCGTCGCGCAGCTCGACCGCCTCCTTGGAACCGGTCGAAGCGCCTGACGGCACCATCGCACGGCCGAAGCTGCCATCGTCGAGCGTGACTTCGGCTTCGAGCGTGGGATTGCCACGGGAGTCGAGGATTTCGCGGGCGTGGATCCTGGCGATGCTGGTCATGTCTGGTCGTATCACTTGGGTTGGAAAGAAGTCCTGGCCGTGAAGTTCGCGGATGAGCGCGGATAATGTTTCTTATAGTGGTTTTGCCGCATCCGTGTGATCCGCGTTGATCCGGGGCAAAAAAACCGTGTCGATCTGGCCGGAATGACGGCCGGGGCTGCTATGCCATCTCGATGAATCCGCTCTGCTTGGTAGTGCGGTCGAGTTCAAGCAGGGTTTCGAGCAGCGCGCGCATCTTCGGCAGCGGCCAGGCGTTGGGGCCGTCGCTGAGCGCTTCTTCCGGGCGCGGATGGGTTTCCATGAACAGGCCGCTGACCCCGACCGCCACCGCGGCGCGCGCCAGCACCGGGATGAACTCGCGCTGGCCGCCGCTGCTGCCGCCCTGCCCGCCCGGCAGCTGCACCGAGTGGGTGGCGTCGAACACCACCGGGCAGCCGGTGTCGCGCATCACCGCCAGCGAACGCATGTCGCTGACCAGGTTGTTGTAGCCGAAGCTGGCGCCGCGCTCGCAGACCATGATGTCGGCATTGCCGGTGGACTTCGCCTTGTCGACCACCGGTTTCATTTCCCACGGCGACAGGAACTGGCCCTTTTTGATGTTGACCGGCTTGCCGGCCGCGCAGACCTTCCTGATGAAGTCGGTCTGGCGCACCAGGAAGGCCGGCGTCTGCAGCACGTCGACGACGCTGGCCACCTCGTCCATCGGCGTGTACTCGTGCACGTCGGTCAGTACCGGCACGCCGATCTGCTTCTTCACCTCGGCCAGCACCTTCAGGCCCTCTTCCAGGCCGGGGCCGCGGAAGCTGGTGCCGGAGGTGCGATTGGCCTTGTCGAAGCTGGACTTGAAGATGAAGTGGATGCCGAGCGCCGAGGTGATCTCCTTGAGCTGGCCGGCAACGTCGAGTTGCAGTTGCATCGATTCGATCACGCAGGGACCGGCGATCAGGAAGATCGGCTGGTCGAGGCCGACGTCGAACCCGCAAAGCTTCATGTTCGCTCTCCTGCAGGAGCGGCTTCAGCCGCGAGCTTTTCGTTGTCGCTTGTGTGAATCAGGAGCCCGCGGCTGAAGCCGCTCCTGCACGGGATACGGATGTTCATGCCGACGCGTCCTTGAGCAATCGCCCGCCGGCCTTGTGCTCACGTGCGGCGCGCACGAAGCCGATGAACAGCGGATGCCCGTGGCGCGGCGTGGACAGGAATTCCGGGTGCGCCTGGCAGGCGATGAACCACGGATGCTCCGGCAGCTCGACCATTTCCACCAGCAGGTCGTCCATCGACTTGGCGCTGATCAGAAGACCCGCTTCCTCGAGCTGGGTGCGGTAGCGGTTGTTGAACTCGTAGCGGTGGCGGTGGCGCTCGGCGACCACGTCCCTGCCGTAGATTTCGCGCGCCTTGCTGCCCGGCTTCAGGCGCTGCTCCTGCAGGCCCAGGCGCATGGTGCCGCCCAGGTCGCTGTCCTCGCTGCGGCGCTCGATCTCGCCGGACTGGGTGCGCCATTCGGTGATCAGGCCGATTACCGGATGCGGCGTACGCTTGTCGTTCTCGGTGCTGTTGGCGTCTTCCAGCCCGGCCAGGTGACGGGCCACATCCACCACCGCGGCCTGCATGCCGTAGCAGATGCCGAAGTACGGGATGCCGTTTTCACGCGCGTACTGCGCGGTGAGTACCTTGCCCTCGAAGCCACGGTCGCCGAAGCCGCCCGGCACCAGCAGGCCGTCGAGCCCGGCCAGCACCTTCTCGGCGCCATCGCGCTCGATGTCCTGCGACTCGATCCACTTCAGGTCCACGCGGGTGCGCTGGCGGATGCCGCCGTGCCTGAGCGCCTCGCCGACCGACTTGTAGGCGTCCTTGTGGTCGACGTACTTGCCGACGATGCCGATGGTGACCTCGTCGATCGGGTATTCGGCGGCCTCGACCACGTCCAGCCACTCGGACAGGTCGGCCGACGGCGCCGCGCGATCGGAAAGGCCCAGGCGCTCGACCACGATCTGGTCCAGCCCCTGCGCGTGCAGCCACATCGGGATCTTGTGGATGTTGTCCAGGTCCATGACCGAGATCACGGCCTTCTCGGACACGTTGGTGAACGAGGCGATCTTGCGGCGTTCGCTGTCGGGCAGCGGCTGCTCGCTGCGGCACAGCAGCACGTCGGGCTGGATGCCGATCGAGCGCAGTTCCTTGACCGAGTGCTGGGTGGGCTTGGTCTTGAGTTCGCCGGCGGCGGCGATGAACGGCACCAGGGTCAGGTGCATGAACAGCGCCTTGTCCTGCCCGCGCTCGGTGCGGATCTGGCGGATCGCCTCCAGGAACGGCAGCGATTCGATGTCGCCGACGGTGCCGCCGATTTCCACCAGCCCCACGTCGAAGCCGTTGGTCGCGGTGTCGATGCAGCGCTTGATCTCATCGGTGATGTGCGGGATCACCTGCACGGTCGCGCCCAGGTAGTCGCCGGCGCGCTCCTTGCGGATCACGTTCTCGTAGATCTTGCCGGTGGTGATCGAGTTCTTGCCCGACAGACGCGTGTTGACGAAGCGCTCGTAGTGGCCGAGGTCCAGGTCGGTCTCGGCGCCGTCGTCGGTGACGTAGACCTCGCCGTGCTGGAACGGGCTCATCGTGCCCGGGTCGACGTTGATGTACGGGTCCAGCTTCATCATCGTCACGCGCAGCCCGCGCGCCTCGAGGATGGCCGCCAGCGAGGCGGCGGCGATGCCCTTGCCGAGGGACGAGACCACCCCGCCGGTGACGAAAACGAGGGAAGGCGTGGAACCGGTGGAGGTCATGGCGGCCATGGCGCTGGAAAACGGCATTTTACCGGTAGTTCATGGCCGCGTGAATGGAGCGGGCCGGAATCACCCCGCCGGCATGCGGCAATCCGCTCCAAAGCGCGCCCCGCCGCGGCCGGGGGCGCCGGGACCGGGCGCCCAAACGACAGCGCCCCGGCAAAAGCCGGGGCGCTGCGCGCGGATTCGACCGGTGATTACTGGTCGTTCGCCTCTTCCTCTTCCTCCGGCTCGTCCGCCTGCTGCGCGGAGTCGTCGACTGCGGCAGCATCGGCCGCGGCGTCGCTCGCATCCATGGCGGTGGTCGCCTGGGACTCCGCGGCCTCGGCCTGCGCCTCAGCGGCGGTGGCAGCTGCCTCGGCGGCCTGGGCCGATTCCTGCGCCTGCTGCGCGGCCTGTTCGGCCTGCGCGGCGTCGGTCTGCGACTGTGCGAAAGCCGCCGGGGCGGCAAGGGCCGCGGCAATGGCGGCGATCAGGATCGTGGACTTCGTCATGGGTTTCTCCATTGGAATAGATGGTGGTACCAGTCATTCGCCCCCCACAGCGAACTTCGGAAACTAGCCTGCCGACCCCTGCCGGCCACTGAACAACGAAGTCTTAACCCTTCCACCCCGGTAAGCTATTGCGTCCCCCCTACGCCACGCGCCGAATACGCATGAATGCACGCTACAACGCCGCCGACATCGAAGTCCTGTCGGGGCTGGACCCGGTCAAGCGCCGCCCCGGCATGTACACCGACACCACGCGCCCCAACCATCTGGCGCAGGAAGTCGTCGACAACGCCGTGGACGAAGCCCTGGCCGGGCATGCGCGCGAGATCGACGTGGTGCTGCATCCGGACGGCAGCTGCGAGGTGGCCGACGACGGCCGCGGCATGCCGGTGGACATCCATCCCGAGGAGAAGATCCCCGGCGTCGAACTGATCCTCACCCGGCTGCACGCTGGCGGCAAGTTCAGCAACAAGAACTACACCTTCAGCGGCGGCCTGCACGGCGTCGGCGTCAGCGTGGTCAACGCGCTGTCGAAGCGGCTGGACGTGTACATCAAGCGCGACGGCAGCGAATACAGGATGTCGTTCGCGGACGGCGACCGCGCCTCGAAGCTCGAGGAAGTGGGCAGCGTCGGCAAGCGCAACACCGGCACCCGGCTGCGCTTCTGGCCGGACCCGAAATATTTCGACACGGCCAAGTTCAATCTGCGCGCCCTGCGCCACCTGCTGCGCGCCAAGGCGGTGCTCTGCCCCGGCCTGACCGTGCGCCTGCGCGACGAGGCCAGCGGCGAGAAGAACGAGTGGCACTACGAGGACGGCCTGAGCGACTACCTGCGCGGCGAGCTGGTGGACCGCGAACTGCTGCCGCCGTCGCTGTTCGTCGGCCAGTTGAAGAAGGAAACCGAGATCGCCGAATGGGCAGTGGCCTGGGTGCCCGACGGTGAGCTGGTGCAGGAAAGCTACGTCAACCTGATCCCCACCGCCCAGCATGGCACCCACGTCAACGGCCTGCGCACCGGCTTCACCGATGCGCTGCGCGAGTTCTGCGACTTCCGCAACCTGCTGCCGCGCGGCGTGAAGCTGGCACCGGAGGACGTGTGGGACCGCGTCGCCTTCGTGCTCAGCATCAAGATGACCGACCCGCAGTTCAGCGGCCAGACCAAGGAGCGGCTGTCCTCGCGCCAGGCCGCCGGGTTCGTCGAGAACGCCGCCCACGACGCCTTCAGCCTGTGGCTGAACCAGAACGTCGGCATGGGCGAGGCGATCGCGCAGCTGGCGATCGAGCGCGCCAGCGCGCGGCTCAAGACCGAAAAGCAGGTCACCCGCAAGAAGGTCACCCAGGGCCCGGCCCTGCCCGGCAAGCTGGCCGACTGCATCAGCCAGGACCTGTCGCGCACCGAGCTGTTCCTGGTGGAAGGCGACTCGGCCGGCGGCAGCGCGCGCCAGGCGCGCGACAAGGACTTCCAGGCGATCCTTCCCCTGCGCGGCAAGATCCTCAACACCTGGGAAGTGGCCTCCGGCGGCGTGCTGGCCTCGAACGAGGTGCACGATCTGGCCGTGGCGATCGGCTGCGACCCGGGCAAGGACGACATCTCGGGATTGCGCTACGGCAAGATCATCATCCTCGCCGACGCCGACTCCGACGGCCTGCACATCGCCACCCTGCTTTCGGCGCTGTTCCTGAAGCACTTCCCGACGCTGGTGTCGGCCGGCCACGTGTTCGTGGCGATGCCGCCGCTGTTCCGCGTCGACGTGGGCAAGCAGGTGTTCTACGCGCTGGACGAGGAGGAAAAGCGCCTGCTGCTGGAAAAGGTCGAGCGCGAGAAGATCAAGGGCCAGGTCAGCGTCACCCGCTTCAAGGGCCTGGGCGAGATGAACCCCTCGCAGTTGCGCGAATCGACCATCCACCCCGACACCCGCCGCCTGGTGCAGCTGACCGTCGACGACGCCGAGCAGACGCGCTCGCTGATGGACATGCTGCTGGCGAAGAAGCGGTCGGGCGACCGCAGGGCGTGGCTGGAGGAGAAGGGCGACCTGGCGACGCTGGAAGTCTGAGCACCGGCGGTGCCGCCCGGCGGCGGTCGTGACAGTCGCCGCCTTTCGTGGACCTCAAGCGGCCTGCAATGTCGCCTCCAGCAACTGCCGGATGACCCCCTGCACGCGCGTGGCGCGGGCGTTGTCGTAGACGTAGCTGTCCTCGTCCATGTAGGTCCGCTGGCTGGTCTCCAGCTGCACCGCCTCGATGCCATTGCCCGGGTCGCCGTAGTGGCGGGTGATGTGGCCACCCTTGAAACGGCCGTTGACGACGAAACCATAGTCGTCCTGTGCGGCCAACACGCCTTCCAGCCGCGCCTGCAGCGCCGGCGAGCAGCTCGCGCCGGCCGCTGTGCCGAGGTTGAGGTCCGGCAGGCGACCCTCGAACAGGAACGGCAGTTCGCCGCGGATCGAGTGGCCTTCCCACAGCACGGCGCGGCCGTGTTCGGCGCGGATGCGGTCGAGTTCTTCGCGCAACGCCGCGTGGTAGGGCCGCCAGTAACGATCCACGCGCGCGCGCACTTCGGCCTCGTCCGGCTCGCCGCCCTTGAGGTACACCGGCTCGCCGGTGAACTGCACGACCGGGCACAGGCCGGTGGTGTTCTGGCCGGGATACAGCGAGACGTCGTCCTCGGAGCGGTTGAGGTCGACCACGTAGCGCGAATGCGTCGGCACGATCATCGATGCGCCCAGCCCCCGCGCGAAGGCATAGAGCCTGGCGATGTGCCAGTCGGTGTCGGGCACGCGGCGCGCGGACTCGCTCAGCCGCGAGGCGATGTCGGCCGGGATGCGGGTGCCCTCGTGCGGCACGCTGACCAGCAGCGGTGCGGTGCCGCGGTGCAGGGTGAAGATGTCCATGGGCGAATCCTAACCGCGCCACGGTCCTACCGCATCAGCACCACTTCCTCGGCGCTGGTGGGGTGGATCGCCACCGTGTCGCGCAGGTCGTCCAGGGTAATGCCCTTCTTCAGCGCCACCGCGAAGCCTTGCAGGATTTCGTCGACGCCTTCGCCCAGCAGGTGGATGCCCGCCACCCGGCGCTCGGCTCCCACGCAGACCAGCTTGAACAGGCTGCGCTGCGGCACGTCGGCCAGGGCGTGGAGCATGTCGCGGAAGTCGGCGCGGTATTCGTGCACGGCGTCGCTGCCGTGCAGTTCGCGGGCGCGGTCGGCGGTCAGGCCGACGGTCGCCAGCGGCGGATGCGAGAACACGACGGTGGGAATGTCCTCGTAGTCGAGCTTCGCGTCGGCCACGCCGCCGAACAGGCGGTCTGCCAGCCGCCGCGCCGCGGCGATCGCGACCGGCGTCAGTGCGACGCGGTCGGTGACGTCGCCCACGGCATGCACGCCTTCGACGCCGGTGTCCTGCCAGGCATCGATGCAGACGTGGCCGCCGGCGTCGGTCTCCACGCCCGCCGCCTCCAGGCCCAGGCCGTCGGTGTTGGGCCGGCGCCCGGTGGCGAAGAGCACCGCGTCGAATCCTTCGCCGTCGCCGTCCACGCACACGCTGTCGCCCGGTCCGCGCGACAGCGCGCGCACGTCGCGATCCAGGTGCAACGCGATGCCGGACTGCCGGTAGTTCTCCTGCAGCCGCCCGGCCAGTTCGGCGTCGAAATGGTGCAGGACGCGCGGACCGCGCACGAACATGGTGACCTCGCTGCCGAGCATCCCCAGCAGGCCGGCCAGCTCGACGCCGATGTAGCCGCCGCCGATGATCGCCACGCGCGCGGGCGCGGCCGTGAATTGGAAGAAGTCGTCCGACACCAGGCCCAGCTCCGCGCCCGGGATCGACGGCCGCCGCGGGCGCCCGCCGGTGGCGAGCACCACGTGCGCGGCGCGCAGGCGCACGCCGTCGACGCATTCGACCGTGTGCGCGTCGACCAGCCGGCCGCGCGAAGAAACCGCGACGATGCCTGCGGCATCGAGCCGGCGGCGGTAGCTGGCGTGGATGTTGGCGATGTAGCGCTGGCGGTGGGTGATGAATTCGCACCAGTCCAGCGTCGGCGCGCCGGCAGCGAAGCCCAGCTGCGCGGCCAGCCCGATGTCGCCGGCGATGCGCGCGGCCAGCCACATCGCCTTTTTCGGCACGCAGCCGGCGTTGACGCAGGTGCCGCCGAGTTCGCCGGGTTCCAGCATGGCGACGCGCGCACCGTGTTCGGCGGCGCGGAAAGCCGCGGCCAGCCCGCCGGAGCCGCCACCGATGACGACCAGGTCGAAGTCGAGTTCCTGTCCGTCGCCCGCCATGCCTAGGCGAACCGCTGCGGCGAATAGGGCGCGGGGTCGATCCGCGGCTTGCGCGCGCAGACCAAATCGGCGACCAGTTGTGCGGTGGCGACGCTCATGCTGACACCGAGCATGCCATGGCCGGTGGCCAGCCAGGTGTGGTGGCGGTCCGGCGCGCGGCCGATGACCGGGAGGTCGTCGACGCAGATCGGGCGCCAGCCGAACCACTCCTCGCGCTTCACCGGCCCCACCGGTTCGTGCAGGTACTCGGCCGCGCCGCGCTCCAGCGCGTCGAGCCGGCGCCGGTTGAGCGAGGTGTCGTAACCGGAGAATTCCATCGTGCTGCCGAGCCGGAAGCCGCTGTCCCAGGTGGTAACGCAGACGCTGCGCTCGTACAGCACCACCGGCTGCTTCGGCGCCAGTGCCGGGCGGTCGTAGGTGATCGAGTAGCCCTTGCCGGGCTGGATCGGCAGCTTCGACAGCCCCGCACTTTTGGCCAGCAGCGGCGACCACGCGCCGGTGGCGACCACCACGTCGCGGCCCAGGTATTCGCCGCGCGACGTCGCCGCGCGCACGCCGTCGCCGTCTTCCTGCAGGCCCCGTACCTCGCATTGCTCCTCGATCCGGCCGCCGGCCTCGCGCACCACGCGCGCAAGTTCGGCCACGTAGCGGTCCGGGCGCAGGCGCGCGTCGCCGGGGAAGCGCACCGCCCCGACCACGCCTTCGCGCAGGGCCGGTTCGTTGCGCAGGTAGGTGGCGCCGTCGATGACCTCGCCCGCCACGCCCACTTCCGCCAGCGGCGGCAGTTCGGCGGCGATGTGGTCGAGTTCGCGCCGGGTGCGGAACACGTAGTCCACGCCCTGCTCGGCGTATTCGCACTGCAGGCCATAACGCTCGACCCACTGCGGCAACTGCGCGCGCGATTCGAGCAGGATTTGCGCGCGCACCGCCATCGCCGCGCGCCAGTCGCGCACGTTGCAGCGCGAGGCGAAGCGCAGCAGCCACTGCCACAGCGCAGGATCGAAGCTCGGCTTGACGTAGAACGGCGCGTCCGGCGTCAGCATCCAGTGCAGGGCCTTGGCGACCTTCCCGGGCGCCGCCAGCGGCGCGGCGTGGCTGGGGGTGATGGTCCCGCAGTTGCCGTGCGAACTGCCGCAGCCGGCGGTGCCGGCCTCCAGCACGCATACGCTGCGCCCGGCCTCCAGCAGCGCCAATGCGCTGGCCAGCCCGATCACCCCGCCACCGACCACCAGCACATCAACGCGTTCGCTCATGGCGAAAGTCTATGCCCCTGCAACAGGAAACCGAAGGCCCCGGGCGCGCCCGCGGCCGGTGTGCGAACAGTGCGCGCGATCAGTGCTCGTGGCCGCCGTCGCCGTGGACGTGGCCGTGCTCGATCTCTTCCTTGCTGGCTTCGCGCACGTCGACCACTTCGATGTCGAAGTGCAGGTCCTTGCCGGCCATCGGGTGGTTGAGGTCGACGTCGACCACGCTCATGCCCACCTTCTGGATGGTCACCGCGCGCGGGCCGAAGTTGGTGTTGAGCACCACCTGCATGCCCGGCGCCAGCTTCTGCTCGTTGAAGTGCTTCTTGGGCACGCGCTGGGTCAGGCCGTCGCGGCGCTCGCCGTAGGCGTCTGCCGCGGCCACGTCCACTCCGAAGCTGTCGCCGGCGACGTGGCCTTCGAGCGCCTTGTCCAGGCCCGGGATGATGTTGCCGTGGCCGGCGAGGATCGCCAGCGGGTCGCGCTCCTTCGAGGTCTCCAGCGGTTCCTGGCCCTGCTCGGACACGGTGTAGTGGAAGCGGACGACGCGGTCTTTCTCGATCTTCAGGGCTTCGGTGCTCATGGGGCTCTCGTTGCGGGCAGGCGAGCGGACGCGCGACG
This sequence comes from Luteimonas lutimaris, assembly GCF_039537065.1. Classification (NCBI taxonomy): domain Bacteria; kingdom Pseudomonadati; phylum Pseudomonadota; class Gammaproteobacteria; order Lysobacterales; family Lysobacteraceae; genus Luteimonas; species Luteimonas lutimaris. The sequence goes on along the minus strand of NZ_BAAAZU010000006.1, from coordinate 93,777 downwards.
GGCGGTCGCTTGTCAGCCTTGCGGGGATTCGGCCAAGATGCAGCCGTGATGGAAGCTGCGCATTATCCCGGCTCGCCCGCCGCCGCGCCAACCTGGCGCCTCCCGGCCGCCGCACTGGCGCTGCTCGCCGGGCTGCTGTCGGGCTGCGGCCACGAACCGGCCCGGCCATCGCGGCCGCAGGCATCGGTGGTCGCGCCGCGCGTCTGGCCGAACAACGAGCCGGCCAATCCCGCCGCCGCCAATGCCGTGCTGATGCGCGCCATCAGCCTGGTCGGCACGCCCTACCGCTACGGCGGCAACACGCCCGACGGCGGTTTCGACTGCAGCGGCCTGGTCAACTATGTCTACAGCGACATGCTCGACCTGAAGCTGCCGCGCACTTCCCGCGACCTCGCCGCCTGGCAGGGGCCGCGCATCGCACCGGAACGGCTCACCACGGCCGACCTGGTGTTCTTCGGCAGCGGCGGCCACGTCAGCCACGTCGGCATCTATGTCGGCGAGGGGCGCTTCGTGCACGCCCCGAGCAGCGGCGGCACCGTCCGGCTGGACCGCCTCGACGGCCCCTACTGGCGTGATCATTACAGCGGCGCCAAACGGGTCCTGCACTGAAATCCGGGCAACGGCCGGCCCCGCATTCAGCGATGAATAACGATGATTTAACAATCCCGGCGGATGGGTCCGGCACCATCACGCGCTGTTGACAGTCGTGAAAGCCGCGTGACGACACCTGATCCAGCCCGACAAGGCCGCCCCGCCGCCCGCCGCCGCAAGCTTGCGGCGTCTTCCGTCATCTTCTCCCTGGTCCTGCTCGCCGCCGCTTCGCCGGCGTTCGCGATCACGGGCCTGGCGGCCGATTCGGCCGACCAGCTGCACACCAGCAGCCCGCTCAGCGAGAGCGCCGTCGGCCCGGCCACCGGCGCCGCCGAGCAGCGCGACATGCTGTTCGCCAACGACGTCAACAAGCTGATCGATGCAGGCACCACCGGCCAGGTGGAACTGCCGGCGGATGTCGACGGCCGCGTCCAGACGCTGCTCAAGCGCGCGCTGGCCCTGCTCGGCACCCCGTATCGCTGGGGCGGCAGCTCCACCGAAGGCTTCGACTGCAGCGGACTGGTCGGCTATGTGTTCCGCAGCGCGCTGGGCATCGAGCTGCCGCGCGTCTCGCGCCAGATGGCCAACAGCGGCGAGAAGGTCGACCGCAACGCGCTCAGCGCCGGCGACCTGGTGTTCTTCAGCCGCCGCGGCAAGCGCGTCGACCACGTCGGTATCTACCTGGGCAACGGCCGCTTCGTGCACGCCCCGCGCACCGGCAAGGACGTGATGGTGTCCAGCCTGTCCGAGGGCTACTGGAGCCACAAGTTCATGCAGGCCCGGCGCGTCACCGGCAGCTGATCGCCGCCACCGGGACGAATAAAAGGCCGCGCAAGCGGCCTTTCTCGTATCCCGGCCCCGTCGCCCGGCTCAGGCGGGGTCGCGGTAGCGCGCCACGGTCTGCTCGATCCCCTTGCTCAGCGCCATCACCTGGGTCGCGTACTCGGACAGCCGGCGGTCGTCGTCGCTCTGCGGTACCCACGACGGCACCGGCACCGGCGCGCCCTCGGCCTCGTCCATGGCCACGAACACGATCACGCAGTGCGTGCACAGCCGCTCGCCGCCGCCCATCGGGTCGCGCGCATGCACGTCGACGGAGAAATGCATCGACGTGGTGCCGGTATGGACCAGCTTGGCCGAGACGGTCACCAGGTCGCCGATCCGCACCGGCGCGACGAAGCGGATGCCGCCCACCGCCACGGTGACGCTGTAGCGGCCGCTCCAGCCGAGCGCGGCGGCGTAGCCGGCCTGGTCGATCCACTTCATCACCACCCCGCCGTGCACCTTGCCGCCGTAGTTGACGTCGGTGGGTTCGGCGAGGAACCGGAATTCGAGTTCGCGCTGCTGTCCGCTCATGCGATGTCCCTTTTTGGGAGCATTGTGCATGTTGGTGGGGGCGGTGGGCTGCATTCGCGGGAGCACGGCCGGGCCTCGTCGCGCGCGCACGATTGTCTTGTCGGTGTTCTTGCCGGCTTCTGCGGCGGACCATTGCTTGCGGCGGCGGGTGGGAAAACCCATCCCACCCAACCCGTCCGGCCACGCGCAGCGCGCGTGGTGTTCAGCGGGCGCGCGAGCCAGTGGCTCGCAAGCGCGCCCGCTTCCCCCCCTTGCAGGGGAGGGCTTTTGAAGCGGGGCTACTTCTCCCGCACCTCGAACTTCCCGTAGGGCTCGAGCTGTTCGCCGACTTCGGCGGCGTCGCCGACGACCACGATCGACTGGTCCTCCGGGTCGTAGTACTTCTTCGCCATCGCCTGCACCTGGGCGGCGTCGACCGCACGGATCTTCGGCACGTATTCGCCCAGGTACTCCGGCGGCAGGCCGACCAGCCAGTTGCCGGCCAGCATCGAGGCCACGGCGGCCTGCATCTGGTTGCTGATCAGGTAACCGCCGGCGACGTAGCGCTTGGTGTCGTCGAGTTCGCGCGCCGGCACCGGCTCGCTGCCCAGGCGCGCGTACTCGGCGACGAATTCCTTCAGCGACGCGCCGGTGACCTCGTTGCGCACGTCGGCGCTGGCAGTGATCCGGCCGCCTTCGCGCAGCGTGCTCACGCTCGAACGCGCGCCGTAGGTGTAGCCCTTTTCCTCGCGCAGGTTCTGCATCAGGCGGCTGCTGAAGCCGCCGCCCACCACGGCGTTCGCCAGTTGCAGCGGGATGGCGTCCGGGCTGGTGGCGGCGACCGCCGGCCGGCCCAGCCGCACCGCGGACTGCACGCTGCCGTCGCGCTGCACCAGCACGAACTTCGGCGTCGCCGTGGCCGGGGCCTCCGGGGTGTCGGGCACCGGCTCGCCGCGGTTCTGCCAGTCGCCGAACGCGGCCTGCGCCAGTTCGAACGCCTTCGCCGGCTCGATCCGCCCGGCCACCACCAGCAGCGCGTGGTCGGGGCGGAAGCGGCGGGCGTGGGCGTCGCGGAACTGCTGCGGCGTGACCGACTTGATCGCCTCCTCGGTCGGCTGGGTATGGCCGTAGGGATGGTCGCCATAGACCGCCTGCGCCAGCGCGCGCTCGGCCTTGAAGCCCGGCTGCGCCTCGGCGGCCATCAGGCCCTGCAGCGCATTGGCCTGCGCCAGCTTGACCTCGCTGTCGGGGAACGTCGGCGAGCGCGCCACCTCGGCCAGCAGCTGCAGCATGCCGCCGGCGTTCGAGGCCAGCGCGTTGCCGTAGACCGTGATGCCGTCGCTGCTGGCGCTGGCGCCGATACCGCCGCCGTAGCCCTGCGCGGTTTCGGCGATCTGCTTCGAGTCGTGGCGGTCGCTGCCTTCGGCGAGCAGGCCGGCGAGCAGCGAGGCGAAGCCCGGCGCATCGTCGGCGGCGTAGCCCGCGCCGCGCACGGCCAGCACGTAGTCCACGCGCGGTACGCCGTCGCGCGGCAGCACCCACACCTCCAGGCCGTTGGCCAGCGTCTTCTTGTCGATCTCCGGCACCGGCAGCGGCTTGTCGGCACCGTAGGCCGGCAGGTCCTTCGGCATCACCACGTCCCTGGCCAGCGCGGCGGCGGGCAGCAGCGCGCAGACGGCAGCGGCGAGCAGGGTCTTGTGCATGAGGTTCATGTCCGTGCTCCTCAGTTCTTCGCCGCGGGCGCGGCGGGCTGCTGCTGCAGCATGGCGGCCGGCTTTCGGTCGATGACGGTGCGGTTGGCATCGGTCAGGTAGGTCGCGGCGACGCGCCTGATGTCGTCGCTGGTCACGCCTTCGATCCAGCCGGGGATCTGGTTGGCGACGTTGGCATCGCCCCAGATCGTCTGCAGCTTGGCCAGCGTGTCGGCGCGGGAGAGGAACATCTCCAGCCCGTCGTACCAGTCGGCCAGCATCGCGGTCTTGACCCGCGCCAGGGTGGCATCGTCGACGCCCTCGCGCTCGATGCGGGCGATCTCCTCGTCGATCGCGGCGAGCACGGCATCGGCGTCGGTGGTCGGCTTGTACAGCGCGAACACGGTGAACAGGGTCGGGCCGTCGTACTCCCATTCGCTGGTCAGGCCGTACAGCGACTCGACGTTGAGCGCCAGCTCGCGACCCTTGACCAGGCCCTGGTACAGGCGCGAGGCGTCGCCGTTGGCGAGCAGCGCGCCCAGCACCGCCATTGGCGCCTGGTCCTGGCTGCCGCGCTCGGGCATCTTCCAGGCCGCGGCGATCGCCGGCACCTGCGCCAGCGCGTCGGACTGCTGCACGCGCTTCTCTTCGGTGTTCAGGCCCTCGCGGTAGTCCGGCGCGGCCGGGGTCTTGCGCGCGGGGATGCCGCCGAAATACTTCTCGGCCATCGCGAACGCCTGCTCCGGCGTGACGTCGCCGGCGATGCCCAGCACCGCGTTGTTGGGGCCGTAGTAGTCGCGGTGGAACGCGGCCACGTCCTCGAGGCTGGCGGTTTCCAGGTCCTCGAAGCTGCCGTAGCCGTCGTGATTATTCTCCCACTTCTGGAAGGCCTGCTGGCCGATGTCGATCCACATGAAGCCGCCGTAGGGCTGGTTCTTCACGTTGACGCGGATCTCCTCCTTCACCACGTCCTGCTGGTTCTTCAGCGTGACGGGATTGAAGTCCAGGGTCTTCATGCGGTCGGCCTCGAGCCACAGGATCGGCTCCAGCGCGGACACCGGCGCGGTTTCGATGTAGTTGGTGAAGTCCGGCCGCGTGGAGCCGTTGTTGCGGCCGCCACCACCGCTGATCACGCGGTCGAACACGCCTTCCTTCGCGTTCGGCGTGCCCTCGAACATCAGGTGCTCGAACAGGTGCGCGAAGCCGGTGCGGTCGCGCGGCTCCAGCCGCATGCCGACGTGGTAGACCACGCTCACGCCGACCACCGGCGCACTGTGGTCCTCGGACACGACCACGGTCAGGCCGTTGTCGAGCGTCTTGGTCGCGATGGGCAGCTCCCACGCATCCGTGCCGGCGGCCTGCGCGGCCGATGCCAGCAGAAGTCCGGCGAGCAGCAACAGGTGTCGCGCGCGCATGGCCGTCTCCTTTTCCCCGTTCGAAGCCGCCACGGTAGCGCCGCCGGCGCGGCGCCAGACGGGCCAGAAGTCATGCCGCGCCGCTCCGCTCTGGCGACGCGGGCGCCGTTCGCCGACACTGTCGCACCCACCCCACTCTCTGCTTCCATGACCGCACTGCGCCTGCCTGCCCTCGCCTGCTCGCTGCTGCTCGCCACCGCCGCGACGGCCGCCGAACCCGTCCTGCCCCAGCTCAAGGCCTACACGACCGACGAGAGCTGGCTGCAGCCTGTTGCACCGCAACAGGTCGCCGATCACACCTGGCGCATCGGCACGCAGGGCATCAACGCGCTGCTGGTGAAGACCGGCGACGGCGCGGTGCTGATCGACGGCGGCATGCCGCAGACGGCCGACATGCTGCTCGCGCACATGCGCGAACTCGGCGTGCAGCCCGGCGACCTGAAACTGATCCTGCACAGCCACGCCCACGGCGACCACGCCGGCCCGCTGGCCGCCGTCCGGCGCGCCACCGGCGCCACGCTGGTGAGCAATGCCGAGTCCGCGCTGCTGCTCGCCGCCGGCGGCAGCAACGACATCCACTTCGGCGACGAGATCCTCTACCCGCCGGTGCACGCCGACCGCATCGTCCACGACGGCGAAGTCGTCGAACTGGGCGGAATGCGCTTCACCGTCCACTTCATGCCCGGCCACACGCCCGGCAGCATGGCGTGGACGTGGACCGACACCCGCGACGGCCAGCCGCTGCACGTCGCCTACGCCGACAGCCTGAGCGCGCCCGGATACCGGCTCGCAGGCAACCCCCGCATCCCGCACCTGGTCGACGACTACCGCCGCAGCTTCGACGTCGTCCGCGCCCTGCCCTGCGACCTGCTGCTGGTCCCGCACGTCGGCGCCGGCAGGCATGAAGACGACGGCACGCCGCTGACCTGCCGCGAGTACGCCGACGCGTCCGAGCGCGCCCTCGATGCGCAACTCGCCGAGCAGCAGGACGCGCGCTGATGCCGTACACGCCGATCGTCGCCACCCTGGGCTACGTGCTCTCGCCCGACGGCCGCCAGGTGCTGATGCTCCACCGCAACACCCGCGCCGACGACCATCACCTGGGCAAGTACAACGGCCTGGGCGGCAAGATCGAACCGGACGAGGACGTGCTTGCCGGCATGCAGCGCGAGATCGCCGAGGAAGCCGGCATCGAATGCACCGCGCTGTCGCTGCGCGGCACGATCAGCTGGCCCGGCTTCGGCAAGCACGGCGAGGACTGGCTGGGCTTCGTGTTCGTGGTGACCGCGTTCACCGGCACGCCGCTGGAGCGCAACCCGGAAGGCACGCTGGAATGGGTCGCCATCGACCGCCTGCACGAGCTGCCGATGTGGGAGGGCGACCGCGAATTCCTGCCGCTGGTATTCGACGACGACCCGCGCCCGTTCCACGGCGTGATGCCGTATCGCGACGGGCGCATGCAATCGTGGCGCTACTCGCGCGCCTAGGCGCGCACCACGTAGCACATCCCTACCGAAACCGGTCCGGTCTCGACGAATCCGTACTTCGCATACAGGTGCTTCGCGGCGCCGTCGGCGAACAGCGCCACATGCGCGGAGGCCGGTGCGTTCGCGCGCAGCCAGGCGTCGAGCGCGGCCATGATGCGCTTGCCCAGGCCGCGCCCCTGGTATCCCGGGTCGACCGCGATGTCCACGACCAGGAAGAAGCAGCCGCCGTCGCCGACGATGCGGCCCATGCCGACCACGCATCCTTCGTCGAGCACGCTGACGCCATGCAGCGTGTTGCCGAGCCCGCGCGCGGCGGCTTCGACCGACTTCGCCGACAGGCCAGTCGCGACCCGCAGGCGCCGGTAGTCGTCGACGCCGGGGAAGCGTTCGACCAGTTCGTATCCGCTGGCATCCTTCATCGCCTGCTCCGCTTGCCGGCGCCGCGCGATGCAACGCCCATTCCGGCGACGATAACGCGACGCGCGCTCCACCCCGGCACCATCGGCGCGACGCAACATTCCATTCGAAGCGTCGCGGCATAATGCGCGCTTTCCGCCCTGGAGCCCACGAATGCGCGTGCCCCCCCCCGCCTGCCTGCCGATCGCCTGCCTCGCCACCCTGCTCGCCGCCTGCAGCACCAACGTCCGCGACGCGGCGCCCGCCGGCACGACGACACGGGTTGCACCCATCGCCGTGCCGGAAGTGGCCCACCCACAGGGCGAAACCGCAGGCTGGTGGTACCGCAGTGGCGCCGCGCGCGCGGCCGCCAACGGCGCGATGGGCGGGAAAGCGAAGAACGTGATCGTGTTCCTCGGCGACGGCATGAGCCTGACCACCGTCGCCGCCGCGCGCATCCTCGACGGCCAGCGCAAGGGCGGTCCCGGCGAAGGCAACCGGCTGGCCTGGGAAACCTTTCCCGCCACCGCGCTGAGCCGCACCTACAACACCGACGCGCAGACGCCCGATTCGGCCGGCACCATGAGCGCGATCGCCACCGGGGTGAAGACGTTCATGGGCTCGATCTCGGTTGGACCGGCCTCGCGCAACGACGACTGCGCCGGCAGCCTCGACAACCGCAACCTGACCTGGCTGGAACTGGCGCAGAGCGCGGGCATGGCCACCGGCGTCGTCAGTACCGCGCGCCTGACCCACGCCACGCCCGCCGCGACCTATGCACACGTGCCCACCCGCGGCTGGGAGAACGACACCGACCTGCCCGCCGAGGCCGTGCAGCAGGGCTGCCGCGACATCGCCCGGCAGTTCGTGGAGACGCCGTTCGGCGGACCGATCGTCGCGCTAGGCGGCGGACGCGCGGAGTTCATGCCGCAAACCACCGCCGATCCCGTCGACGCCGACGAGCACGGCAGCCGCGGCGACGGACGCGACCTCACCGCCGAGTGGCGCGCGGCACATCCACAGGGTGCGTTCGTGTGGAATGCGCAGCAGCTGCGCGATGCCGCCGACGCGCCGCGCCTGTTCGGCCTGTTCGACCGCAGCCACATGGAATTCGACCACGACCGCGACACCTCGCCGCAGGGCCAGCCGTCGTTGGAGGAGATGACCCGCGCCGCGATCCACACCCTGTCCCGCGATCCGGACGGCTATGTGCTGCTGGTCGAGGGCGCGCGCATCGACATGGCCAACCACTACGGCAACGCCTTCCGCGCGCTGGACGAAACCATCGCGATGTCGCGCGCGGTGCAGGCGGCAATGGACATGACCTCGGCCGACGACACGCTGATCCTGGTCACCGCCGACCACTCGCACACGCTCAACTTCGTCGGCTACCCGGTGCGCGGCAATCCGATCCTGGGCAAGGTGCGCGGCAAGAGCGAATTCGACGGCAAGCCCGGCGAACTGGCGAAGGACGGCCTGGGCCTGCCCTACACCACGCTGGGCTACGCCAACGGCCCCGGCTACACCGGCGCCAGCAGTGAACAGCCGGCCGGCAGCAAGCGCTTCCCGCACATGGGCAAGGGCTACAAGCCGGCGACCGGACGCCCCGACCTGACCGACGTCGACACCGCCGACCCCGACTACATGCAGGAGTCCACAGTGCCGATGTCCAGCGAGAGCCACGGCGGCGAGGACGTCGGCATCTGGGCGCTGGGCCCGGGCAGCGAAGCGGTGCGCGGTTCGGTGGAGCAGAACGTCATCTACCACGTCATCGTGCAGGCCACGCCGAAGCTGCGCGAACGTCTGTGCGCGGCCGGCACCTGCAACGCCGACGGCGTGCCGGTGGAGCTGCCGTCGATCGACGCGTTCGTGCCGGGGAAGTAAGCCCGGCCCGGCATCGGACGAACAGACAATGCCGCAGCCGCCCGCCGCGGGCGATGATGTCCCCGTTTCCCGCAAGGAACCCTCGATGAACCGACTCGACAACAAGGTCTGCCTGGTCACCGGCGCAGCCAGCGGCCTGGGCAAGCGCATCGCCGAGGTCTACGCGGCGCAGGGCGGCAAGGTGGTGGTCGCCGACCTGCGTCTCGACGCAGCCGAGGCCGCCGCGCATGCGATCCGCGAACGCGGCGGCGACGCGCTGGCCGTGGCGATGGACGTGACCGACGAGGGCCAGGTCGTCGATGGCGTGGCGAAGGCCATCGCGCACTACGGCAAGGTCGACGTGCTGGTCTCCAACGCCGGCATCCAGATCGTCAACCGCGTCACCGACTTCGCGTTCGCCGACTGGAAGAAGATGCTGGCGATCCACCTCGACGGCGCCTTCCTCACCACCCGCGAATGCATGAAGGACATGCTGGCCCGCGGCGAGGGTGGCGCGGTCATCTACATGGGCTCGGTGCACTCGCACCTGGCCTCGAAGCTCAAGGCGCCCTACGTCACCGCCAAGCACGGCCTGCTCGGCCTGTGCCGCACGGTGGCCAAGGAGGGCGGCGAGCACGGCATCCGCGCCAACGTGATCTGCCCCGGCTTCGTACGCACGCCGCTGGTGGAGAAGCAGATCCCGGAGCAGGCGAAGGAACTGGGCATCAGCGAGGACGAGGTGGTAAAGAACGTGATGCTCAAGGACACCGTGGACGGCGAGTTCACCACCGTCGACGACGTGGCCAACGTCGCGCTGACGCTCGCCGCGTTCGAAACCAACGCGCTGACCGGGCAGAGCCTGGTCGTGAGCCACGGCTGGTTCATGCAGTAGGGCGGCCAACCACGATCTTGTGGGAGCGGCTTCAGCCGCGAGCTTTTGAAACGACTGACCCTCTTGCCAAAATCTCGCGGCTGAAGCTGCTCCCACAAGGCTGCCCTACGTGCCCTAGAACGGCTTCGCCAGCACCAGGTACACCACGCCGACCAGCAGCAGCACCGGCGCCTCGTTGAACCAGCGCAACGCCTTCGACGACGGCAGCGCGCGCCCCTTGTCCACGCCCTTCAGCCAGCGCCCGGCGACGGTGAAGTGCGCCAGCAGCAGCACGACCAGCGCCAGCTTGGCGTGCAGCCACGCGCCGGCAATGCCGAAATGCAGCCACAGCACCAGGCCCAGTACCACGGCAAAGCCGAACATCATGTGGCCGAAGCGGTACAGGCGCCGCCCCATCAGCACCAGCCGCGCGCGCACCGCCGGCGCGTCGCCGACCTCGCCGATGTTGACCAGGATCCTCGGCAGGTAGAACACGGACGCCATCCACGCGACCACGAACACGATGTGCGCGGTCTTGGTCCACAGGTAGGCTTGCATGCGGCTGGCGACTCCGTTGCGCGGCGTTGCGCGGGCTCGCGGTAGGATCGCACGGTCGCCACCGTGGAGCACGCGCCATGTCCAGCCTGCCGATGCCGGTCGTGTTCCTCGGCCACGGTTCGCCGATGAACGCGATCGAGGACAACCCCTGGTCGCGCACCTGGCGCGAGCTCGGCCAGAGGCTGCGCCGCCCGCGCGCGATCCTGTGCATCTCCGCGCACTGGGAAACCGCCGGCCCCAAGCTCACCGGCAACGGCAAGCCGGAGACGATCCACGACTTCTACGGCTTCCCGCAGGCGCTGTTCGACGTGCAGTACCGCGCGCCCGGCGACCACGCCCTGGCCGGGCGCGCGGCGGAACTGCTCGGCGAGGACGCCGGCGCGCGCATCGATCCCCGGCGCGGGCTCGACCACGGCGCCTGGAGCGTGCTGCTGCCGATGTATCCCGATGCCGACATCCCCATCGTCCAGTTGGGCATCGATACCCGGCGCCCCGGAGACTGGCACTACGCGCTGGCCCGCCGGCTGGCGCCGCTGCGCGACGAGGGCGTGCTGGTCGTGGGCAGCGGCAACATCGTCCACAACCTGCGCCTGTTCGACTACCACGCCACGGTCGGCGAGCCGTGGGCGGTCCGCTTCCGCGACCTCGTCACCGACCACATCCGTGCCGGCCGCCACGCCGCCGTCGCCGACTGGCCGTCGCTGCCGGATGCAGCGCTGGCGGTCCCCACGCCCGAACACTACATCCCGCTGCTGTATGCGCTGGCGAACGCCCGCGAGGGAGACGTCGTCGCCTTCTTCAACGACGACGTGCGCGGCTCGATGGCGATGACTTCGCTGCTGATCGGGACGCCGTAGCAGATCCCTGCGCGCGACGGCACGCACGATTGCCCTGGAATGCAGCGTTGCAGGTCGGCCAGGTTGACCTCAAGCAATGTCGAGGTTCCACCATGCCGGGCAACTTCGGTCATGGAGATGCACGATGGCGCCTTCCACGGCACCCACCGCCTCGGGTCCGGCCGTGCACCCGCACGCAGCGACCGGTGCCGCGACGCACTGGCCCGGCATCGTCGCGGTGCTCACCGCCGGCCTCGTGGCCGCACTGCAGATCGGCAAGGTCGCACCGGTGCTCGGTGAAATCCGTGCCGACCTCGCCCTCGACCTGCGGGCCGGCGGCTGGCTGATCGCGGTATTCGGGATACTGGGCGTGCTCGCCAGCGTGCCGGCCGGCGCCCTGGTGTCGCGTTTCGGCGACCGCAGGCTGCAACTTGCGGGCCTGGCGGCGATGGCCGCGGGCAGCGGGCTGGGCGCGCTTGCCGGAAGCGCGTCGGGGCTGCTGGCCACGCGCGTGCTCGAAGGCGCCGGCTTCCTACTGTTCGCCGTTTCCGCCGCAAGCGTGGTGCAGCGGCTCGTGCTGGCCCGCCACCGCAACCTCGTGTTCTCCGCGCTGAGCTGCTACCTGCCGGCGGGAATGGCGATCGCGCTGGCGATCGGCCCCGTGTTCCCGAACTGGCGCGGGTTCTGGGCCGCCAATGCCGTGTTGTGCCTGGGAGCGGCGGCGGCGGTGTTCCGTTGCGTGCCGGGCGGAACGCGATCCGCGACCGCGGCCCGCTGGCGCGCAATTGCCCGCGATGCACTGTCGGTTGCGCGCTCGCGGGGACCACTGCTGCTGGCCCTGGCGTTCGCGATGTACGCGCTCCAGTTCTATGCGCTGTCGAGCTTCCTGCCGACGCTGCTGGGCGAACGCATGCATCTGGCCCCGGCCGCGGCCGGCCTGCTGGTCGCACTGGCGATCGGTTGCAACGTCATCGGCAACCTCGCCAGCACGCCACTGCTCTCGCGCGGCGTGCCGCGCTGGATGCTGGTCGCCGCGGCAAGCGCGGCAACCGGCGCCTGCGCATCGCTGGTGCTGGCGTCTTCGCTGCCCCTGCCCTTGCTGCTGGCGCTCTGCCTGCTGTTCTATGCCGCCGGCGGCCTCATCCCCGCTGCCGCGATCGGCGGGGTGGCCGGCATCGTGGCCGACCCTCGACTGCTCGCGATCGCCATGGGGCTGCTCATGCAGGGCAGCTACCTGGGACAGGTGGCGGGCCCGGCCCTGTATGGCAGCGTGGTCCAGGCCTCGGGCTGGACCGCCGCCGCAATCCCCACGGCATTCGCGGCGGTCGCCATGATCGTGTTCGCGGTGCTGCTGCGGCCCGTGTTCGCCGCCGAACGCAACTGAGTCCCACGTCGCAATCGTTGGTGTACGTGGCATGGGCGGGTATCGTGCCGCGCATGGAGAAGCGATACGACCGCGAATACTTCGACCGCTGGTACCGCCACGGCGACATCGGCGGCAGGCAACGCCTGGCGCGCAAGGTGGCGCTGGCCGTGGCCACCGCCGAATACCACCTCGAGCGCCCGCTGCGCAGCGTGCTCGACGTCGGCTGCGGCGAGGGCGCGTGGCGCGCGCCGCTGCTGAAGCTGCGGCCGAAGCTGCAGTACCTCGGCTTCGACAGCAGCGAGTACGCGATCACGCGTTACGGCCGCAGCCGCAACCTGCACTTCGCGCGCTTCGCCGACTTCGAGCAGCTGCGTCCGTGCCCGCCGGTCGACCTGCTGGTGTGCAGCGACGTGCTGCACTACCTGCCCGCGCGCGAACTCGACCGTGGCCTGCCGGGCCTGGCCGAACTGTGCGGCGGGGTCGCCTTCCTCGAGACCTTCGGCCGCGAGGACCAGGCCGAGGGCGACGAGCACGACTTCAAGCAACGGCCGGCGACGTTCTACCGGCGCCGCTTCGAGGCCGCCGGCTTCCGTCAGCTCGGCTCGCACTGCTGGCTGTCGCCGGCAATCGCCCCCGCCGCGACGGCCCTGGAAGCTTCGTAGGAGCGGCGGAAGCCGCGACCCGCCGTCCAACCTTGCCGCGATCGCGGCTTCCGCCGCTCCTGCGGGGGTTCCGCGAGGGTCGTTCACGGTCCCTTCCCGTCATCCGCTATGCTGCGCCGCAGCACCGCTACCGGCTTCCCAATGCTGCTCTACCAGATGCACGAACTCGGCCGCGCCTGGATGGCGCCGCTCACCTACTGGGCCGAGGCCAACGCCCGCATGTTCTCCGCGCGCGACAGCTGGCTGTCCGCGGTCCCCGGCGCCGCGCGCCTGGCGGCGGGCAACGAGCTGCTGTACCGAATCGGCAAGGACTACGAGAAGCCGGAATTCGGCATCCACGCGGTCAAGGTCTCCGGCCACGACGTGCCGGTGGTCGAGAAGGTCGTCGCCGAAAAGCCGTTCTGCAGGCTGCTGCGCTTCAAGCGCTACGCTGACGACGTGGCCAACATCAAGGACATGAAGTCCGACCCCACGGTGCTGGTGGTCGCGCCGCTGTCCGGCCACCACGCCACCCTGCTGCGCGACACCGTGCGCACCCTGCTGCCCGACCACAAGGTCTACGTCACCGACTGGATCGACGCGCGCATGGTGCCGAAGGAACAGGGCACGTTCACGCTCGACGACTACGTCGGCTACATCGAGGACTTCATCCGCCTGATCGGCGCCGGGCGCCTGCATGTGGTCAGCGTCTGCCAGCCCACGGTGCCGGTGCTGGCCGCGGTGTCGCTGATGGCCGCGCGCGGCGAGGCCACGCCGCGCTCGCTGGTGATGATGGGCGGGCCCATCGACACCCGCGAGTCGCCCACCGCGGTCAACAACCTGGCCACCCAGAAGCCGCTGTGGTGGTTCGAGAACAACGTCATCCACACCGTGCCGGCCAACTATCCCGGCAGCGGGCGCCTCGTGTACCCGGGCTTCCTGCAGCACGCGGGCTTCATGGCGATGAACCCCGAGCGCCACTTCCAGTCGCACTGGGACTTCTACCAGGACCTGCTCAAGGGCGACCTCGAAGACGCCGAAGCGCACCGCCGCTTCTACGACGAGTACAACGCCGTGCTCGACATGCCCGCGCGCTACTACCTCGACACCGTGCGCGTCGCGTTCCAGCAACACCTGCTGCCGCGCGGCCTGTGGGACGTCGCCGGCGAGCGGGTCCGGCCGGCGGCGATCCACGACACTGCGCTGATGACCATCGAGGGCGAACTCGACGACATCTCCGGCGAAGGCCAGACCCGTGCCGCGCACAAGCTGTGCACCGGCATCGCCGACGCCGACCGCCAGCACCTCACCGTGCCGGGCGCCGGCCACTACGGCATCTTCAGCGGCCGCCGCTGGCGCGAGCAGGTCTACCCGCAGGTGCGCGACTTCATCGCCGCGCATGCCACGCCGGCACGGCAGGAGCAGCCGGCGCTGCTTTAGGGCGGCCGCGGCCACCAGCGTCTACACTCGGCGGATCTTCCATCCGCACGAGGTCCACGCATGCGTCCTGCCCTGCTCGCCCTGCTGGTTGCCGCCGCCCTGCCGGCGCTTGCCGTCGCCGCCGACGAGGCGCAGAAGCCCAGGACCACGCAGGAGCTGCTCGATGCCTCGCAGCCGTCGGACTGGCGTGCGCTCGACCCGGCCAGCACGCTGTACCTGGAACTGGCGACCGGCCGCGTGGTGATCGAACTGGCACCCGCTTTCGCGCCGCAGCACGTCGCCAACATCCGCACCCTCGCCCACGAGGGCTACTGGAACGGCATGAGCATCAACCGCTCGCAGGACAACTTCGTCGTGCAGTGGGGCGACCCGGCCGAGGAAGGCCAGCCGCGCAAGCCGCTGGGCGACGCGAAGGCGCACCTGCCCGCCGAATTCGAGCGCGACGCCGCCGGCCTCGACTTCCACGCCCTGCCGGACCGGGATGGCTGGGCGCCGGAGGTCGGCTTCGCCGACGGCTTCCCCGCCGCGCGCGACCCGGCCGAAGGCAAGGCGTGGCTGGCCCACTGCTACGGCGCGGTGGGCGCCGGCCGCGACG
Source organism: Luteimonas lutimaris (assembly GCF_039537065.1). Classification (NCBI taxonomy): domain Bacteria; kingdom Pseudomonadati; phylum Pseudomonadota; class Gammaproteobacteria; order Lysobacterales; family Lysobacteraceae; genus Luteimonas; species Luteimonas lutimaris. The sequence goes on along the minus strand of NZ_BAAAZU010000006.1, from coordinate 78,692 downwards.
TGGCCGCCGACTCCAGCGACGGCACCGAGCTTTACGTCGTCGACGGCCAGTCGCCGCGCCAGCTCGACCGCAACATCACCCTGGTCGGGCGCGTGGTCGAGGGCATGGAACTGCTGAGCGTGCTGCCGCGCGGCACCGGCCCGCTGGGCTTCTACGAAGACGCCGCGCAGCGCGTGCCGATCAAGGCCATCCGCCTGGCCGCCGACGTGCCCGAGGCGCAGCGCACGAAGCTGGAAGTGCTGCGCACCGGCACGCCGCTGTTCGACGCCGTGGTCGAGTCGCGCCGCAACCGCCGCGACGACTGGTACAAGCGCCCGGCCGGCCACATCGACCTGTGCAACGTCACCCTCCCCACCCGCGAACCACCGGCGCACTGACCCGTTCCGTCACGCGCGTTTAGCTTTCCCGCGGCTAGCCTGCCCGCGTCCCCCAACGCGCACAAGGAACCCCGACATGGCCCTGCTCCGCATCCGCCTGACCGGCAGCGACGATGCCGCCCGCGCGGTGATGAACCTGCTGCTCGGCCTCGACGGCATCGAGCACGTCGAGGAAGTCGGGGACCTGATGTCGCACATGGACGACGCGGACTCCAGTTCCGCCGGCCTGAGCGACGTCGGGGGACCGCAGCTGCACGAGATCGAGATCGACATCCCCAACGAGTCCACCGGCCGCAAGGTGCGCGAGGCAGTGGACGCGCTGGCGTTCGACCTCGACGCGCTGGTGGAATTCGAGGACGACGAGGACGAGTGACGTCCGTCCCGCGCGGCCGGGTTACCGCAGCCGCGCCAGCGCGCGTACCGGGAACGTGCCCACGCCGCGGAACTTCGGCGGCACCGCGCTGAAGTCGAAGCCCTCGTCCGGCAGCGCGGCCAGGTTGCACAGGTGCTCGACGATCAGGATGCCGGCGCCGAGCAGGGTCGAATGCACCGGCCGCGCCCTGCCGCGCGTGTCGTCGATGTTCATCGAATCGATGCCCACGAGCGCCACGCCGCAATCGCGCAGGTAGTCGGCGGCGTCCGCCGTGAGGTACGGATGCCCTTCGGCATAGGCCGGCGTCGCCCAGTGCGCGTCCCAGCCGGTGTGCACCAGCACCGCGCGGCCGCGCAGCTCGCGGCCGCGGAAGAACGACGCATCGATGGCCCCGTCGTTGCCGTGTCCCGCGCGGACGACGAGGCCGTCGAGGTCGGCGAACGCGGCCGGCCCGACCTGCGACAGGTCGGCGCCGTCGGCATAGCGGTGGAACGGGCAATCGATGTAGGTGCCGGTGTTGGCGACCATCTCGATCGAGGCGATCTGGAACTCGGTGCCCGCCTCGTAGTGCGCGCGCGACTGCTCGCGGCCCAGGTAGTCGCAGACGTGCACGGCCGGCAGGCCGGGGTACGTCACCAGCCCGTCCTCGATGACGTGGCTCAGGTCGACCCAGCCGCACGCCGCGCCGCGCCCGCCGCCCGCGGATGCATCGCCGGCACGGCCGCGCCTGTGCGGTTCGGCGACGATGCGCTTGTTGCTGATCCGCGCCGGCCCGACCATCAGCAGGCGCAGGTCGCGCACGATGTGCTCCACCAGCGCCGCGTCGTCGATGTCGTTGCCGTCGATGTCGAGGCGGAAGTCGTGGCCGCGCAGGCTACCGCCATTGGTGAACTCGATCTCGAAGTCGAAGACCACCCTGTATTCGGTCTCACGCATTGCCGGCCTCCCCGCGCAGCGGATGGCAGGCGGTCGTGCGAAGCGCGTAGACATGGACGTCCACGCTCGTGCCGTCTCCCAGCCGTGCGTCCGTCATCACGCGCTCGTAGCCTTCACCCTCGAACGCATCGAGCGCATCCCAGTGCAGCGGCAGGTACGGCGAGCTGAAGATCGCGCCCTCGACGTCGCCGCCTGCCGCGCCCGGCACGATGCCGGGATAACCCATCGCCGCGCCCCACCCGTCCCCGTGCAACGTGCCGGTCACGGTCGCCGGTTCCCAGCGTCCCGGGACGCCCGCCAGGACGTGGGCGTTGGGATGTCCCGGAGCGAGGCTTCCATAGACGAAGAGCCTGTGCGTCGTCTGCTCTCCCGTCGGACCGGACGGTCGCGCGCCGTGTCCGGACCCGGGCTTCATCGCGCACTCCGCTGGCTGATGGCTACGCTGCCCAGGATCATCGCGCCGGCGACGGCCATCGGCCAGGTCAGTGGTTCGCCCAGCAGCATCCACGCCCAGGCCACGCCGAACAGCGGCACCAGGTAGGTCACGGTGGAGGCACGGCTGGCTCCGACGCGACCGATCAGCCGGTAGTACATGACGAAGGCAATGCCCGTGCACAGTACGCCGAGCGTCGATGCGGACAGCCACGACTGCAGTGGAATGGCGTGCCGCGGCCAGGCCGCGACCGCGAACGGCAGCACCAGCAGCGCCGATGCCGACAGCGTTGCCGCCGCCACCGCGGCCGGCGGCAGCCCGGTCAGGTGGCGGCGCACCAGGTTGATGCCGATGCCGTACAGGAACGCGGCGGTCGCACCGGCGGCCACGGCCCAGCCGATGCTGGCGCCGGCGACCTTGCTGCTGGCCAGCACCACCACCCCGGCGAACCCCGCCAGCAACGCCAGCGAACGCCGTGCGCCGATCTTCTCGCCGAAGAACAGGAAGCCGACCAGCGCGGTGAACAGCACCGTCATCGCGTTGGCGATCGCGCCGATGCCGGCCGGCGCGCGCTGCGCCGCCCATGCGAACAGCACGAACGGCACCGCGGAATTGATCGCGCCGATCAGCGCCAGCTTCGGCCACAACCGCGCCGGGAACCGCGCACGCGCCCGCCACAGGAACGGCAGCAGCACCAGCGCGCCGAGCGCCAGCCGCATCTCGACCAGCGGCACGGCGCCGAAGTCGTTCGCCGCCACCCGCATGAACAGGAACGAGGCGCCCCAGATCGCGCCGAGGAGGGTCAGCTCCAGCGGAGTCATCCAGTCGCGCGGGGTGGCCTGTGCCAGCCCGTCGGCGGTCGTCGTGGTGCACTCGAGTGTCGCCATGCCTGCAATCCTGTTGAAGGACTGCCCGGTATTCTCCGGGCCACCGGGGCACCGGCAAGCGCATACTTTGCGTCCAAGCCACAAATCTGGCTTGTGTCTCGAGGAGGTCGACGATGAACCTGCGCCCCGCCCTGCTGCCGTCGCTGGGCGTGTTCGCCGCCGCGGCCCGGCACCAGAACTTCGCCCACGCCGCGGACGAGCTGCACCTGACCGCCAGCGCGGTCAGCCACCATGTGCGCAAGCTGGAAGCGAGCCTCGGCGTGGCGCTGTTCCGGCGCCACGCGCGCGGGGTCACGCTGACCGGCGAAGGCAGGCTGCTGGCCGACGCCGCGGCGGCCGCGGTCTCCGACCTGGATGCCGTGGCGCAGTCACTGGGCCGTAACGACGACCGCCAGCGGTTGCGCGTCAATACCCTGCACTCGCTGGCGCACTGCTGGCTGCTGCCGAGGCTGCCTCGCTTCCTGTCGATGCATCCCGACCTGCGCATCAGCCTCGACACCGACATGTCGCTGGCCCGCTTCGACGACGGCGGCCCGGACATGGCCATCCGCCACGGCGCCGGCCACTGGCCGGGCCTGCGCGCGCGCCACCTGATGGACGACGCACTGTTCCCGGTGGCGGCACCATTGCTGCCGGGTATCGCCGGCATCGCCGGCCCCGGCGACCTGCTGGCGTTCCCGCTGCTCTCCGACCTCGCGCTGCAGGGCTGGCCGGAGTGGTTCCGCGCGGCGGGCCTGCGCGGGCAGCGGCTGCCGGAGATGCACATGTTCAACGACAGCACCGACGTCATGCGCGCCGCGGCGGTGGGCATCGGCATCGGCCTGGCGCGACAGCACATCGTCGCGCCCTGGCTGCAGCGGAGCGAACTGCAGCGCCTGCCGGGACCGGCGCTGAAAACGCGCTTTGCCTACTACATCGTCCACCCGGCGCATCGCAGGCCGCGGGCGCCGGCGGCGGCGTTCATCGAGTGGTTGCGCGAGGAGGCGCGGGGGATGACGGTTGCAGAGGCGGAGGTCCAGGTGTTGTCCGGAGGTCGCGGGAAGGCAGCCAGGAAGGGCGGCTGAAACCTTGTCGTCATTCCCGCGCAGGCGGAGTTTTCCGTAGACGAACGCCTGATCATCCAGTGACTTTGGTTTCAGCCGGTGAACATCCATGGATTCCCGCCTGCGCGGGAATGACGGGCAAAGGCGTTTCGTCCTGCGACGAACCCTCGCTCTTCTCCGCTGGGGCGGGAGAAGGGTTCTAATGGATCTTCTTCGCCCGCCCGCTGCGCATCTTGCGCCACAGCGCAACAAGCACCACCACGACCACCAGCACCGGCAGCAGGAACGCCAGCGCGCGGATCGTCCATGCCAGGCCGCTGGCGAGGGTGCCGCCGAAGTCGCGCAGCGCCTGGCCGATTTCGCCGCGACCGCTTTCCGCCGACGGCGGGCTGAAGTCCAGGGTCAGCTTCTGGGTATCGATCCGGCGCTTGTGCTGCGCGCCTTCGCGTTCGGCGGCGTCGAGCTGCGCCTGCGCCTCGGCCAGCTGGCGCGAGAGCGCGATCATGTCGGCCACGGCCAGGTCGCGGCGCTGCTGGAATTCCTGCAGCCGCGCCATCTCGTTGTGCAGCCGCTCCTGCACCAGCGCGTTGTCGCGCACCTGCACGGCCAGGTCCTCGGCGTGGGTGCTGCGCGTGCCCAGCCGCGCGTCCCTGGCGGCCAGCGCGATCATCGGCTCCACGCCCGCCGGCACGATGCGCATGCCCAGGCTGGCGTTGGGCCGGTCGCCCGACCGGGTGCGCGCATCGAGGACCACGCAGGCGCCGAAGCGGCCGTTCTCGCAGGCCGCCTTCGCCGCCTGCATGCGCGGCTCGATTTCGTCCGCGGGCAGTACCACCCCGACCTGGTGTTCGTAGGCCAGCATCGCCTGCATGTCGCCGCCGGCATCGCCGGAACGCGCGCGCGGCGCCGCCGGCGCAGGCGCGAATGCGCCGCTGCCGCCGGCCGCCGGTTCCTGCTGCCCCTGGTGCGAGCAGGCCGCCAGCGCCAGCGCCAGCAAGGCGGCGCCCATCCATCGCGTGCTTGCGTACGTCATCGCTTCACTCCGTCGTGCACCGCGGGGCTGCGGCGGGATGGCCAACGCCCATGCGCGCCGCGCGGGGTTGCCGGGCTCAGAAACTCGCGCCGTCCACCTGCGAGATTTCCAGTGCCGCCAGGTCCACGTCCGGCAGGCAGCGCACGTTCACCGCGACCATCTTCGCGCCGGTCTTCGGGTCCGCGCCCTCGCTGAACGGCGAGATGCCGCAGGTGGTGCAGAAGTGGTGCGCGATCTGTTCCTTGTTGAAACGATAGGTGCCGTAGTCCGCCTCCGGCGTCTTCAGCGTGAGCGCCTCGCGCGGGAAGAACGCGAGCAGGCCGCCGCGGCGGCGGCACATCGAGCAATTGCAGTCGATCGCCTGCGTCACTTCGCCTTCCAGGTCGAAGGCAACCGCGCCGCAGTGGCAGCTTCCGTGGTGGGTCATGGCCATGCTCCGTTCGGAATGTGACCGCGCAACATAACCCGATGCGCGCGGCCGCGCATGCGCCGGGGGTCACGATTGCCGCCCGCCGCTGCTTCACGCATGCTTGGATTTTCGTGTCCCAGGGATCGCCATGGTTCACATCCGCACGTTCGTGGCGGCGGCGCTGTTGGCCGCGACCGCCAATGCCTGGGCCGATGCGCCCCCGGCGCCCGCCAGTTGCGCCAGCATCCCGCTGGCCGGCGCGGACGCCGCCGCGGTGCGCACGCCCAGCGCGCCGGACGCCTGGGGCGGCCCGCGCACGGGCAGCGAGGCATCGCTGTCCGATCGCGTGGTGCGCTACGAGATCGACGCCACCCTCGATCCCGACAAGCACACGGTCACCGGCAAACAGCGGCTGACCTGGCGCAACCGCAGCGCGCAACCGGTCTGCAGCGTGTACCTGCACCTGTACCTCAATGCGTTCGAGGGTCCGGGCAGCACGTTCATGACCGAGCTGCGCGAGAACAGCGACCGCTTCCGCAGCGATGTCGCCTCGCATGACGGCGAATGGGGCTACATCAAACTGGACAAGGTGGCCCAGGGCGGCGCGCCGGTGAAATCGACGTTCGTGCAGCCCGACGGCGGCCCGTCCACCGACCGCACCGTCGTCCGCCTGGACCTGCCGCAGCCGGTGGCTCCCGGCGCCAGCACCACGCTGGACATCGACTTCCTCGGCCAGCTGCCGCGGGTGGTGGCGCGCACCGGCTACTACGGCAGCTTCCACCTGGTCGGGCAGTGGTTCCCGAAGATCGGCGTGCTGGAGCTGCCCGGTGAGCGCGGTGCGACCACCCCGCGCTGGAACGCGCACGAGTTCCATGCCCACAGCGAGTTCTATGCCGACTTCGGCGAGTACGACGTGCGCATCACCGTGCCCGAGGGTTACACCGTGGGGGCGACCGGCGAAGAGACCGGCGAACCGGTCAAGCGCGACGGCAAGGTCACCCACCGCTTCGTGCAGGACGACGTGCACGACTTCGCCTGGACCGCGGACAATCGCTACGCGAAGCCGCTGGTCGGTTACTACGAAGGCCCCGGCAGCCCGAAGGTCACCGTGCGCGTGCTGTACACGCCCGAGTACGAGAACAATGCCGCGCCCGCGCTGCAGGCGACCATCGACTCGCTGGAATACTTCTCGCGCACGCTGGGGCCGTATCCGTACCGCACCGTCACGGTCGTGATCCCGCCGCACAACGCGGCCGAGGCCGGCGGCATGGAGTACCCGACGTTCTTCACCGCCTCAAGCTTCGCCCGCGTCGATGAAGGCACGATGACGCGCGACCTGCTCGACTTCGTCACCATCCACGAGTTCGGCCACGGCTACTTCTACGGCATCCTCGCCTCCAACGAGTTCGAGGAACCGATGCTGGACGAGGGCCTCAACGAGTTCTGGGACCAGCGCATGCTGGTCTCGCACAAGCGCGACATCCACCTCACCTCGCCACTGCTGAAGAAGCTCGGCATCGACCTGCGCCTACCGGTGTTCGACTACGAGCGCATGGCGGCGATGAACCGGACCCCCGCCGATCCGCTCGGCCAGAACGCCTGGAACCGCATGTCCGGCGGCAGCTACGGCACGGTGTATTCGCGCACCGCGACCACGATGCACGACCTGGAGGCGGAAGTCGGCACGCCGGCGCTGGAGCGCGCGTTCAAGCTCTATTACGCGCGCTGGAAGTTCCGGCATCCCTCGATCGCCGACTTCGAACAGGCCATGGCCGAGGGCACGGGCCGGCCGGACGTGGTACGACGCGTGTTCGCGCAGCAGGTCTACGGCGTGCAGCCGGTCAACGACCGCATCGAGGCGTTCTCCAGCCGCGAGGTGCTGCCGCAGCCGGGCCAGGTGGTCCACGATGGCAAGCGCGTGGAGCTGACTTCCGCGGCGATCGACAAGGCGGTCTCGGACAAGCGCGCGGCCTGGAAGAAGGCCCATCCGGACGCGAAGCCGGGCGAAGGCCCGTTCCCGTACCGCACCCGCGTGCTGGTGCGGCGCAGCGGCGCCGACGTGCCGCAGGTGCTGAAGGTGACCTTCGCCGATGGCAGCACCCGCAGCGTGCGCTTCTCCGGCACGCGTCCGTGGCAGCGTTTCACCTGGACGCTGCACAGCAAGGCGGTGTCGGCCGAGCTCGACCCGCAGGGCGCGATCAACCTCGACGCGGACAAGCTCGATGACAGCCGCACGCTGGAACCGGATGCATCGGTGGCGCGTCGCCTGTCCGGGCAGGCCACGAGCCTGCTGCAGACCCTCTACAGCCTGCTGGTGAGCCTATGAACGCCGTGACCGACAACGCCCGCGCAACCCAGGCCGCGCCACGCCGCGGATTCCGCGCCCTGGGCGCCGCGCTCGGCGCCGCGCTGCAGTGGCGCCTGCTGCTGCTGTGGCTGCTCGCGACACTGGTGCCCGCGCTGCTGGCGGTACTGCCGCTGGGCGACGCCCTGCAGGCGCAGTTCGGCCACAGCTTCCATGCCGGCGAGATCGCCAGCGGCCAGCGCATGGGCCTGTTGCTGCAGGGGCTGGGCAACATCGGCCAGCACTCGTCCGGCGTGGTCTTCACCAGCCTGCTCGCCGCCAGCGTGCCCATGCTGCTGCTCGCGCCTTTCCTGCCCGCGATGATCGTCGCCTCGCTGCGGGCCGGGCGGCGCCTGGGCTTCGCCGAACTCGTCGCCGGCGGCTGCGGCCAGTACTGGCGGATGCTGCGCATGCTGCTGTGGTCGATCGTGCCGCTGGGCACCGCGCTGGTCTTCGCCGGCGCGGTAACGGGCTTCGCGACCAAGTCCACCGAACACGCGATCCTCGCCGCGGACGTCGAAAGCGCCTTCCGGCTCGCGCTGTGCGCGGCTGCACTGGTTTTCGTCGTGCTCCATGCCAGCGTCGAGGCCGGCCGCGGCTGGCTCGGCGCCGACGCCGGCCTGCGTTCGGTGCTGCGCGCCTGGTGGCGCGGGCTGAAACTGCTCGTGCGGCGCCCGCTGGCGACGCTGGGCGTCTACCTCGGCGCGACCGTGCTCAGCCTGCTCGTGGCGCTGCTGTTCGCCTGGTTGCGGCTGCGGCTGGACGGCCCCGGCACCGGTGCCTACCTGCTCGGCATCCTGCTGACCCAGGGCATCGTCCTGGCCCTGGCCTGGGGCAAGATCGCGCGCCTGTACGGACTGGCCGACCTGGCCGCGGACGCCGCCGCGCGCACGCAGCCGACGCCCGCCGCGCCCGCCGGTACAGCCGAACCCCTTCCTTCCCCATCGACGTGAATGCCATGCAACGCAAGCTTCCCCTGGCCGTCCTCGCCCTCGCCCTTGCCGCCTGCCAGCCGCAGTCCCCGGCACCCGTGACCGACGCCGCCGCGCCGCCGGAGGCCGCGGCCGGACAGGCCACTTCGCCCGCCGACACCGCCTTCGCCGCGCTCTCGCAGGAATGGCTCGACGGCTGGCTGCGGCTCAACCCGGTCTACGCCACCCAGATCGGCGACCACCAGTACGACGACCAGGTCGACGACCTCGGCGCCGACGGTCGCCAGGCGACCGTCGACTTCAACAAGGCGATTCTTGCCAAGCTCGACGCCATCGATACGTCCACGCTTTCGCGCGAGAACCAGGTCGACGCGCTGATCCTGCGCAACCAGGTCGAGGGCGACATCTGGAACGTCGAGACCCTGCAGTCCTGGGCCTGGGATCCGCAGGCCTACAGCGGCCTGGCCGGCGGCGCGATCTACGGCGTTATGGCGCGCGAGTTCGCGCCGATGCCGGAGCGCCTGAAATCGGCGGCCGCGCGCATGCAGCAGATCCCGGCCCTGTTCGCGCAGATGCGCGAGAACCTCGATCCGGCGCGGGTGCCGAAGATCCATGCCGAGACCGTGGCCAGGCAGAACGCCGGCCTGCTGCAGCTGGTGGACCAGTTCATCACCCCCAATGCCGACCAGCTGTCCGGCGACGACCGCAAGCAGCTCGACGACGCCGTCGCCACGCTGCGCAAGGCGGTGGGCGAACAGCAGGAATGGCTCGACAAGACCCTGGTGCCGAACGCGAAGGGCGACTTCCGCATCGGCGCGCAGCTGTACGACCAGAAGCTGAAGTTCTCGCTCAACGCATCGCTGTCGCGCGAGGAGATCGGCCAGCGCGCCCGCGCGGAAATCACGCGCGTGCGCGACGAGATGTACGGCATCGCCCGCACCGTGCTCGAGGACAAAGCCGATGCACCGGAGATGCCGGACGCGCCCACCGATGACCAGCGGCAGGCTGCAATCGAGGCCGCGCTGGAGCTGGCCTACGCAGATCGTCCTGCGCGCAGCGAGGTGGTCGACGCCGCCAAGCAGGCGCTGGCCGACGCCACCGCGTTCGTGAAGCAGAAGGACCTGGTCACGGTGCCCGACGACCCGGTCAAGATCATCCTGATGCCCGAGTTCCAGCGCGGCGTCGCGGTCGCCTACTGCGACTCGCCCGGCCCGCTCGACAAGGGCCTGGACACCTACTTCGCGATCTCGCCGATCCCCGACGACTGGAGCGACGAACAGGCCACGTCGTTCCTGCGCGAATACAACTCGCGCATGATCGACCTGCTGGCGATCCACGAGGCGATGCCCGGCCACTACCTGGAGGGCGCGCACTCGGCGCAGTTCCCGTCGACGCTGCGCGCGGTGCTGCGTTCGGGGCCATTCGCGGAAGGCTGGGCGGTCTACACCGAAAAGATGATGACCGACGCCGGCTACCTCGACGGCGACCCGCTGTTCCGCCTCGTGCAGCTGAAGTTCTACCTGCGCACGATCGCCAACGCGATCCTCGACCAGGGCGTGCACGTCGACGGCTGGAGCCGCGAGCAGGCCATGCACCTGATGACGCACGACGCCTTCCAGCAGGAAAGCGAAGCCGCCGGCAAGTGGGTGCGTGCGCAGCTGACCTCGGCCCAGCTGCCGACCTACTTCGTCGGCGTGCAGGAACACTTCGACACGCGCAAGGCGGTGGAGGAAAAACTGGGCGACCAGTTCGACCTCAAGGCCTACCACGACAAGGTCCTGTCCTACGGCGCCCCGCCGGTGCGCTTCGTGCGGCAGCTGATGCTCGACCAGCCGATCGAGTAAATCCGTGCCCATGCGGGAGCGGCGGAAGCCGCGACCGCCTTGCCGCCAAGCCTGGTGGGAGCGGCCATGGCCGCGATGACTGGCCCGCAAGGCCCATCGCAGCCATGGCTGCTCCCACAGGCGGTGCTAGCTACTCCTCCTCCACCGGCACCAGCCGCAGGTCCTGGAAGTCGAAGCTGAAATCGGTCAGCGGCGAGATCGGCACGATCCGCGCCTGCGTGATCTTCCCGTCCGGATCCAGCGAGAACGTCAGGAAGGCATCCGCATTCAGGCCGCGGTCGCGCCAGCGCACGATGAAGGTGTCGTGCTGCCAGTGCTCCAGGTCGCCGAGCAGCTGCGCGGTCTTCGAGAACTGGATCTGCAGGCCCTTGCCGCCGCGGCTGACCACGACATCGCCGTACCACGGGTCGCGATAGGTGCCGGCGTATTTGTCCAGCGGCAGCGATGGCTTCGAGTTCACGTCGCGCGCCGCCACGTGCTTGTCCCAGCTCTCGTCGGCCTTGGCCTGCGACTTGGCCACCGCTGCGGCGTAAGCGCCCACCCAGTCGGTGCGGGGTGCGCCGAGGTAGGCGTCGAGCACGCGCATGGTGATCGCGTTGAACGCCGAACCGGCCTCGGCACTGGTCAGCACCACCACGCCGAGCTTCTGCTCCGGCACCAGGGTCAGGCGCGAGACCATGCCCGGCCAGCCGCCGGTGTGGTAGACGAGCTTGCTGCCGCGGTAGTCGGTCAGCACCCAGCCCTCGCCGTAGCCGAGGAAGTTGGGCTTGGTCGCCGCCAGCTCCGGCACCGACGGCTCGGAAATCGGGATCGGCGTCAGCACCGACCACATTTCCTGCTGCCGCTTCTGGCTGAACAACCGCTTCGCGTCGTCGCCCTCGCCCGACATCACCCCGCCGGCGAGCTGCACGCGCATCCACTTCGACAGGTCGTGGACGCTGGAGTAGATGCCGCCGGCGCCGGCGACGTTCGACCAGGTCAGCGGCGCGACCGGTTGCAGGTCCTTGAAGTCGAACTTGGCGTGGCCGGTGGCGACGTTGTCGCCGGGCTTGATGGAGTCGGCGTTGAAGCGCGTCTCGGCCATGCCCAGCGGCCCGAAGATGCGGGTGCGCAGGAACTGTTCGTAGCTCATCCCGCTGGCCGCCTCGATCACCTGCTGGGCGACGCCGAACAGGATGTTGTCGTAGGCGTAGCGTTCGCGGAAGCCGCCGCTGATCGGCACGTCGCGCAGGTGCTCGGCAACCTCGCGCGCGCTGTAGGTGGTGGTGGGCCAGAACAGCAGGTCGCCCGCACCCAGGCCCAGCCCGCTGCGGTGCGCGAGCAGGTCGCGGATGCGCATCTCGCGGGTGATGTAGGCATCGGACATGCGGAACCACGGCAGGTGGTCGATCACGCGGTCGTCGAGCTTGAGCTTGCCTTCGTCGGCGAGGATCGAGATCGAGGCCGCGGTGAAGGCCTTGGTGTTCGACGCGATGGCGAACGCCGTGTGCGCATCCACCTTCGCAGGCTCGCCGAGCTTGCGCACGCCGTAGCCGCGCTCGAGGACGACCTCGCCATCCTTGACGATGGCGACCGCGATGCCGGGCACGTCGAACTGCTCGCGCACGCTTTCGACGTAGGCGTCGAGGTCCTGCAGCTCGGCAGGGATCGCCGTGGCTTCGGCGGCGGCGGCGGGTGCATCCGCCACTGCGGGCGGCTCTGCGAAACTGGCGCCGCAGCAGGCGGCGAGGGACAGGACGAGACAGGCGCGGCGAAGGCGCGTCGTGGCGGCGGTCATGCGGTTCCCCGATGGAGTGACCGCCGCATTGTAGACAGACCGCGCGGCGGACGCCGGCACGCGACGCAGGCGGCGGGAAGTCGTAAATTCGGGGTTCCCCCGAACCACGGAGTCCGCGATGACAGACGCCGCCGACACCATCTCCACCATCATCCCCTGCCTGCGCTACCGCGACGCCCACGCCGCGATCGAGTGGCTGTGCCGCGCCTTCGGCTTCGAGAAGCAGGCCGTGTACGCCGATGGCGACATCGTGCACCACGCGCAACTGGTCTTCGGCAACGGCATGGTCATGCTCGGCTCGGCCGACAACGCCAGCGAATGGGGCCGGCAGGTCGCCCAGCCCGACGAGATCGGCATGCGCGAGACCCAGAGTCCCTGCGTGATCGTTGCCGACACCGACGCGCACTACGCGCGGGCGAAGGCCGCCGGCGCGACCATCGTCATGGACATCGCCGACCAGGACTACGGCGGTCGCGGCTATTCATGCCGCGACATCGAGGGCCACCTGTGGTGGTTCGGCAGCTACGACCCGTGGAAGGGCCATGACTGACGGCCTGTTCGACGCGCAGCCGCCGCAGGCCGTCGACGGCATCCGCGCCGGCATCGGCGGCTGGACGTACGCGCCCTGGCGCAAGAACTTCTATCCGGCCGGGCTGGTGCAGCGGCGCGAGCTGGAGTACGCCAGCCGCCACCTCAGCGCGATCGAGATCAACGGCACCTACTACGGCACGCAGAAGCCCGCGACGTACGCGAAGTGGCGCGACGAGACGCCGAAAGGCTTCGTGTTCTCGGCCAAGGCACCGAAGCGGATCATGGCCTCGAAGGTACTGGCGAAGGCCGGCGCGCAGGTCGAGGACTTCATCGGCGGCATCGCGGAACTCGGCGACCGGCTCGGCCCGCTGGTCTGGCAGTTCGACCGCGGCACGAAGATCGATGCCGACGACTTCGCCGCCTTCCTCGACCTGCTGCCGAAGAAGGCAGGCGGACGCAGGCTGCGGCACGTGCTCGACGTGCGCGACCCTGACTTCGTCGACGAAAGCTACCTCGCGCTCGCGCGCATGCACGGCATGGCGACGGTTTTCACCGATTCGCCGGAACATCCGTCGTTCGCCGACGTCACCGCGGATTTCGTCTATGCGCGGCTGATGCGCGCACGCGCCGAGGTCGGCACCGGCTATTCCCGCGACGAGCTGGTGCAGTGGGCCGCACGTGGGCGCCAGTGGGCAGCCGGCGGGGAGCCCGATGACCTGCCGCGGATCGGCCCGGCGCCCGCGAAGCCCGCCGCCAGGCGCGACGTTTTCATCTATTTCATCAGCGCGGCGAAGGAACGCAACCCGGCGGCGGCGATGGCGCTGCTGCGCGAACTCGGCGCCTGAGCAATCCCCCCATGAATTTGTAGGAGCGGCTTCAGCCGCGAGCTCTTGCCGGCGGGGCGCAGAAGAACAAAAGCTCGCGGCTGAAGCCGCTCCTACAAGGGCGAGGCCGGGCGCGCGGCCGCGCCTCGCCGCAGCAGGTGCACCGCGACGCCCGCTCCCACCGCGCAGGCCAGCGCCACGTAGTGCGCCGGCGCCAGTCCGCCGAAGCGCGCCGACAGAAAGCCCACCAGCGGCGGCGTGATCCCGCCGAAGATCGCGTAGGCGATGTTGTAGGAGAACGACAGCCCCGAGAACCGCACCACCGGCGGGAACGCGGCGACCATGATCGTCGGCACCACCCCGACCACGCCGGTGAAACCGCCCGCGACGGCGTACAGCAGCAGGAAGTGCGCGGTGCCGCCCGACGCCAGGTGCAGGTACAGCGCGTACGTGCTCGCCGCCAGCCCCGCCACGCCCACCAGCAGCGCCCGCGCCGGGCCGAACCGGTCGGCGCCCCAGCCGAATGCCAGGCAACCGAGCATCAGCGCCGCCGTGGCAACGCTGTTGCCGTTGAAGGCCAGCGCCGGCGGTATCGCGAACGAGGCCTGCACCAGGGTGGGCGTCATCAGCACGACGACGAGGATCGCCGCGGTCAGCATCCAGGTCGCCAGCATCGACAGCACCACCGCGCCGCGATGCGCGGCCAGCACCTGGCGCACCGGGAAGCCTTCAGCCAGCGCCTTGCGCTCGCGCAGTTCGGCGAACACCGGGGTCTCGCTGAGCCACCGGCGCAGCCAGACCGCGAGGAAGCCGAACACGCCGCCGAGCAGGAACGGCGCGCGCCAGACCCAGTCGTGTACCTGCTGCTGGCTGTAGTGCGCGCTGATCCACGCTGCCAGCAGCGAGCCGACCAGGATTCCCGCGGTCAGCCCCGAGGTCAGGCTGCCGCAGGCGAAGCCCACCCGTCCGCGCGGCACGTGCTCGGCCACGAACACCCACGCCCCCGGCACCTCGCCGCCAACCGCGATGCCCTGCACTACCCGCAGCAGCAACAGCAGCAGCGGCGCCAGCGCGCCGGCCTGTGCATAGGTCGGCAGCAGGCCGATCAGCAGCGTCGGCACCGACATCAGGAACACGCTGAGCGTGAACATACGCTTGCGCCCGACCAGGTCGCCGAAGTGCGCCATCACGATCCCGCCCAGCGGCCGCGCCAGGTAACCGGTGGCGAAGATGCCGTAGGCCTGCAGCTGCGCCAGCCAGGGCGCGGTGTCGGGCGGGAAGAACAGCGCACCCAGCACCTTGGCGAAGAACACGAACACGACGAAGTCGTAGAACTCCAGCGCACCGCCCAGCGCCGACAGCGTCAGCGTCCTGGCATCGCGGCGGTCGAAGGGGCGTGGCGGGGCGGCGGAAGCGCTGGCGACGTCGTGCATGCGGCATTTTGTCCCGGAGGCGACCGGCGACGCCACACCGGCCGGGTGCACACCGGCGATCGCGTGGGAGCCGCTTCAGCCGCGGGATTCTGAAGGTCGGATCAAGCGCAAATCCCCCATACCCCCTTGTTCAAGGGGGAAGAAGCGAAAGACTGTTTCCGGCAGCCGGCTGCCGGCAACCGACGACCGACCCTGCAACCCCAAAAGCCCGTCATCCCGAGCGCAGCGAGGGATCTGCTTTTACTCAGCCAGCAGATCCCTCGCTGCGCTCGGGATGACAACCCATGGCACTGCTTGCAGCATCTACCCGGTCCCCAGCCCCGATTCCCGACTCCCGAGTCCCGATCCCCGATCCCCGAGTCCCGAGTCCCGATCCCCGAGTCCCGAGTCCCGAGTCCCGAGTCCCGGCCTTCCAAGCGCTCGCGGCTGAAGCCGCTCCTGCAGGGTGCTGCGAGGCGATAATGCGCGCAGCGCAGCCCTCCCCACCACACCCCCATGACCCCGACCGCCAAGGCCCAGTGGCAGATCCACCTCTGCGTCGCGCTGTGGGGCTTCACCGCCATCCTCGGCAAGCTCATCACCCTGCCCGCGCTGCCGCTGGTGTGGTGGCGGATGCTGCTGGTCACCGCCACCCTGGCGCTGGTGCCGAAGGTCTGGCGCGGGCTGCGCGCGATGTCGCCGCGGCTGCTGCTGGCCTACGCCGGCATCGGCGCGCTGGTGGCCCTGCACTGGCTGACGTTCTACGGCGCGATCAAGCTCTCCAATGCCTCGGTCGGCGCGACCTGCATCGCGCTGGGCACGCCGATGACCGCGCTGCTGGAACCGTGGCTTGCCGGGCGGCGCTTCTCGTGGCGCGACGTGCTGCTCGGCATCGCCGTGCTGCCGGGCGTGGCGCTCGTGGTCGGCGGCGTACCCGACGGGATGCAATTGGGAGTCGCGGTGGGCGCGCTGTCGGCGCTGCTGGTGGCGCTGTTCGGCTCGCTCAACAAGCGCTTCGTCGACCGCGGCGAACCGCTGGCGATCACCGCACTGGAACTCGGCGCCGGCACCCTGCTGCTGACCGCGCTGGCGCCGCTGATGCCGCTGCTGTTCCCGATTTTTTCCGGCACGCTGTTCGCGGTTCCCGATTCCCGGGACCTGGGCCTGCTGCTCGCCCTGGCGCTGGCCTGCACGCTGTTCCCGTTCGCGCTGTCGCTGGTGGCGCTGCGGCACATGAGCGCCTTCGCCGCGCAGCTGGCGGTGAACCTGGAGCCGGTGTACGCGATCGTGCTGGCCATCGTCCTGCTCGGCGAGCAGCACGAGCTGTCAGGGCAGTTCTACCTCGGCGTTGCGATCATCCTCGGCGCGGTGCTGGCGTACCCGCTGTTCAACCGGCCGCGGCGGATCGCGCATCCCGAAGTGCTGGCGACCGGCGAGAACAAGGCCGCGATCGAATAGGTCGCGCAGCTGTGGCGCGCCCGGCCTGGCGCAGTGGATCCTGTGGATCCCCGTGACCCTGGTGATGCTCGCGTCCCCGGTCGGCTTCGACCTGCGGGTGCATTCTCCGGCCCCGGCTGCCAGCGGCAGGCATGAAAAAGGCGGGACCGGTTTCCCGGCCCCGCCCGTCATGCTTCGGGCCCCGGCTTACTGGGCGCCGTTGGGGCTGCGCAGGCTGTAGCCCGACACGCGCCAGGTCTTGTCCTCGTCGAGGCGGAACGACACCAGCTCGCGCACCGGCGCGTTCGACTTGGAGAACGTGGTCGGCACCGCGACGTTGAGGTACAGGCCTTCCGGGACGTCTGCGCCGGCCGGGAACTGCGAGCGGCTCACCTCCGGCTTGCCGCGCGTGCCGGCGGTGCCCAGCCGGTTGCGGTCGATGGTGATCTGCTTGATGAAGTCGTCGCGCGTGACCAGGCGCTTCATCGTCGCCGAGCCGTTGTCCCAGATCTCGCCGATCTGGTTGGCGTCGACCATCTGCATGACCTGCAGCGCGGCGTTGCTCATGTCGGCGTTCTGCTTGGCCAGCTGCGCCTGCTGCTGCGGGGTGAGCTGCTGCTGCACCGGCTGCGCTTGCTGCTGCTGTGCCTGCTGCTGCGGCGCGGGCTGCGACGGGCTTGCCTGTTGCTGCTGCGCCGAGGCGGTGCCGATGGCGGCCAGGAGGGCGGCGGACAGCAGGAGACGATGGTTCATGCGGGTTCCTCGGGTGGAAATTGGATGTCGGCCAAGTCTACGGCAAGCCGTGGTGTGGGCCGCAAGGGCGTCCTTCACGCCGGGCATCCGCCCGTGCAGCGTGTTCGCTGAACGGGGAATTCCGGGGCCGGGCACGCCGTGGCGGCGGCCAGACGGCGGTCCGCCCGGGACGACCTCGGGCGAACACCGCGGTGAGGGCGGCGTACCCGCTTGCAGCCGCGGGCGGACGCTGCGACGCTGACGCACCCTCCGCCTCCGCCGCCATGCAACAACTCGATTTCCAGCTCGAACGCGACTTCGTCGAACTCAACCAGCTGCTCAAGCTCGCCGGTCTGTGCGACAGCGGCGGCGCCGGCAAGGCGCTGGTGGCCAGTGGCGACGTGCACGTGGACGGCGTGGTCGAAACCCGCAAGACCTGCAAGATCCGGGCCGGCCAGCGGGTGGAGGTCGGCGACGTGCGCATCGACGTGGTGGCGGGCTGACGCCACCCTCGCGCGCGAGGGGACGACCGGGCGGCGCCGGCGTTGCGGTATCGTCGGCTTTCCTGCAGCCGGGACCGCACGCGTGACGACATCCATCCTGCTGTTGCTGATCCCCGCAGTTGCCCTGCTGCTGTGGGGGATGATGCTGTTCAACCGCCTGGTGCGCCTGCGCAACCAGGTGCGTACCGCCTGGGCCGACATCGACGTGCAGCTGGTCCGCCGCCATGACCTGGTGCCCGCGCTCGTCTCCGCGGTAAAGGCCTATGCCGGCCACGAGGAAAGCGTGCTCGAAGCGGTCACCACGCTGCGCGCACGGGCCACCGCCGAGCGCACGCCCGGGCGGCTGGGCGAGGTCGAGGGCCAGCTCGAGCAGGCACTGGGGCGGCTGGTCGCGCTCAAGGAAGCCTATCCGGACCTCAAGGCCAGCCAGAACTTCCTGCAACTGCAGCGCGACCTGGTCGACGTGGAGGAAAAGCTGCAGTACGCGCGACGCTTCTACAACGGCGCGGTACGCGACTACAACGACGCGGTGCAGCGCGTGCCGGACCTGCTGGTGGCGCGCAGCTTCGGCTTCGATGGCGCGGAATTCTTCCAGGCCGACGGCGAGGCGCGCCCGGCGGTAAAGGTGGGGCTGGCGCGATGATCCGCGCCGCGTTCGCCTGCCTGTTCCTGTTGTTGCCGGCGTTCGCGGCGGTCCATGCGCAGGAACGCATCCTGTCCTACGACAGCGTGATCGAGGTCCAGGCCGACGGCAGCCTCGACATCACCGAGCACATCCGCGTGCATGCCGAAGGCAAGGCCATCCGCCGCGGCATCTACCGGGACTTCCCGACCCGCTACAAGGACCGCTTCGGCAACCGCGTGATGGTCGGGTTCGAAGTGCTCGGCGTGGAGCGCGACGGCAAGCCGGAGCCCTGGTTCACCGGCCACCCCGGCGGCGGCGTGCGCATCAACACCGGCAACGACGACTTCCTGCCCGTACCGGCGGACTACACCTACACGCTGCGCTACCGCACCGATCGCCAGCTGGGCTTCTTCGACGACCACGACGAGCTGTACTTCAACGCCATCGGCACCGGCTGGGACTTCGCGGTCGAGCGCGACAGCGTCGAGGTGCGCCTGCCCAGCCCGGTGCCCGCCGGCCAGCTCGAAACCGAGGCCTACACCGGCGGCTACGGCTCGAAGGCACGCGACTTCCAGGCCCAGGCCACCGCACCGGGTGTCGCGCGCTGGACGCTCACCCGGCCGCTCGCGCCCGGCGAGGGCATGACGGTGGTGCTCTCGTTCCCGAAGGGCGTCGTGGCCGAACCCGCGGGCACGCGCAAATTGTGGTGGCTGCTGAAGGACAACAGCCCCGGATGGATCGCGCTGTGCGGGCTGGCCGTACTGCTGGTGTTCTGCCTGCGACGCTGGCGCGCGGTCGGCCGCGACCCCGCGCCGGGCGTGGTGGTGGTGCGCTACGACCCGCCCGAGGGCTACTCGCCGGCCGACCTGCGCTACATCGAGCGCATGAACTACGGCAACCGCTGCTTCTCGTCGGACCTGCTGGCCGGCGCAGTCGACGGGCTGGTGCGGATCCACCGCGACAAGCACCTGCTGTCGGACAAGTGGCGGCTGGAATCCACGGCCTACCCGGGCGACGCGAAGCTGCCCGGCCTGCGCACGCTGCTGTCGGCGCTGTTCGCGGACGGGAAAATGCTGGAGCTGGACAAGTCCAACGCATCCACCATCCGCAAGGCGCGCGACGGCCACGCCGCGCAGCTGGAGCGCCGCTTCAATCCACGCATGTTCCGGCGCAACGGCCGCAGCATCGTGGTCGCGGTGCTGATCATGGTCGCCACCATCGTGCTAGCACTGGGCGCCAGCATGCTGCTGCTTGGCGCCGGCTTCCTGCTGGTGCTGCCGGTCGCGATGGCGATGCTGCTGGTGGTGATCGTGTTCGGGACCGTGGTCAAGGCGCCGACGCAGGAAGGCCGTCAGCTACTTGACGCAATCGAAGGCTTCCGACGCTACCTCGGCGTGGCCGAGCGCGACGAGCTGGCCGCCATGCAGGGCCCCGACGCGCCCCCGGCGCTCGACGCCGGACGCTACGAGCGCCTGCTGCCGTACGCGGTGGCGCTGGACGTCGAGGACGCGTGGACGAAGAAGTTCACCCTTGCCGTGGGTGCGGCCACCGCGGCGGCGGCCACCGCCGCGATCAGCTGGTACCAGGGCGGCAGCGCCAGCGACCTCGGCAGCCTGAGCCACGCAATCGGCAACAACCTGGCCTCGCAGATCGCCTCGTCAGCCACCCCGCCCGGCAGTTCCTCCGGCGGCGGGGGCGGCGGCTTCTCCGGCGGCGGGGGCGGGGGTGGCGGCGGGGGTGGACGCTGACAGCCCCGGCGGCATGGGCATGTGCGCCAGCGGACCGTCGGCTTCGCATTTCTCGTCCGGGAATCCGTATTCCCCGCGCAGCGCCAGCCCGCAGCCGTGTACCGCGAGCGGGTCGCCGCCGGCGACCTTGCAGCGGGTGGCGTAGGCACGCAGGAAGGCGTCGCGGCGCTTGACGAAATCATCGCCGCACTTGCGCGCGAGGATGATGCGGTCCAGGTCGTCCTGCACCGCGTTGTCGCCGGACAGCCCGTATTCGCGCAGCTCGGCCTTGTCGAGCAGGCGCAGGCTGCGGTTGGGCACGGTCATCATCAGGTCGGCCACCGCGGCCGATGCGCCGTTGCGCTCCAGGTAATCCTTGATCTCGCCGTAGACCTCACGCAGCTCCTGACTCAGCTCGGCGCGCGTGGTGGCCTGCGAGCCGACGCGCACCATGCGGTGGATGCCGACCTTGCCGGCGATCTCGCGGTGGTCGCCGGCGGCGAGCACCAGCACGCAGGCGCTGTGGCAGATCGAATCGGGGCGCACGCGGATCGTCCAGTGCGCGCCGGCCATCGAGTCGCCGGCCGGCATTGCATCCTCGACCCGGCCGCCGGTCGAGTTGATGTCCAGCACGCGCACCGGGATCTCCAGGCGATCGGCCATCGCCGCGGCGCGCTGCACCAGTGCGGTGAAGTCGCCGCTGACCTTGCCCTCGTAGCGCAGCCGCATCGCGCCGCGTTCGCGGCACGGCGACATCGCGTTGTGGAAGTCGTCGAAGTCCAGGTCGACCAGTTCCCGCGGCTCGTCGACCGGCGCCGCGGCCACGTCCGTGGATATGGCCGCATCATCGCCGGCGTTTGCTTCGTCACCCGCGTCGTCGCTGGCGTCGCCGCCCGCATCGACGGTTCGCCGGTCGTCGGCCGCGGCCGCTTCTTCCGCGCCGGCTTCCGGCGCCGGCGTCGCGTCCCGCGATTGCGCCCCGGCGTCGGCGACACCCAGCGCGGCGGCGGCCAGGTCGCGGCCCGGCGTCGCGGCGGCATCCCGCGCCGGCGCGGGGGTCGCGGACATGGCGCCCATCGTGCCCGGCGGCGGCGCGCCGGGCAGGTCGCAGTCGATCCACGCCTGCCCCGACACCAGCCGCAGCTGCGGCCACTGGGTGCCCTTGAGCAGGTCGGCCTGCGCGGCCCTGGGCGGCTTGGCGTCGCTGCTGACCGCGCCCGCATCCTCGCTGCCGCTGGCCACCACCGTCCTGGGCACTTCCGGCTGCGGTGCCGGCTCCGGCGCCTTGCGGCAGGCGGCCGGCAGCAGACAGGCGATGGCGAGGCTGGACAGCAGGGTCCGCTGCGACAGCGGGCGGAGCCGGGAGGGTCTCACGATGCGACGCTCGATGGTGTGGGTCCCGTCTAGTCTAGGGTCCGCGGATAGCCGCGGCCGAATGCGCGATGAACACTCCGTCCCGTCGCGACGGACGACGCGGGGACACGGCGTCCACGACACGGACGCGACAATGGCCCCTTCCCCGACGCGCGACGTGCCGATGCCCCACAAGCCGGCTGCCTGCTACCCGCCGCTGAACACGCCCAAGCCGATCGCCGCCGACGCATGGATCGTCGATGGCCCGATCATCCGCTTCGGCATGCCGTGGCCGAAGCTGCCCTTCCCCACCCGCATGACCCTCCTGCGCCTGGGCGACGGCAACCTGTTCGTGCACTCGCCCACGCCGCTGACCGACGGCCTGCGCGAGGAAATCGCCGCGCTCGGCACGCCGCGCTGGATCATCGGTCCCAATCGCATCCACTACTGGTGGATTCCGGAGTGGAAGACTGCCTTCCCCGACGCCGGCGTGTGGCTGGCCCCGCGCATCCGCGAACAGGCCGGCGCGCGCATTGACTTCGAAGCGCATGCACTGGACTCCGAAAGCGGCTACCCGTGGGACGGTGCAATCTCCACCCTGCCGGTCGCCGGCGACTTCATGACCGAAGTCGAGTTCTTCCACCACCCCAGCCGCACGCTGGTGCTGACCGATTTCATCGAGAACTTCGAAGCCGGCAAGCTCGGCAGCTGGTGGATGCGCTGGCTCACCCGCCTGGGCGGCGTGCAGGACCCGCACGGCTCGATGCCGCGCGACATGCGCCGCACCTTCGCCCGCCAGCGGCCGCAGCTGAAGGCGGCTGTCGAACGCATGCTCGCCTGGGAGCCCGACCGCATCGTCCTTGCCCACGGCCGCTGGTACGAACGCGACGGCGCCGCGGAGCTGCGCCGGGCCTTCGGCTGGCTGCTCGTCTAGCCAGGCCACGCAATCTCCGCAGGAGCGGCGGTGTGCAGCCTCGACGCTACCCGCGCGAAGGAATCTTCAAGCCCTGCTGCACGGCCGGACGCGCCAGGCCGCGTTGGAGCCACGCCGCGACGTTGCCGAAGTCGTCGAACCCGACCAGCTCGCGCGCCTCGTAGAACGTGATCAGGTTATCCACCCAGCCCAGCGTGGCGATGTCGGCGATGGTGTAGGCGTCGCCCATGATCCAGTCGCGGCCGGCGAGCCGCCCGTCGAGCACGCCCAGCAGCCGCTTCGACTCCTTGACGTAGCGCTGCAGCGGCCGCTTGTCCTCGTATTCCTTGCCGGCGAACTTGTTGAAGAACCCCACCTGCCCGAACATCGGCCCGATCGACGCCATCTGGAAGAACACCCACTGGATCGTCTCCCAGCGCGCGGCCGCGTCGTCGGGAATGAACTTTCCGGTCTTGTCGGCCAGGTACAGCAGGATCGCGCCGGACTCGAACAGCGCCAGCGGCTTCCCGCCCGGGCCGTCGGGATCGATGATCGCCGGGATCTTGCCGTTGGGATTGAGCGCCAGGAACTCGGGCAGGTGGCTCTCGTTTTCCATGATGTCCACCAGGTGCGCCTCGTAGGGCAGCCCGGTTTCCTCCAGCAGGATCGACGCCTTCACCCCGTTGGGCGTGTTGAGCGAATACAGCTGGATGCGGTCGGGGTGCTGCGCCGGCCAGCGGCTGGCGATGGGGAATCCGGACAGATCGGCCATGTCGTGCTCCTGCGGGGGAATCCTCCAAAGATGCGGTCGCGGCCCTGCGGGGGCAAGCGGACGCAGTGTTGCCGCGGCGGCGGCAATCCCGCGCGGCGGCCGGAACCCGCGCCCGCTTGCGCCGCACTGCCCCTGCCGGGGTCACCCGCCGTCGCGCACCAGCACGCGTGCGGGGTTGCCGACCACCGTCGCACCCGCGGGCACGTCGCGCGTGACCACGCTGCCGGCGCCGACCAGCGCGTCGTCGGCGATGGTCACGCCCGGCAGGATCAGCGCGCCGGCCCCGATCCACACGTTGCGTCCGATCCGCACCGGACGCCCCGACTCCAGTCCCGTGGCCCGCTGCCGCGGGTCGCGCGGATGCTCGGCGGTGAGGATCTGCACGCCCGGCGCGATCTGCGTGCGCGCGCCGATCACCACCTCGCACACGTCCAGGATCACGCAGTTGAAGTTGAGGAACACGCCGTCGCCGAGGCGGATGTTGCAGCCGTAGTCGCAGTGGAACGGCGGCCGCACGTCGACGCCGGCGCCCACCGCGCCGAGCCCCTCGCGCAGCAGCGCCAGCCGCGCGGCCGGCGCTTGGCCCAGCGAAGCGTTGTAGCGCGCCAGCCACGCCTGCGCGGCCCGCTGCCCGGCCTGCAGTTCGGGATCGCCCGCATCGTAGGGCTCGCCGGCAAGCATCCTGTCCTTCTGTGTCCGCATCGCCTTGTCTCCGCACCCGCACCGCGGCGCTGTTGCTTGCCGGCGCGCCGCTCAGCGCCGCGCCATGCACCGCTTCCAGCGCTCGTTGACGCGGTTGGCGAACCACGCCGTGGTCAGTTTGCGCGTGATCTTCGGGCTGTGCAGGTCGATGCCCGGCAGCACCGCGCGCGGCAGGGGCTGGCCGGCGGTGGCATCGGCCAGCGCAAAGACGCGCCGGTACAGGTCCGTGCCGGCGAACGCGGGCGAATCGCCCTTCTCCAGCGCACGCCGGATCGCCCGGTCGCTCATGTCGAGCCTTGCCTGCAGCGCGCGCACCGCGCGCTCGGTGGCGCCGGGATCGTCCAGCGGCGCGCCGGGGCGCAGCAGGTCGCCGTCCAGCGCCAGTTCGATGCCGGTGGCCTCCGACACCGCGGCCTGGAACGCCGCGTTGCGGCTCGCATGCCAGCCGGCGTTGAAATCGGCGAAGCGGTACAGCGGCTCCGGATAGTCCGCCTCGTAGCCGAGCAGGTGCAGGGTGCCGAAATACATCCCGCCGCGGCGCGTGAACACCTCGTGCCGGATCGTCCCCGGCACCGGATACGGATAGCCGTCCGCGTGCGCCTGCGCGAAGTCGATCCGCACCTGCATCGGCCCGCCGGTATGCACCGGGTTGAGCCCGCCGAACAGGCGCTTGCCGGCCGGCACCATGTCGATGAAATCCTCGAACGCCTCGCTCAGTTCGCGCTCGCTGCGCGCACCGTCGATCCGCTCGGCATAGCTGCGGCCATCCGGCGAATGGATGCGCAGCGCCGCGGCGACCGCGAACTTCGGCACGTGCATCGACGCCGCGCGCCGGTCGATCTCCGCGCGCGCGATTTTCCCCAGCCCCGGCACGCGCGGATCGGCGGTGAAGGTGGACTCCTGTTCGGTCACCGCCAGCACGGCGCACAGGTTGTCAGCGCTAGGCGCGATGCCCAGCGCGGACAACGTCACCTGGATATCGCGTGCCCAGCCCTCGCGGTCGGCCACGCCGGCAGGCATGCGCCGCACGACCTCGGCCCGGACCTCGGCGGGCGTGCGCTGCGGCTGCACCGGCGGACGCGTCGCGCAGCCGGCAAGCAGCAGCAGGGCCACGCAGGCAATGGCCGCGCGGCGGAAAGCAGGAGCGAAAGGAATCGGAGCGGCGGACATCGCGGGCATGGTCGGACGGCCGGCGCAGCCTAGCAGAGGCGGGCGGATGCACCGTCACGTGACGCCGCAACGCACGCCTCGAAGCACGGCACGCGCGTGGCGATGCACCGCCGCCCGCGCGAAAAACCGCGCCCGCGAAACACCTTCGCGGGCACGTCGGCCCGAAAGGCCGCAAACCGTTCTCGCCAGCCGTAGATCCTGTAACAGCAAATCTTGCCTTGTCATGAACGGTTCCGCGCCCGTTTCCGGTTTCGTGACGCTGCCCATGCCGCTTCAGGTTCGCAGGCGTTACGCGCACGCAGGCAGGCAGCGATCCCGAACGCCGCAGGCCGCAGCGTCCGCGTCCGCGTCCGCGCAATCCCGGACGTCAGTGGGGCGGAACGCCGGAACGCGCCGCTGCGGCGCCGCGCCTGTCCGCCGGCGCCGGGAAAATGCGATTGTCGCGCTCGGCCTCGTAGTAGCGGCGGACCACAGCGACCTCGCACTCGAACATGGCCCGATAGGCCTCCGGTTCCTCCCCCATCCCGAAGACGCCCTCCGGCACGGTCATGTAGTACTTGGCGCCCTCCGCGGCGATGCCGAGCGGGAGCCGGCGTGGCTCGAACAGCGACGCGCCGAGGAATGCATTGCGCTGCGACTGCACGCCCGCCAGCTGCAGGACGGTCGGCGCCAGGTCCAGCGAATTGCGGCCCCGCGCGTCGAAGGTCTCCGGCAACACGTGGTACGGATCGTGGACCAGGAGCGGGATGCGATCGACGAAATAAGGCTTCAGGTCGTCGCCTACCACCTCCCGGTACGGCGGTTCGGGATAGGTCGCGTGGTCGGCGGTCACCACCAGCAGCGTATCGCGCGCGTACCCGCTGGCCAGGAAGTAGCGCAGGAACTCCCCGAACGCCGCATCGAAGTTGTGCATTTTGTCCAGGATGGGATCCGGCTCTTTCCCGTAGGCGACGTCATCGGCCGAATGTTGCAGGAATGCATGGGTGCCGATGTTGTAGGTCGCCGCGAAGAACGGCTGTTCGTCGCCCGCCTCCTCGCGCTGCTGCAGGAACGCCACCAGTCCCCGGAAAATGCTCTGGTCGTCCAGGCCGCTGGTCCCGGGACGCACGTGCCCCCTGTCATCCAGCAGCTCGCCCTCGATCGCCTGCTGGGCGTACACCCGCGTGAAGCCGAGCGTCGACAGCATCTTGATGATCGGCCGCTGCCGCAGGTGCGGCACGAACATGTAGCTGTCGTAACCGGCACCGCCGACGATGCGGGGGATCGTCTGCCGATGGATGGCGGCCAGCGTCGCGCGGTTGCCGGCGTGGTTCCACCCTTCCTTGCCACCACCGCCGGAGAACGAGAATCCCGAGGACAGCTGGCCCTCCAGTCCCCGGAACGTGGCCGCCGTGTGGTTGAAATAGTCATCCACCCGCATCGATTGCGATGCAAGGCGATCCAGGTTGGGCGTCAGTCCGGGATGCGTCCCTCCATACGCGCCCACCAGCCGCGCCGAGAGGCCTTCGGCGAAGATGACGATGATGTTGGGCTTGCGCGTGCCGGCGGCCTCGGTTCCGGGGAACGGCAGCGGCTTGTCGAAAGCACGCTCACGCAGGAACGGGTAGTCCGCGTCCAGCCGGCTGTAGTCGAAGCAGAGCCGGTCGGGCGCCGCCTCGCCGCCATCGGCCAACGCGCTGCCCGCCGCGTCCGGGAATGCAAAGCGGAAAGTGTTGACCGCAAGGTTGGCCAGCGGCGACTGGCGGAATCCGGGTTCCAGCCGCAGGCTGTTGCCTTGGATGAACAGCAGGTAAGTGAACACCAGCGCGCAGGCCGACAGCATCGCCACGTACCACAGGGCGCGGCAGCGCACGGCCAGGCCGTGCTGCGGCGCCGGCACCGAGCTGGCCAGGCGCGACGACAGCCAGAACAACACCACCCAGGCAACGACGAGCACGCCGCCCACCCGCAACAGCGTGGACTCGATGAACGCCACCGAATCCGCGTTCTGCATCGCCAGCACGCTGATGAAATTGCTCGACACGTACAGCGAATAGACCTGCGCGAGGTACACCACCGCAACGACCGCCGCGACCAGGGCCGACAGCAGCAGCCACGGCCAGCGCCGCCCCCGCAGCGCCATGCGCATGCAGCCCGCGCACAGCAGGCCTGCCAGCCCCAGTTCCACCAGCGGCGCCAGCAGTCGCGCCACGCTGCGGTCCGCCTCACCGGGATCCCGGATGCCCACGACCCAGAACAGGACGACGGCATACACCGCATACAACGCGAGCAGGAAGAATGGTCGGTAATAGCGGGCGATCAGCGCCTTCGGCATCGAGGGGTCAGCGGGGGAAGTGCCCGCATTATTCCCGATCCCCGGCGCCGCTTCATTCCGCGGTGTGCAGCGCGCCCTCGATCCTGCGGTCGGGCACCAGCCACATCACGGCGACCGCGACGTACAGCAACTGCGCGACGCGCGGCATCCACAGGCTGGTCGCGATGCCCGCCGCGTACAGCAGCGGCGACAGCTTGCCCTTCCAGTCGCGGCCAACGGCGCGGCGCAGCACGGAATGCCCGCCGTCCAGGCGCATCAGCTGCCGCTGCAGGATCCAGTACGCGACCGCCGCCATCAGCAGCACGATGCCGTAGGCCGCGGTGGGCGCAGCAGCGAAATGGTTCTCGCCCATCCACGCGGTGGTGAACGGAAACAGCGACAGCCAGAACAGCAGGTGCAGGTTCGCCCACAGCGCACCGCCCGACACGTGCCGGCTGGCCGCGAGCATGTGGTGGTGGTTGTTCCAGTAGATGCCCACGTACACGAAGCTGAGCACGTAGCTCAGCAGCACCGGCAGCAACGGCGCGAGCGCCGCCCAGGCCGCCTCGTGCGGCACCTCCAGTTCCAGCACCATGATGGTGATGATGATCGCGATGACGCCATCGCTGAATGCTTCCAGCCGCCCCTTGCCCATCGTCATCCCTCCGCCTCGTGGCCGACGTTAGCGCAGCGCCGCTGCCCGCGCATCAGCGCACAGGCCCGAGGAACCACTCGCCCGATTCTCCTGCCCCTGCGGTTTGCCGCACTTTACGCGCCGTCATTGCCGCCCGCCGCCTGCCACCGGTCGCCGGTCGCCGGGCAAACAGAAGGCCGCATCGCTGCGGCTTCCGTTCGGGCGCTGGCGCAATCAAGTGGGGCGCGCGCACGCTAATTCCTGCGTTTGCCGGAAGAATCCTTGGGTGTCAGGTTTGCCAGCGCACTGATACAACCGCAAGACAACAGCGTCAGAACAATCAACTCTGCACCCACCCATGCGACGCTGAAGATGAATTTCCAGGGCTGATCATGCCAGTTTGATTTTTCCGTCCAGGACGAATGCGATCTGGCGAAAAAGAAGTGCGCCTCTATCTCGGCGCTGGAAAATGCACCCATTAATTCAATGAAGCGATCCAGTGCCAACCAGGAGAAGTACAGAAAGAATACAACGACAACAAGCGCCGCGATCGCCGCGGCAACCGGCTGGTCGCTTGAAAATATGGGATCCCGCTTCGAACCCGAACGTTCGTATTGTCGATTTCCGCGTCCAGTCATCTGCGCTCATGCCTTCCCTGGCCCGATACCCGGATCAAGCCGGCGCAGCCAGATATACCTGTTCTTCCAGAGCGTGATGTAGACGAGCACGAGGAAGGGGCTTGCATTGGGGCCGCACTCGAAATGAACCGCCTCGCCCGCGGCAATAGAGAATTCGACCTTGGGCGAGCGGCACCAGTCAATTTTCAGGTGCAGGGAATGCGTCCCCGGCCCGACCTCGATCCTGGCTTCCGCATCATCCCCGACCCGCCCCGCCTCTTTCCCGTCGACGACAACGACGTAGTCGCGCATCCGGTCTTGCCAGTTCGCCTTGATGCGTCGGACAACAAGTTGCGACATGTCTGAAAGGCCCTCCAATGCCTGGATCAATCCCGTTTTTCGAAGCGGCGCCGGCTGGAGTGAATGGCCAGGCTGCCGCCGGTTCGGGGCCCGCAACCCCAACGATGGGGTCCGGGAGGCCATCGATGGGGTCAGCAACCCCAACAAGGGGCCGCGAAAGTGCCCTCTGACCCTGTTCTTGCGTGGCCGCAGGCCGCGGCGGCCATCACCGGAAGTCGTACTCCACCTGCAGGGTGAACGAACGCCCGCGCGGATCGGCCACGCGCGATTCCCACGCGGCACCGTCGCCGTGGTCGAGGTAGCGCAGGGTGAACGGCGGATCGGTGTCGAGCAGGTTGCGGATGCCGAAGGTCGCCGTCAGCGCGTCCGAGACCTCCCAGCCCAGGCTGTAGTTGTAGGTGATGTACGCCTCCACGTCCGGATCGTAGTCCGGTGGGACATACGTGCCATTGCGCATGCCTGGCGGCAGGTAGTCCTCGTAACCGTCGCGATAGACCTGGGTCAGCGTGTGGGTGAAGGCGCCCTTGTTCCAGCCGAAGCTCAGCGTGTGCTTCCACTCCAGCGGCAGGTTCAGGTAGGGCTCGTACTTGCCCACCAGGTTGTCGCCGTAGGGCTCGGCGTTGAAGTCCTTCTTCCGGTAGGTATCGAGATAGCTGCCATTGAGGTTGAGGTGGTAGTGGCCGCCCCACAGCTCACCGGTGAGGTTGGCGTCCAGCTCGATGCCACGCGTCAGGCTGCCGCCGGTGTTGATGAACCGCTGGTCGATCAGCTGGATGTCGCCGTTCGCATCGCGGATGAAGTTGGCCGCATACCGGTCGTAGTCGGCGCGCATGTCGTCGAGATCGAAGCCGCTGCGGATGGTGTTGAGCCGCTCGATCTCCCACCAGTCGATGCTGACGTTGAAGTTCGCCGTCGGCGCGATGACGACGCCGAAGCTCTTCTGCTTCGACTCCTCCGGTTCGAGCGCGGGGTTGCCGCCGATCAGGATGTCGGGCTGGATCTGCACGTCGCAGCCGGCAACCTGCGGGTTGTAGATCCCGCCAGGGCAAGTGGCCGGATCGGCTAGATCGAGGTTCGTGTACTGCGTCTCGGCAGAGTCACGGAACAGCTGCGCGAACGACGGCACCTTGAACCCGGTGCTGTAGGCACCGCGGAACGCGAGCCAGTCGGCGGGCTGGTACTTGAACGAGTACTTCGGGTTGGTCGTGCCGCCGAAGCCGTCGTAGCGGTCATGGCGGCCGGCGAGCGTCACCTCCAGCGAATCGAAGACCGGCAGGTAGAGTTCGACGAAGGCCGCCTTCACGTCGCGACTGACCTTGGGCAGGTAGTTCTGCGAGTCGCCCGGCGCGCCGAACACCCATGCGTTGCCCAGCGCAGCGTCCTCCGGGCCGGTGAACTCGTACTCCTCGCGGCGCAGGTCCACGCCGACGGCCGCCTGCACTTCACCGCCGGGCAGCTCGAAGCCCAGTCCGCCGGAGAAGCTCGCGTCGAAGATCGTGCTGGTACTCTCGCCGCCGTACAGCTGCACGCCGCTCGCCGACGCCGCCTGCAGGGCAGCCAGGGCCTCCGCGCTCTGCTCCTGCCCCGCCAGCAGGAACGGGTTGAGCAGGCCGCTGCCGAGGATCTGCTTCAGCTGCGGCGTGAAGTAATAGCCGCCGGCCAGCACGGACTCCGCCCTGCTCACCGCGCGCGACAGGCCGGCGCTGTAATCCCAGCTGCCGATCACGCCCTCGAAGCCGAGCAGCAGGCGCGTGGCCTTGGTCGTGGTCTCGATCTCGCGCGGGCCGCACGCAATGCAGCGCCAGCGGTAGGCGATGGGATTGCCGTAGGCCAGGTTGTCCTCGCCGAAGTACGCGGCCAGCCCGTCGTACACCATGTCGTAGGTGTCCTGCGTCAGGCTGTTGAGCGGATACCAGGTGCTCGGATCGAGCGACGACGCCGAGACCGTCGTCGAGGAAGAAAACTGCTGCGCCTCGAACTGGCGCCTGGACTCGACGCGCGAGCCCATGAATTCGAGGTAGGCCAGGTGCTCGTCGGCCATCTTGAACGTGGCCCGGCCGATGACCTGCGACGACTCCACCGGCTGCTGGATCACGCGCGCCCGGCCGTAATCCCACGCGCACGCATACTTCGAACCGCTGGAGCTCCAGATCTGGTGGTCGTACGGCCCCATCAGGTCGCCGCCGGCCTCGCAGCCGGGCCCGCCCGGCAGGTCGAGGAGGTTGACCGCGGTGCGCGATTCCCCGTCCTCAGGATCGACCAGGCTGCCGATGATGCCGCCGGTCTGGTTGAACACGGTGGCGAACGGCGGGCCGCGCGTGTCCGGCGACAGGCCGCGATCGGGCTGGAAGCTGTTGGCGAAGTCGCGGTCGACGCCGCGCAGGATCTTGTTCTCCTTGACGCTCAGCGCGCCCCACACGTTCCAGCGATCGCTGTCGAGATCGCCGAAGCCGCCGAACGCGCTGGCGCGATAGATGTCGCCGCCGCCCTCCTGCGTGACGTCGGCGCCGGCTGTCACCGACAGGCCCTGGAACTCGGTGCGGGTGATGAAGTTGATGACACCGCCGATGGCGTCGGTGCCATAGACGGCGGACGCGCCGTCGCGCAGCACCTCGACGCGCTCGATCGCGGCAAACGGAATCGAGTTCAGGTCCACCACCTGGCCGGCAAGCCCGTGGGTGGCGACGCGGCGCCCGTTGAGCAGCACCAGCGTCGCATCCGAGCCCTGCCCGCGCAGGTTGGCCCCGGACACGCCGTTGTTGCCGCGGGTGTCGGGCGGCGCAATGCCGCTGTTGGCGGCCAGGCTGTCCGCGCTGTTGCTGGCGACGTTGAGGAACTGCAGCAGCTGCTCGGCGGAGGTGATGCCCTGCGCATCGATCTCTTCCCTCTGCAGCACCATGACCGGCAGCGCGGCCGCCACCTGGGTGCGCTTGATGCGGGTACCGGTGACGGTGACCGCGTCCAGGGTCCTGGCCTCGGCCTGCTCCCCGCCGCCCCCTTCCTGCCCGGCGTTGCCGGAGTCCTGCAGCGCCATGGCCGGCAGAGCCAGCGCGAGCAGCGATGCGCAGCACAGGCTGCGCAGACAAGCGAAGCGAATCCCGATCATGTGGCTTCTCCCCGGCGTTCAACGGTCCGTGGCGCGGGCTCCCCAAAGCCTGGCCGACCCTGCCGGATCCCACGTCCGGCCACTGCATTGGGGCACGCACGCGTCACGGCGTCAATCCCGAAAAAAACGCCGGGGTCATCTATGGAAGTGAACCTGACCCCGCCGTTCGGTCGACAGCTCAATGCCGCGTCGTGGCGAAAGGCAGCACGGTTGCCGCCGGCATCAGGCGCTGGCGCAGCAGGTCCAGCGGGCGGTGCCAGTGCGAGTTGTGGCGCGGCTCGCGGCCCAGGGCCGGATGCTGGAACAGGCCGTGCTCCCAGTCGCCCAGCGCCTCTTCCACCAGTGAGCGGCCGTTGTGTTCGAAGCCCATCCACGCACCGTACTTGCGCTGGTTGAGCGAGGCCAGCAGGCTGCGGTCGCGGGTGTTGGCGAAGGCGAAGCCATCGTGGAATCCGAGCAACTCGGCATCCACCCGCGGCCCGCGCAGGCCGAAGTGCTCGCACAACGAGGCGAACTGCAGCAGCGCGCGCTCGTGCAACTGGCGCAGGCCGTTGGCGTTGCCGTTGAGCAACAGCACCGCGCCGGTGGCGCCGTTGAGCAGCACCACGAAGGGCTTTCGGTGCCAGAAGTCGATGTCCGCGTACCACTCGCCCAGCGGGTTGGCCTGCGGCGCCGGCTCCGGCGGCTTGACTGGTTGCTTCAAGCGCTTGAGCAGCTTGGCGGTGCAACGCAGCACGGTCATGCCACGCGCACCTGGCCGTTCATCAGCAGGGGGAGGAGCCAGTCGCGGAGTTGGGTGAGTTCGAGATTTTCGCGTTGCGCTGCCTCGATGCGTTCGAACAACGGTGTCACGGCTTTGCAGAATGCGGAAACCACTTCCGGCCTGGGACTGATGAGTCTTGTCCACTCGATATCGTTGGTGACGATCGAGTTGAAGGTCGAGCCAGAGGCCTTGACCTTCAAGTGGTGAATCAGAGTCTTGGCATGAAGAAAGACAAACGGGTAGCTCGCAGGCACCTTCGGCACGAGTGCGTAGCACGACTGGTTCATGGCCATGGCCCTGCCCGTGATCGCGATCTTGCCGACAGAGCCCCGGGCCGTGATGAGTATCGTCCCCTTGTCGAACAGGTCGCTGCTACACCGGTCCAGCCCGGACTGGGTGATTGAGTCCTCCGTTTGCAACTGGAAGACACTGCCGCCAGCGTCGGTAGGCGTAAAGAAGGGGATGTCGCCATTCCAGTACTCGGGATTGGCCTTGCTTGGAGTCGCACCGCCTACCACCTCCGCGAGAGCGGTGATATTAAGGTCGGCCCAACCCGCCGGAATCTCCCGCTTCAGCGCCTCGTTCCAGACCATCCTGCCGCCACTGGTCTTGTAGGGGCGGCCGTTGGCGTCGGGGAAGTCGAACTGCACGAACCAGTAGTCGTAGAGCGTCTTCGCCTGCGCTTCCAGCTCGGCGTTGATACGGTTGTTGAGGTCGACCTTGGCGTCGAGGGCGGAGAGGACGGCGGCGATTTTTTGTTGATCGGCCTTGTTGCCAATCACCGGAATCTTCAGTTCGTGCAGATCGTTGCGATTGACGCCCGGCACTGTGCTTTTGTCGCCGGTATCCATCCGGCCAAGACACGACAGCAGGTAGTACACGTACTTGGGCACGTTGCCCTTGAAGTCGGTGACGTACAGTGCGGTGTTGTGCGGCCAGTACGCGCCGTTGTGATAGTGCATCTCACCCAGCGTGCCGTATCGACCGGTCACCACGCCTTCGCCCCGAACCTTGAACTCGTCGTGATAACCGGAGATGCCGGCGGAACTTATTACCGGATACGGCCCCGGCCGGCGCGCGGATTCCGGCAAGTCGTAGCCACGTTTGAAGTTCACGACATCGCCGAGCCGTGTCGGAACCGGTGTCTGCTTCTGCTCGTCATTCCCGCGCAGGCGGGAATCCATGGACTTTTCACCAGCCAAGGCAACGTCCATGGATTCCCGCTTTCGCGGGAATGACGGTGAGGCGGCTTGCGGCTTCCTAGCCATGCTGCAAGCCTCCAAGCGACTTCACGATGTCCTTCTCCAGCGTCCTCGACTCCGCAAACATCGCCTCCAGCCGCGACTGGAAGCCTTCGACCTTCTCCGCGAACTGCTCAGGCGTCAGGTCGCTGTACTCGATCCGCACGTCGAAATACTGTCCGGCACTCAGCGAGTAGTTCTTCGCCGCGATGGCGTCGTAATCCACCACCACCGAGAAATCCTCCACCGCTTCGCGCGCGTTGAAGGTCTCCACGATGCGCTGCTCTTCCTCGCCGCTGAGCAGGGTCTTCTGGTTCTTGCCTTCCTTCACTTTCCGCCCCAGCGCGGAGGCGTCGATCAGCACCACGTCGTCGCGGCTGGCCTTGTCGATGAACAGGATGGAGACGTTGGTGCGGTGGTGGCGAAGATGTTGGACGGCATCGACACCACGCCAGCGATCATCTTCTCGTCCACCAGTTTCTGGCGGATACGCAGCTCGATGCCGCTGGCGGCGGTAATGAAGCCGGTGGGCACCACCACGGCGGCCTTTCCGCCGCGCTTGAGGCTGGCCATGATGTGCTGGATGAACAAGAGGTAGATCGCCATCTTGTCTTTCGCCTTGGCCGGCACTTTGGGAATACCGGCGAAGAAGCGGCTGGCGTTGGCGTCGGAATCCAGCGCGTCGCGGAAGTCGCTGAAATCCATCTTGAACGGCGGATTGGAGACGATGTAGTCGAACTGGCGCAGTTTGCTCGGCGAGCGCGGATCGCGATGCACCGGGTGCGCGATGGTGTTGCCCTGGGTGATGTTGGGAATGGAGTGCACCAGCTTGTTCAGCACCAGGTTCAGGCGTAGCAGGCTGGAGGACTTCTGCGAGATGTCCTGCGACCAGATGCTGCAGTGCTTCTCGCCGATGGCGTGGGCCAAGGCCATCAGCAGCGTGCCCGAGCCGCTGGCCGGGTCGTAGCAGGCGGCATTCCGGATCTTACCGCGCTGGTCGGCCGGCACCAGGATGTCGGCCATGATGGTGGCTACCGCGTGCGGGGTGTAGTACTCGGCGTACTTGCCGCCGTTGTCCTTGTTGTAGTCCTTGATCAGGTACTCGAACAGGGCGGCGTAGAAGTCGTACTTCTGCGCGAACAGGCGCTCGAAGCTGAAGGCGGCCAGCTTGTTGAACAGCGCGCGCACGAAGCCGTCGCGCTTGTCGGCGCTGCCGGTGACGTATTCGCTGAGGCGGTCGAACAGCGGCACTTTTTCGCCGTCGTCGGTCTTGATGGCGAAGATGTCGCTGTTGGCGGCGGCAATGGCAATCAGGGTGTCGTCCCAGAGCCTGGCGAAACCCGGTTCGGCCTGGCGGTTGAACAGGCTGGGGATGAGCTGTTCCGCGGTGAGGATGGGCGTTTCGGCCGGCAGCGCGTCCTCCAGGTCGCGGCGCTTGCCCTTGGGCAGCTTCTGCCAGGCGGCGATCCAGTCGTCGGCCTGCGCCAGCTTCGGGTCCAGCCGCTTGATCTCGTGCGCGAACTTGTCGCACAGCAACTTGTACAGGAAGGTCTGGACGATGATCTTGTATTCGTTGCCGTCGTTGCCCAGGCCATTGCTGGCGCACACGGCCTTGAGGCCGTCGATCAGGTCGCGGGTCTGTTGCTGGTAGCTGGGTGGGTTCATGGGCTCAGTGGTAGTCGTCTTCGCGCTGGTGGCGCACGGCGAGGATGGTGATGGTGTGCTCGTCTTCAATTTCGAACAGGGCGACGTAACCGGCGCCACCAAAGGGAATGACCAGTTCGCGCAGAAACGGGTTGGCGTCGTTGACCTTGCGAAAGGCGAACGGCATTTCGGACAGGAACCCGTAGCCGCGCTCGATCGCCGCGCGGGCACGCAGGGCCGCGGGATAGTCCACGGGTGCAAGAAAGTCCAGCAGGCGCTCCAGATCGTCCTGTGCCGCCTTGGTGATTCGGACGTGGAAGCTCACCGGGTGCCGGGCTTGCGCCGGGCCAAGATGGCGTCCAGCCCTGCCAACGACTCGTCCACCGTGAAATACGCGCCTGTGCGCTTGGCTTCGTCGCGCGCGGCCAAGCCCCGGGCAATGAACTCGGCCTGCATGCGACGGCGGTTCACTTCATCGCGCAGCGATTGCTCCATCAGGCTGGACAGGCTCTCGCCCTCGCGCAATGCGGCCTCGGCCGCCTGACGCAACTCGGGGTCGACGCGCAGCGACGGCAGGTTGGCGGTTTTCATGGTGCGACTCCTCATGCGTTGCATTTGCGATGCAAACTGTAGCATGGGGTGCGCGTGCCCGCCAAGCGGGCGATCGGCATCACTCGAACGGCAGGCGCCCTTGGGATTCGGCCAGGTATTCGTTGACCAGCAGCCGCTGGATCAGGCGACGGGTGTCGGCGTCGGGTTCGGGCGGACTGCCCTGGAAGTTGCGCATCACGATCGGCATGACGCTGCGCTCGAAATAGGCCGGGTTGCCCAGCAGCTCGCGGTTGCCGAGCACGGTATCGTCCAGCGCGTGCTTGATGCCGCTGAGTGCGGCGTGCAGGCGGGTCTGGCTGTCGCCCAAGCGGCGCGATTCGAGCAGGCGCTTGTGCACGCGCATCAGCTTGGCGTCGCCGCCGTAGCGGGCGGCCAGGTTGGCGTTGGCATTGTCGAGGGCCCGCGCACGCTGCTCGATGTCGCCCAGCGCGGCGATATTGGCCTGCATCTCCTGTTGGCTGACTTCGCTCAGCTTCCGGGCCTTGAACAGGCGTTCGAGTTCCGTCTTCAGCGCGACCCACTTCGGGTCCTGCGGGTCGTGCGTGCCGGCCAGGGTTTCGCGGGTGCGGCGCAGGATGTCCTTCAGCTCGTCGGCCAGCTTCAGTTCGGCTTCGCCGATCTTCTCGAACTTGAAGATCACGTCCTCCAGTGCCTGGTTGAGCAGGCCGGAGGTGTCGTGGGCGTTTTCGAGCTGCTGCTTGAGGTTGAGCGCGGCCAGCGCGTTGCGTGCCTCGGTGTGCAGGTCGCGCAGCCGGGCAAAGTCGAGCAGCCCGGACAGCTCCCGGTAGCCGCCGAGGCGGATCAGGTTGTGCAGCTCGCGCGCTGTGGCAAGTGCCTTGACGATGGCGCGCAGGATCTCGATGTCGTCGATCCTGCCTACCTGCTGCGAGAACAGCTCGCGGTCGTCCAGCGAGTAGTCGAACAGCGCCTCGCGGATGGCCTCGATGTCGGCGCGGATCTCGGCTTCGGTCTTGAAGATGCTGCTGTAGTGCTGCATCTCGTCGCCGAGTTCGGCGGTCAATTCGGCGTAGTAGTCGGCGTTGGCCTGGTCGAACTCGCGCTGGATGCCGGCGAAATCGACGACGTAGCCGTAGCGGAACTTGCCGTAGCGACGATTGACCCGGGTCAGCGCCTGCAGCAGGTTGTGGTCGCGGATGACGCGACCAAAGTAGAGCTTCTTCAGCCGTGGCGCGTCAAACCCGGTAAGCAGCATGTTGTAGACGAACAGCAGGTCGATATTGTCCTTGCGGCCTGCGTCGTATCGCTTGAAGCGCTTGACCAGCTCCTTGCGGGCGGTGACATCGCCTTCGTCATGCAGGATCAGGGCCGCGTTCATGGGCTTGTTGTAGTCCGGGCGATCCTGGGCAACGCGGCGCTGCAGGTATTCGTCGTCGTTGCCAGCCTCGGCAGCCACAGCCGGGGACGACGCTTCCACCCGCTGCCGGAGCTGGCGATGCAACTCACGCGCCTGCTCGGCACTGTCGCAGATCACCATGCCGCCGATACTGTCGTCGCCGTGCATGACCCGCGCCTGCCGGAAATCTTCCAGAATGTAGTCCAGCATGGCGGAGGCGAAGCGCGGGTGCGCGTACAGCGCCTTGCGGTCGATGCCGCCCTGCTGCACCTCGATGTCGGCCAGCGCCTGCTGCAGCTGCATCCGGTAGCGGGTGGCGATCTCCTCGCGGATCAAACGCAGGGTGTAGCCGTCTGCAATGGAGGCGTTGTAGTAGTACTTGTGGATGTAGTCGCCGAACAGTGCCCTGGATTGCAGCTGCTCCCCGATCAGCGGGGTGCCGGTCAGGCCGATCTTGATGGCGTCACGGTCGGACTGTTCCAGGTTGGCGAGGAAGCTGCCGTTCGGGTTGTAGCTGCGATGCACCTCGTCGAGAAAGTACACCCGCTGGACATTGAGGGCGTAGTCGCGCGCCGCCGCGACGTCGTCGTCGTTCGCGAAGCGCTGGATGTTGACCACGGTGATTTCCGGGTCGCCGCGA
The DNA here is from genome assembly GCF_039537065.1 of Luteimonas lutimaris. Taxonomy (NCBI): domain Bacteria; kingdom Pseudomonadati; phylum Pseudomonadota; class Gammaproteobacteria; order Lysobacterales; family Lysobacteraceae; genus Luteimonas; species Luteimonas lutimaris. The sequence goes on along the minus strand of NZ_BAAAZU010000006.1, from coordinate 40,339 downwards.
TCGTTGTCGATCGCCACTGTCTTACGCATGTCGCGCGAGAACTCGTCGCGGCTGGCGATGACCCGGACCGCCAGGCCGCGCGCCTTGAACTCGGCGACCGCCTGATCCAGCAGATCGATCCGGTCGACGATGAAATAGAACCGCGCCACCTGCCCGCGCTGCTGGAACCAGTCGGTGAGGTGGCGCACGTTGTAGTACGCCAGCGCGGTTTTGCCGCTTCCTTGCGTATGCCAGATGATGCCCTTGCACTCGCCCGCTTGCAGGTGGTCGGCTATGGCCCGGGTGGCGAACAGTTGCGGGTAGCGCATGACGTGCTTTTCGACGCCTTGCTCCGTGTCCAGCCAGGCGAAGGCATAGCGCAGCAGGAAGGCGAACCGCTGCCGGGTGAACAGCGACGTCAGCAGGCGATGGGTTGGCGTGTCGATCGCCTGGTTGCGCTGGAACTCGGGCGTGCCCTTGATCGCGACAAGGTTGGTGTCGGCGAGGACCAGGTCTTCAATGGCTTCATCAGGTGCGGCAACGCCGGCCAGTTCGCTGGCACGCTCCTCGCGGAAATAGTTGAAGTGCGCGTCGCCATAGGTGGAAGCGGCATAGAACGCACCCTGCACTGGCTCGAATTGGCCGTCGTCGTACTCCATGTTGTTGGAAAAGACCATCAACTGGGTCAGGTTGAAGAAGTGCCAGAACCGGCGATTGGCGTGGCGACGGTCCATGCGCCGGCGTTCTTCCAGCACGCCGCCGGGGTTCATCCGCTTCTTGACCTCGACGAACGCCAGCGGCATGCCGTTGATCAACAACGTGATGTCTGGCCGGAATTCATCCTCGCCATTGACGAACGGCAATTCGGTGACGACGTGCCAGCTGTTGTTCTCGAGGTCATCGAAATCGAACAGGCGGATGCCGCTGCGCACGGTCAGGCGCTGGTGGAAGGCACGGCCGATGTCGTCGCCAGCGAGCTTGAGATGGATTTCGTCGAGCAGTGCCGGCACATCTTCGCGGCGCAACCCGGGATTGAGGCGCAGGACTGCGGATTCGAACAACTCCGGGAAGATGTTGTCGCGCGGGTCCCAACGGGCGTTCTTGAGGGACAGGTACTGATAGCCGAGCCGCGTCAGATGCAGCACAGCCGGAATCTTGACCCGGGAATCCTCGTTGAACGCCGCCACTCGCCCCTTCCGTCAACACGCCCCCAGTGCGGAGCATGCCAGATGCTGGCGACATCGGCATGCGCCTGCTGTCAGCCCCCCAGAAGTCCCTGCGGCGCTTGCTCATTATCCTCAAAAGGAAGCCTGGTCGGGATTGATGCGCTTCATGGCGGTTGTCCCATCTCGCCCGGATGCGGACGGCGGGATTCCAGCCCGCAGCATGGGTAGAGCCGAAGGCGGCATTCAACAGCGAAGCTGGTCAACCCATCACCCACCCGCCGCACCGGATGCAAACCAATCACGGGCTTGCACGGCGATGGGTTTCGCTACGCTCTACCCATCCTACGGGCTTAAGCCGCATGCAGCGCCGCGCGCACCGTCTTGGCGGATTCACTTGCGCGTGCGCTTCTCCGCGGCACGATAAACCAGCCCCTTGTCGCGCTTTCCGACGGCCACAACGGTGACGACGACCACCTTGTCGTCGACCTGATAGACGAGCCGGTAGCCGACAGTGCGCAGCTTGATCTTGTAGCAGTTCGGCAGGCCATGCAGGCGTGCCGCGGGGACATGCGGATTGTCTAGGCGCTCTCGCAGCTTGCCTTTCAGCTGATCGCGAATGCCGGGCGGGAGCTTGCGCCATTCCTTCAGCGCGGATTCCACGAACTCCAGGCTATAGCGCATCAAGCTCGACCTTGATCCGGCGTTCGTTGGCGCGCGAACGCACGAGTTCGGCCAGTTCGAGGTCTTCCAGCCGATCCAGCAGACGCTTGTAGGTGGCGGCCGGCACCAGATAGGCGCTTGGCTTGTTGTGCACCAGGACGGCCACCGATTCGCCGTCGGCCGCCTCGATCACTGCGCTCGGATTGCGCTTGAGTTCGGTGATGCTGATGCTTGCGTCGGCGAGGATGGCTTCCATATTTCGTCTCCAAATTCAGGGCCAAATATGGCACAGAAAGGGGCCGCCATCAAGCGGCGGCCGGTCAAGCCATTGGCAGCTTGAGCCCCTGCTCCTTCGCACAAGCCTTCGCAATCTCGTATCCCGCATCCGCATGCCGCATCACGCCGGTACCCGGGTCGTTCCACAGCACCCGGGCGATGCGCTTGTCGGCCGCTTCCGTGCCGTCACAGACGATGACGATGCCGCTGTGCTGCGAGTAGCCCATTCCCACGCCGCCGCCGTGATGCAGTGACACCCAGGTGGCGCCGCCGGCGACGTTGAGCATGGCGTTGAGCAGCGGCCAGTCGCTGACGGCGTCGCTGCCGTCCATCATCGCTTCGGTTTCGCGGTTGGGTGAGGCGACGGAGCCACTATCGAGGTGGTCGCGGCCGATGACGACGGGGGCTTTCAGCTCGCCGTTGCGGACCATCTCGTTGAACGCGAGGCCGAGCTTGTGGCGCTGGCCGAGGCCGACCCAGCAGATGCGCGCGGGCAGGCCCTGGAACTCGATGCGCTCGCGCGCCATGTCGAGCCAGTTGTGCAGGTGCTTGTCGTCGGGGATCAGTTCCTTGACCTTGGCGTCGGTCTTGTAGATGTCCTCGGGGTCGCCGGACAGCGCGACCCAGCGGAATGGGCCGATGCCCTTGCAGAACAGCGGGCGCACGTAGGCGGGGACGAAGCCGGGGAAGTCGAAGGCGTCCTTGCAGCCTTCGTCGAATGCCATCTGGCGGATGTTGTTGCCGTAGTCGAAGGTCGGAATGCCCTGCTTCTCGAACGCGAGCATCGCCTCGACGTGCACGCGCATGGATTGCTTCGCTGCGTCGCGGACTTTCTCGGGATGCTGCTTCTGCTCGGTGAGCCACTGCTCGACGGTCCAGCCGATCGGCAGGTAGCCGTGCACGGGGTCGTGGGCGCTGGTCTGGTCGGTGACAGCGTCGGGGCGCACGCCGCGTTCGACCAGCTGCGGCAGGAGTTCGGCGGCGTTGCCGAGCAGGGCGATGGATTTGGCTTCGCCGGCCTTGGTGTATTTGTCGATGCGGGCGAGCGCGTCGTCCAGGTCGCTGGCCTGTTCGTCGACGTAGCGGGTACGCAGGCGCATGTCGATGCGCGACTGCTGGCATTCGATGTTGAGGCTGCAGGCGCCGGCGAGGCTCGCGGCCAGCGGCTGGGCGCCGCCCATGCCGCCCAGGCCCGCGGTGAGGATCCATCGCCCCTTGAGGTTGCCGTCGTAATGCTGGCGGCCCATCTCGACGAAGGTCTCGTAGGTGCCCTGCACGATGCCCTGGCTGCCGATGTAGATCCAGCTGCCGGCGGTCATCTGGCCGTACATCATCAGGCCCTTCTGATCGAGCTCGTTGAAGTGCTCCCACGTGGCCCAGTGCGGGACGAGGTTGGAGTTGGCGATCAGCACGCGCGGTGCGTCGGCGTGGGTGGGGAAGATGCCGACCGGCTTGCCGGACTGCACCAGCAGGGTTTCGTCGTCGCCGAGTGCCTTCAACGACTTGAGGATCGCGTCATAGCACTCCCAGTCGCGCGCGGCGCGGCCGATGCCGCCGTAGACCACCAGTTCCGCGGGGTTTTCCGCCACTTCCGCGTCCAGGTTGTTCTGGATCATGCGGAACGGCGCTTCGGTCAGCCAGGACCTGCAGCTGAGCGTGCTGCCTCGGGGCGCGGAAATCTTGCGGGACGGATCGTTGCGGTTGGACATGGCGCGGCCTGCATTGCGGGAACCGGCCGATTATCGCACCGCGGCCGGGCATTGCCGGGTGCACCGCCCTCTCCCGCCGCGCCGGAGAGCGGCCCATGCGAAGACGCCCGGCGGTGCCGGGCGTCGGTGTCGCGGATTGGCAATAATGCTCAGTGGATCGCCGGATCCAGCATCCGCAGCGCCTCCGCGGTGTTGGTGGCACCGGTGCGTTCGATGTCGTCGCGATCGTAGGCGCGGCCGAAGGCGTTCACGCACTTGCCGGACTTGCCGGCCCGATCGGCCTTGCGGTTCGCCTGGGCGGTGATGAGCGAGCCGGTCTGGCGCAGGCAGTTGCGATCACCGGCCGCGGCGTCGCTGGCTTCGGTGCCGATGGCGGCGGCGCCGGGCTGGAGGGTTTCATCGACCGGCTGCGACTGCGACTGCGCAAACGCCAGCGATGCGAATCCCGCGGCGAGGAGAAAGACGGAAAGACGTTTCATGGCATACCTCCGTGGGGGAGAGGGCCGGGCCCTGGTGACCCTGCCGATGACCATACGCCCGCTGCCCCGAACGCAGGCTGTGCAGGGCGTGGAACCGCTCCAGGCGCACCCGGCCTGCTGTACCGGCTGTCATCGACCGCGCTTATGATGGGCCGATGCGCAATCAAGTCCGTCGCCGGGTCGCCGGCTTCCCGCCCCTCCTCTTCCTGCTGCTCCTGCTTGCCGGCTGCGCCTCGACGCCGCCGCCGGATACCGCAAATGCGCCCGATCCGGTGCTGCTGGTCTCCATCGACGGTTTCCGCGCGGACTACCTCGACCTCGGCATCACTCCCAACCTGGCGCGCATCGCGTCCGCGGGCGTGCGGGCGCAGGGGATGATCCCCTCCTATCCGTCGCTCACCTTCCCCAACCACTACAGCATCGTCACCGGCCTGCGCCCGGACCACCACGGCATCGTCCACAACCAGATGCACGATGCAGAGCTGGGCGATTTTTCACTGTCCGACCGCGACGCCGTGGGCGATGGACGCTGGTGGGGCGGCGAGCCGATCTGGATCACGGCGCAAAAGGCCGGACTGCGCAGCGCCACCATGTACTGGCCCGGCAGCGAGGCGGCCATCAGCGGCGTGCGGCCCTCGCAGTGGCGGCCGTTCGACAAGGACGTGGGCGCCAATGCGCGCGTGGACCAGGTGCTGGCGTGGCTGGACCAGCCCGCGGCCACGCGCCCGGCACTGGTCACGCTGTACTTCGACATGGTCGACTCCGCCGCGCACGGCAACGGCCCCGATTCCGCGCAGGCACATGCGGCCGTGCGCGAAGTGGATGCCGCGATCGGCCACCTGCTCGACGGCCTCGCCGCGCGCGGCCTGCTCGACCGCATGAACCTGGTGGTCGTGTCCGACCACGGCATGGCGACGGTGGCGCCCGGCAACGTCGTCGCGCTCGAGGACATGGTTGCGAGGGACGAGGCAAAGATCGTCTCGGGCGGACAGGTGGTGGGCATCGCGCCCGAACCGGGGCACGAGCCGGCCGTCGCGGACAAGCTGCTTGGCGCGCACGAACATTACGACTGCTGGCGCAAGGAAGAACTGCCGGCGCGCTGGCACTACGGCACCAATGCGCGCATCCCGCCGATCGTGTGCCAGATGCACGAAGGATGGGACGCGCGATCGCGCGAGTTCATGGCCCGGCACGCGGACGAGCATCCGCGCGGTTCGCACGGCTACGACCCGGCGCTGGCGTCGATGCATGCGCTCTTCATTGCGCGCGGCCCCGCGTTCCGCAGCGGCGCGCAGGTGCCGGCCTTCGACAACGTCGACGTGTACCCGCTGCTGGCGCGACTGCTCCACGTCGCGCCGGCGCCGAACGACGGCGACATCACGCCGCTGCTGCCGGCCTTGCGCGACGCGGGGCACTGAACCGACGCCGCCAGCGGCCGCGTCCCCGCCCCGGCTTCCCCCTCCCGAACACGGCCGGGCACGCCGCCGTGCCCTCCCGGATTGCTCCGGACGTTGATGTCCGGATCCGGCGAGTTCGCCCGTCGCCGCGGTGCTAGCCTGCCGACATGTCACCGCATGACGCCACCGCACTGCCCCCACCCAGGGTCTGCGAACAGGCCCGCCTGAGTCGTGATCCACGCTTCGACGGGCTGTTCTTCACCGCCGTCACCAGCACCCGCATCTACTGCCGGCCGGTCTGCCCGGCACCGACCCCGAAGCCGGCCAACGTCACCTATTTCCGCAATGCCGCCGCGGCCGAGACCGCGGGCTTCCGGCCGTGCCTGCGCTGTCGCCCGGAACTGTCCCCCGCCGATGGCACCTGGCGACGCGGGGACGCGGCGGTGGCGCGCGCGTTGAAGCTGATCGAGCAGGGCGCGCTGGCCGGACAGCCGCTGTCGGCGCTGGCCGAACGCGTCAACCTGGGCGAACGGCAGCTGCGGCGGCTGTTCGTCGAGCGCCTGGGTGCTTCGCCGACCGGGGTGCATTGCACCCGGCGCCTGCTGTTCGCCAAGCAACTCCTGACCGAAACCACCCTGCCGGTCACGGACGTCGCGCTCGCCGCGGGCTTCGGCAGCCTGCGCAGGTTCAACGCGGCGTTCAAGGAGGCCTACCGGATGGCGCCGCGCGAACTGCGCCGGCGTCCGGCGGCCGCGCGCGGCGCGCAGTCGGGCGACCACCTCGTACTGCGGCTGGGCTATCGCCCGCCGTACGACTTCGAATCGATGCTCGCGTTCCTGCGCGGACGCGCACTGCCGGGAGTCGAACACGTCGACGGGCACGGCTACGCGCGCGTGGTCGCCGGCGATCCGGCCCACCCCACGCCCGGCTGGCTGCGCGTGAGCCGCTGGCCCGGGGGCGAGCATGCATTGAAACTGGAACTGCACGCAGCGCTGGCGCCGCGGCTGCTGGATATCTCCGGCCGGTTGCGACGGATGTTCGACCTCGATGCCGATCCGCGCGCGATCGCCGCGGCGCTGTCCACCGACCCGGTCCTGAAACCCCTGCTGCGCAAGCGCCCGGGGCTGCGGCTGCCCAGCGGCTGGGACGGCTTCGAGATCGCGGTGCGGGCGATCCTCGGCCAACAGGTGAGTGTCGCCGCGGCGCGCACGTTTGCCTCGCGCATCGCCGAGCGCTTCGGCGCGCCGCTGCCGGACGCGCATGCCATGCACGGGCTTTCGCACCTGTTCCCGACGCCCGAGGCGCTGGCGAACGCGGACCTGGCCGACATCGGCATCACCCGCACGCGCGCGGAGACGGTACGCACGATTGCGGGCGCCCTGCTCGACGGTCGCGTCGACTTCCGCGTCGAACGCACGCTCGACGATTTTGTCGCCCGCTGGACTGCCCTGCCCGGCATTGGCCCGTGGACCGCGCACTACATCGCACTGCGCGCACTCGGCCATCCGGACGCCTTCCCCGCCGACGACCTGGTGCTGCAGAAGGCGGTGCCGACCGATGGCACGCGCATGACCGCCAGGGCGCTGACCGCGCGCGCGGAGGCATGGCGGCCGTGGCGCGGCTACGCGACCCTGCAACTGTGGCGCGAAGCGATGGCCGCACCGGCCGCGCGCGCTTCCCGCGCGAACGCGCCGGGGCGTGGCGAACCGCCGGCGACAGGATCCGGGCGTCCAGCGGCACGCGCGCGCAGGAAACGCGACGACGCAAAGGTGGCCCGATGACCCTGCTGTCCACCCATGTCCCCAGCCCGGTGGGCCCGCTGCTGCTGGTCGCCAGCGAAACGCATCTGCGCGCGATCTGGTTCAGCACGCCGCGGCATCCGTTGCCGCGCGACATCGCGTTGAACGAGGGCGAGAACGACGTCATCCGCGAGACGCGCTCGCAGCTCGACGAATACTTCGGCGGTTCGCGACGCACGTTCGACCTGCCGCTGCGACCGGTCGGCACGGCGTTCCAGTGCGAAGTCTGGTCGATGCTCGAGAAGATCCCGTACGGCGAGACCTGGAGCTACGGCGACGTGGCCCGCCGCCTCGGCAGGCCGCAGGCGGTGCGCGCGGTGGGCGCGGCGAACGGCCGCAACCCGATCCCGATCGTCGTGCCCTGCCACCGGGTGATCGGCGCCGATGGTTCGCTGACCGGTTTCGGCGGCGGCCTGCCGACCAAGCAGTTCCTGCTGGCGCTGGAGGGCGCGCTGCCGGCCGGCGGCGACCTGTTCGCCTAGCCGGCAGCTGGTCCCCGCGAACCCTGTAGGAGCGGCTTCAGCCGCGAGCTTTTGTTCTGGCATTGCAAAGAAAAGAGCTCGCGGCTGAAGCCGCTCCTACAAGAGCTGGTTGATCGCTTTTGCGTAGCGCAGGGCGATCGCGTCGCGGTCGCGATGGTGGCCGTCGATGACCACGCGGTCGCCGCCGACCACCACCTCGCGTACGAGGTTGCGGTTGCCGCTGAACAGCCAGCGGTCGGCGACGTCGTCGTCGGTGGCACCGGCGAGGATGGGCGCGGCGGCATCGAGCAGGACGTGGTCGTCGACATCGTCGAAGCCGGTCGCCTGCGCGCGGCTCGCGGCCACGCCCTGCAGCAGCGTCGTGCCCACGCTCGGCGAATCCGCGCGCACGGCGATGTTGCGGTGGTGGGTCGCCAGGCGCTGGCCGTACTCCAGCCAGCGCAGTTCCTCGACCGGCGACACCGAGATGTGCGAATCCGAACCGATGCCCCAGCCACCGCCGGCAGCGAGGTAGTCGCGTAGCGGGAACAGGCCGTCGCCGAGGTTGGCCTCGGTGGTCGGGCAGATCGCCACGGTGGCGCCGCTGGCGGCGATGCCGGCGGTTTCCTTCGGGACCAGGTGGGTCGCGTGCACCAGCGTCCAGCGCGCGTCGACGGCGGCATTGTCCAGCAGCCACTCCACCGGCCGCGCACCGCGGACCGCGAGACACTCGTCCACCTCGGCGACCTGCTCGGCGATGTGCACGTGCAGGCGCGCGTCGCGCGGCAGCGCGTCCACCACCGCGTGCATCGCGTCGGCGGGCACCGCGCGCAGACTGTGCAGGGCGCAGCCGACGCGCAGCGCGTCGTCCTGCATCGCATGCAGCGAGTCGAACAGGCGCAGGTAGCCGTCGACGTCATGGCCGAAGCGCTTCTGCCGCTCGCCCAGCGGGCGGCCGTCGAAGCCGCCGGCCATGTACAGCACCGGCAGCAGGGTGAGCCGGATGCCGGTGTCGCGCGCCGCGGCGATGAGCGCCTTCGACATCGCCGCGGGATCCTCGTACGGACGACCGTCCGGCGCGTGGTGCAGGTAATGGAACTCGCATACGCCGGTGTAGCCGGCTTCCAGCATCTCGGCGTAGAGCTGCAGCGCCACGGCGTGCAGCGTGTCCGGATCGAAGCGCGCGGCCATCGCGTACATGGTCTCGCGCCAGGTCCAGAACGAGTCCTCCGGATGACTCTGGCGCTCGGCCATGCCGGCCATGGCGCGCTGGAAGGCATGCGAGTGCAGGTTGGCGATGCCGGGCGTGCGCCAGCCCTCGGGCGTGCGCTGGACGGAATGGGCAGGGGTCGACATGGCGGCCATTCTCTCCCGCCGGCGCGCCGGGCGCGACCGTGGCTACAATCGGGCGGATGAACGCCCCTGTGCACGCGGCCGCCAGCGGCCTGCTTACCAATGCGACGCTGGTCACGCTCGACGGCGACGCCGGCTACGGGCTGGTCGAGGACGGCGCGCTGGCCTGGCGCGATGGCGTCATCCGCTTCGCCGGCCCGCGCGCCGGGTTGCCGGCCGAACTGTCCGGCGACGCGGTCGATGCCGGCGGCGACTGCATCACCCCGGGACTGGTTGACTGCCACACCCACCTGGTGTTCGCCGGCGACCGCGCCGGTGAGTTCGAGCAGCGCCTGCAGGGCGCCGGTTACGAGCAGATCGCCCGCGCCGGCGGCGGCATCGTCTCCACCGTGCGCCACGTCCGCGACGCGAGCGAGGACGCACTGCTGGCGCAGTCCCTGCCGCGCGCCCGCGCCCTGCTCGCCGACGGCGCGACCACGCTGGAAATCAAGTCCGGCTATGGCCTGGACTTCGACGGCGAGCGCAAGATGCTGCGCGTCGCGCGCCGCATCGGCGATGAACTCGGCATCGGCGTGCGCACCACGTTTCTCGGCGCGCACGCGCTGCCGCCGGAGTTCGCCGGCAACGCCGACGGCTACATCGACGCGGTGGTCGACTGGCTGCCGCGGCTGCACGCCGAGGGGCTGGTGGACGCGGTGGATGCGTTCTGCGAGCGCATCGGCTTCGACCTGGCGCAGACGCGGCGCGTGTTCGAAACCGCGCGCGCGCTGGGGCTGCCGGTAAAGCTGCATGCCGACCAGCTCAGCGACGGCCAGGGGGCGGCACTGGTGGCGGAGTTCGGAGGCCTGTCCGCGGACCACGTCGAGCACACCTCCGTCGACGGCGTCGCGGCGATGGCCGCGGCGGGCACGGTGGCAGTGCTGCTGCCGGGCGCCTTCCACGTGCTGCGCGAGACGCAGTTGCCGCCACTGGCCGAGTTCCGCGCGCGCAACGTGCCGATGGCGGTGGCCACCGACTGCAATCCCGGCACCTCGCCGCTGCTGTCGCTGCGCCAGGCGATGCAGCTGGCCTGCACCCACTTCCGCCTCACGCCCGAGGAAGCCCTGCGCGGCGCGACGGTCAACGGCGCGCGCGCGCTCGGCCTCGACGACCGCGGCGCGCTGCGGGCCGGCATGCGCGCCGATTTCGTGCGCTGGCGCGTGCGCCAGCCGGCGGAGCTGTGCTACTGGCTCGGCGGCAGGCTGGGCGAAGCGGTGTACGCTGGCGGCCGTCGAATCGTCCAAGCCCGACCCGATTCCGTGTAGGAGCGACTTCAGCCGCTCCTACAAGAACCCTGCAGTTCAACCCACGCCGGAGGCCACCATGCACCGCACCCTGCCCGTCCTGCTGCTCGCCCTTGTTCCCGCGCTCGCATCCGCGCAGGCCACCGACGCCGCGCGCGCGCTGGCGCAGGACGCGGTGATCGTCGACACCCACATCGACGCCCCCGGCATGCTGATGGACGGCTGGAAGGACCTGGGCGAAGAAGCCGAAGGCCGCGAGTTCGATTACCCGAAGGCGCACGCCGGCGGCCTGGACGTGGCGTTCATGTCGATCTACACCTCGCCGCGGCAGGACGACGAAGGCAACGCATGGCAGGCGGCGAACGAGATGATCGACGCGGTCGAGGCGCTGGCGCAGCGCCACCCGGACAAGTTTGCGCTGCTGCGCTCGCCAGGCGACGTCGACACGCTGCGCAAGGGCGACCGCGTGCTGCTGCCGCTGGGCATGGAGAACGGCGCGCCGCTCGTCGACGACCTGGCCAACGTGCAGTTCTTCTTCGACCGCGGCGTGCGCTACATCACCCTCGCCCACAGCGCGCCCAATCGCATCGCCGACTCGTCCTACGCGGTCGAGCGCAAGTGGCACGGCCTCAGCCCGTTCGGCCGCAAGGTGGTGGCCGAGATGAACCGGCTCGGCATCATGGTCGACGTCTCGCACATCTCCGACGAGTCCGCGGCCGAGGCGATCAAGCTGAGCACGGTGCCGGTGATCGCCAGCCATTCGGCGTTCCGCCACTTCACGCCGGACTTCGAGCGCAACATCAGCGACGAGCTGGCGAAGGCGATCGCCGACAAGGGCGGCGTGGTGCAGGTGCCGTTCGGCACGGCATTCGTCAACCCGGAGTCGGCGGCCGACACCCAGGCGCACTTCCGCGCGATCAACGACTTCAACAAGCGCAATGCGGAGCTGAAGGCGGCCGGCGAGCCGCTGCAGGACCGCGCCGCATTCGAAAAGGACTGGGAGGAGTCGCATCCGGCGCGGCAGACGCCGATCGAGGCGGTGCTCGACCAGATCGACTACGGCGTGAAGCTGATCGGCATCGACCACATCGGCATCGGTTCCGACTTCGACGGCGTCGACGGCGAGCTGCCCGACGGCCTGCGCACGACCGCCGATTTCCCGAACCTGGTCGCCGGCCTGCAGGCGCGCGGCTACAAGGACGAGGACATCGCCAAGATCCTCGGCGGCAACCTGCTGCGCACGTGGGCGGCGATCGAGGCCGGCGCGGCGCACTGAGCGCCGCCGCCGGGCTGGTAAGCCGCGGCCCGTGCCCCGGGTGACTCACCCGGACGGCAGGTGGGCCGCCATCCGGCGCCTCAGCAGGTCCACCAGCGCCGGTTCCATGTAGGCGTAGCGGTCCGGCACGTCGAGACATATCACGCGCTTGCCGTCCAGGTGCGCGCGGAAGCGGCGCGACAGCCGGCCGCGGTGCGCACGTTCCATCACGAATACCGTGTCCGCCCAGACCAGCAGCTCCGGGGTGAGCGGCACCTCCGCGTCGTGGTCGAGGCCGGCCGATGCGGTTTCCACGCCCGGCCAGTCGGCAAACACCTGCTCGGCGGTCGGACTGCGCAGGCGATTGCGGCTGCAGACGAACAGCAGACGGCGCGCACGCGGCGGCGGATTCATTGCTGCTGGAGGTCCCCGGGACCGAGCGTGCGCTGCACCTTGCCGTCGGCATCGAGAAACTCGATCCTTGCCTCCCCGTCGGCCTCGACCCGCAGCCGCAGGCGCGTCCGGTTGTCCACGTCCTTCAGGTCGAGGACGGCTGCCCGGGTCTCGTCCTTGCCGACGAACAGGCGCGGACCACCCTGGTAGTTCTTCGTCTGCCCGGCGACGACTTCCTTCCAGCGCCGCTCGCGCTCTTGCGCGGGTAGCGAACTGATCCGGGCATATTCGGACATGATGCCGACCAGCGATTCCTCCGGACGGTCAAGGATTTTCATGCCGGCCCGGTGCTTTCCGTCGCCATCCGCCTGTTCGAGCACCAGCGTCTGGTCCTGTTCGTACTGGTCGAAGCTCATGTGGACCGAGCCGCGACCCTTGCCATCCGGGCCCTTTGCGCCCCGGAACGTCAGGCCGCCAGTTTCCGAACCTTCGTCGTTGTAGAACATCAATCCGGCGCCGCGCTCGCCCTGGTGCGGATGCGGGTACTCCTTGCCGTGGAAGATGCCGCCGGGCATGCGTCCGTTGTTGGAGACCACCAACCGCAGCGTGCCGTCGGCTTCGCGCACGTTGATGCGCTGCACGTCGATGGTGTCGAACTTCGCGCTGCGCGTGGATGTCGCGCCGGTCAGCACGACCGCGGCAAACGCAAGGGTGAGCACGCCCGAATAGGCGACGAGGAACTTCTGCGCGGTACTGGCCATGGGTCTTCCCCCGGATCGGCATTCGTTCACTGCCGACGTTAACCCCATCGCGTGCCGGCCTGCAGCACCATTGGTCATGATTTTCGCGCTGTCCGGGCGGGCCAATCGGTTGCGCGAATCCCGGGGCAGGCCCGCAGGGCCGCCGCGCCGCGCATGAAAAAGCCCCGCATCTGCGGGGCTTTTCGTACACGTCTGCAGTGCGGCTGCAATGCGGGCGTTATTCCTTGACGACGGTCTTCTTGGCGACCTTCTTCGCCGGCGCCTTGGCGACGGTCTTGGTCGCGGCCTTCTTCGCCACCGGGGCGGCAGCGGTGCCGGCCGACTTGGTGGTTGCCTTGCTGCGGGCATTGCCGTAGCTGGCGTTGTAGCGCTTGCCCTTGGCGGTCTTGCGGTCGCCCTTGCCCATGTCCTGCTCCTGGAATCGTGTCTTGAAAAATAACGGATCGCGACGCGCGCGAGGGCGGCGATTCTACCATGCGCCGGGACTCCAACCTGCCCGACGCACCCCAGCCCCCTGAGTCAGGGGGCGCCCCCAAAGGGGCGGGGTATGGAGGCACGAAGGGGGACCAAAATACGCGGAGCGGATTCTGGCATTGACCCAATGCTGCGCATTGGGTCAATGCGCGCAGCTCGCGTCGTGCACGTGGCGCAGGTTCAGCAGGTGGGCAAGGCCGATCAGCGTCCCGCCGAGGGTCATCACCGCCGCGTGCAGCGCCAGTGATCCGTGGTGCCAGGGCGTGTAGAGCAGCCCCGTCCAGAGCAGCGCCAGCCCGGCCAGCAGCACGCCCAGCGCGCGGATGTGGCGGTGGCGGCGGTAGCCGTAGACCAGGCTGAAAATGCCGATGAAGCTGGCGAACAGCACGAACGCCATCTCGAACCGGTCCCCCAGCCACGCCGATACGCCAAGCGTGGGAATGGCGGCCAGCAGCAGGGGCAGCAGTGCGCAGTGCACGGCGCAGACGAGCGACCCGGTGGCACCGAAGCGGTCGATCAGGGTGTGGAGGCGGGGGCTCATGCGGGGGGCATCGTGACTTGCGGCAGGGGTCCTGTCCAGAAACGTTATGTTATAACATTTTCAAACACCGTGTCGATAAAGGATCACGCCTCACATGCCTGTCTCCTCCCCTCGTCTTCCCGTCCCCGCCGTACTCTCCGTGGCGCTCGCCGTCGCTCTCTCCCCCGTCGCGTTCGCCGCCCCTCCCCCGGCGGGCACGCCGGCGGCGACGGAGGGCGCCCCGGAGGACGGCACCAGTACGACTGACCCGCACATCAAGGACCTGGGTTCGGTGGTGGTCACCGCCACCCCGCTTGCCGACGATGCGGAAAACCTGATCCGCCCCGTCGAAGTACTGGCCGGCGCACGACTGGACGAGGCCAAGGCCAGTTCACTTGGCGAAACCGTCGGCAAGCTGCCTGGCGTGCAGTCGTCCTATTTTGGTCCCGGCGTCGGCCGCCCGATCGTGCGCGGCTTCGACGGTGCGCGCGTGCAGGTGCTCAGCGACGGCCTCGGCTCGGGCGACGTATCAACCGTCAGCGTCGACCATGCGGTGAGCATCGAACCCTTCCTCGCCGACCAGATCGAGGTGCTCAAGGGCCCCTCCACCCTGCTCTACGGCAGTGGCGCCATCGGCGGCGCCGTCAACGTGGTCGATGGCCGCGTGCCACAGGCCGCGACCGACCAGCCGCTCCAGGGCCGCGCCGAACTGCGCTTCGACAGCGTCAACGACGGCAAGACCGGCATGGCCCGGCTGGACGGCACCTCCGCGTCCGGCAACATGGTGTTCCACTTCGACGCCCTGCACCGCGAGACCGGGGACTACGACATCCCCGGCTACGCCGAGAGCGCAGCGCACATGGCCGAGGAAGGCGAAGAGCCGGATCCGCCCACCCGCGGCACTCAGGCCAACAGCGCGGTGCGCACGGACAGCGGCGCGCTGGGCATGTCGTGGGTGGGTGATCGCGGCTTCCTCGGCGCCAGCGTGAGCCTGTTCAACACCCGCTATGGCGTTCCCGGGCACGAACACGAGCACGGCGAGGACGAACACGACCACGACCACGGCCACGCCCATGATCACGACGATGACCACGCCGACGAAGAAGGCGAAGGCGGCGTGCGCATCGTGATGGACCAGCGCCGCAGCGAAGTCCGTGGCGGCCTCGACGACCTCGGCCCCTTCGCCTCGCTGCGGGTCAAGCTGGCACGCACCCAGTACACGCACACCGAGTACGAAGGCCAGGAAGTCGGCACCGTATTCGACAACGACGGAAGCGAGGGCCGCGTGGAGCTGGTCCACAAACCCTGGGGCGGCTGGGACGGTGCCTTCGGCCTGCAGTGGGCGCAGCGCGAATTCCGCGCGGTTGGCGACGAGGCGTTCGTGCCGAAGTCCGATTCACGCGACGCCGGACTGTTCTGGATCGGCCGGCGGAAGTTCGACGCGCTGCAGCTGGAGCTGGGCGCCCGCCACGACCGCAACCGCATCGATGTGGACGAGCCTTCGGCGATCGGCGGTGATCGCGACTTCGGTACCAGCAGCCTGTCGGCGGCTCTGAAGTGGGATGCCACCGACGCCCTGCACTTCTCGTTCGGCCTCGATCGCGCGCAGCGTTCACCCACCGCCGAGGAGCTGTACTCCAACGGTCTGCACGTGGCGACGGGCAGCATCGAGCTGGGTGCCCCGCATCTGGACCCGGAAACCGCCAACCGCGCCGAGCTCGGGATGCACTGGCACGCCGGCCCGCTCAAGCTTGCTGCCTCGCTGTACCACGTGCGCTACGCCGACTTCATCTACCTGGCACAGACCGGCGTGCAGGAACACGACGGCCCTGTCCACGCCTGGACACAGGACGACGCCCGCTTCAACGGTGCCGAGGCCGAGGCCGACTGGAACTTCGCCGACAACGCAAGCGGGGACTGGTCGCTGCGCGTGTTCGGCGATGTGGTGCGCGCGAAGCTGGCCGGCAGCGGCACCCGTACGCTGGACTTTTCAGTTCCGCACGGCGATCACACGCACGACAACTCCGTCGAACTGTCGCGCGAAGGTAACCTGCCGCGGATCGCACCCTGGCGCGTGGGGGGCGAGCTGCGCTGGGAGCGCGGCCCGTTGCGCGCCTCGCTGGGCGCGGTCCGATACGCACGCCAGGACCGGGTAGCAGAACTCGAAAGCGAAACGCCCGGCTACACGCTGGTCGACGCGCACTTGGCCTGGCATACGGACACCGCCGGCGGCAACGCCTGGGAGGTCTTCCTGGACGGCAGTAACCTGCTCGACGAGGAGGCGCGAGTGCACACCTCCTTCCTCAAGGACGTGGCGCCGCTGCCGGGCCGCGGCGTAGGCTTCGGCGTGCGGGCGTTCTTCTGACAGTCGGCCCTGTGATGCAGCGGCGCCGGGCCTCGGCACCGCTGCGCCGCAGCGGCGTTGGCGCGCCTACGCAGCCTGGCGACGCCCGGTGTTCGATCCCGGATATATCTCGTCGCGCTGACCGCGCCGGTCAGTCCGCGCAGCGCGCGCAGAGGCCGTGCACTTCCAGCGTCTGCGCCTGCGGCTGGAAACCGAGCGACTTCGCCCGCTGTTCGAGCTGCGCGACGACGTCGAGGTCCTCGAGTTCGACCGCCGAATGGCAGCGGTCGCAGATCAGGAACGGCACCGAGTGCTGCGCCGTGCTCGGGTGGTGGCAGGCGACGAAGGCGTTGACCGATTCGAGCTTGTGGATGAAGCCGTTGGCGAGCAGGAAGTCGAGCGCGCGGTAGACCGTGGGCGGGGCGGCGGCGCCTGCTCCGGCGCCTTCGGCATCGTTGCCGACGCGGATCTGTTCGAGCAGGTCGTAGGCCTTGATCGGCTGGCCGGCCTCGGCGACCAGGCCGAGCACGCGGGCCCGGATCGGCGTCAGGCGCAGCCCGCGCTCGTGGCAGGCGCGCTCGACCGCGGCCACGAAGCCTTCGGCATCGTGGACATGGTGCTTGGGGTCGATGCAGGCGTGCTTGGGCATAGCCTGATGATGGTGGCGTTGGCGGCGGGACTCAAGCCAGCGGCAAAACCGCACCCGCAGGAGCGGCGGAAGCCGCGAGCGTTTGATCCTTTGCAGGCAAGACAAAAACTTGCGGCTTCCCCCGCTCCTGCAGGGCCGGGGCCAGCTATCCGGCTTCGGCGGGAATCATCGCAATCGCCGCATCGATGCGCCTGAGCGCCTCGTCGCGGCCGGCCAGGTACACCGTGTGCGCGATGTCCGGGCTGACCTGGGTGCCGGTGATCGCCACCCGCAGCGGCTGGGCGACCTTGCCCATGCCCAGTTCGAGGCTTTCCACCGTGGCGTGGAACGCGGCGTCGATGGCCTCGGCCGTCCACTCCGGCAGCGCGGCCAGGCGCCCGCGCATGTCGCGCAGCGGCGCGGCGGCCGCGGGCTTGAGGTGCTTGGCCACCGCCTTGTCGTCGTACTGGGTGAGCGGCCGGTACCAGACCGCCGCGCGCTCGGCCATGTCCTTGAGCGTCTGCACGCGGTCGCGCAGCGCGACCACCACGTCCGCCGGTGCGGGGCCGGCGGCAAGGTCGCAGCCGGCGGCACGCAGGTGCCATTCCAGGTGTTTGGCGACCGCGGCCGGATCGTCGTTCTTCAGGTACTGCTGGTTGAGCCAGCCGAGCTTGGCCGGGTCCAGCCGCGATGCCTTGGCATTGACGTCGCGCAGGTCGAACAGCGACTGCATCTCGCTGATCGAGAAGATTTCCTGGTCCCCGTGCGACCAGCCCAGCCGCACCAGGTAGTTGAGCAGCGCGTGCGGCAGGTAGCCGGCGTCGCGGTACTGCATCACGTCGGCCGCGCCGGTGCGCTTGGAGAGCTTTGCGCCCTGCTCGTCGAGGATCATCGGCAGGTGCGCGAACGCCGGCACTTCGGCGCCCAGCGCCTTGTAGATGTTGATCTGGCGCGGCGTGTTGTTGACGTGGTCGTCGCCGCGGACGACATCGGTGATCTTCATGTCGAGGTCGTCGACGACCACCGCGAAGTTGTAGGTCGGGTAGCCGTCCGGGCGAAAGATGACGAGGTCGTCGAGTTCGCTGTTGGCGATTTCGATCCGGCCCTTGACCTTGTCGTCCCAGGTGACGACGCCGTCCTGCGGGTTCTTCAGGCGGATGACGCGGTTGGGATCGTCGCGGCGCGGCGCGCCCTGCTCGCGATAGGCGCCGTTGTAGCGCGGCTTTTCGCCGTTGGCCATCGCCGCCTCGCGCATCGCGTCGAGCTCTTCCTTCGACTCGTAGGCGTAGTAGGCATGGCCGGACGCAACCAGTTGCTCCGCGATTTCGCGGTAACGGTCGACGCGCTGCGTCTGGTAGATCGGGCCTTCGTCGTAGTCGAGGCCAAGCCAGTCCATCGCCTCCATGATCGCGTCGATCGCGCCCTGCGTGCTGCGCTCGCGGTCGGTGTCCTCGATGCGCAGGACGAACTGCCCGCCGCGGCGGCGCGCCTCCAGCCAGCAGTACAGCGCGGTGCGCGCACCGCCGATGTGCAGGTAGCCGGTGGGACTGGGGGCGAAGCGGGTGCGGCAGGTCATGGAGTGCGCCAGATTGCAGGAAACGCGCGATTTTACCGTAGCGCGGGCCCTGCGCCGCCCGTTGCCCGGGGTGTCGATGCGGCGGGGACGCCGGGCAGGCCAACGCATCTACAATGCGCGCATGGCGACCCTCTTCATTTCCGACCTGCACCTGGACCCGGCGCGTCCGGAAATCACGCGCCTGTTCGGCCAGTTCCTCGACGGCGAGGCGCGCAGCGCGGCGGCGCTTTACATCCTCGGCGACCTGTTCGAGGCCTGGGTGGGCGACGACGACCCCTCAGACACCGGCGCCTTCGTGGCGGAAAAGATCAAGGCACTGGCCGACGGCGGGGTGCCGGTGTCGTTCATGCACGGCAACCGTGATTTCCTGCTCGGCGAGGACTACGCGCGGCGCGCGGGCATGGTGCTGCTCGCCGACCCCACGCGCATCGACCTGCACGGCAAACCGGTGCTGCTGATGCACGGCGACACGCTGTGCACGGACGACGTGGCCTACCAGCAGTTCCGCGCGCAGACGCGCGACCCGGCGTGGCAGGCGCAGTTCCTGTCGCAACCGCTGGCCGCGCGGCTGGCGTTCGCGCAGCAGGCACGCGCGGCCAGCCAGGCGCGGCAGGGTGAGCTGCGCGAGGCAGGGACCATGGAGACCATCACCGACGTGTCACCTGCCGCGGTGGATGCCGCGTTCGCCGAACACGATGTGGGCACGATCATCCACGGGCACACGCACCGGCCGGCGATCCACGACCTGGTCGTCGATGGCAGGCCGCGCCGGCGGATCGTGCTCGGCGACTGGTACGAGCAGGGTTCGGTGTTGCGGGCGACCGCGGACGGATTCGAACTGTCTTCGCTGGACGCGGCCGCCTGACCTCGCGTGCGTTACAGGCGCGAAGGCGGCCGGTTGCCGCGGTAGGCGCAGCCGTGCATGCGCTGGCCGTCATAGTCCCAGGTGGCAGTCGACTCGAACGCCTCGCCGGACATCGAATCGGTACACGCGGTGTCCGTAATGTCGAGGCTGTAGGGCCGCCCCTCGTCCTCGCCAGTGAACGCCACACCCCTGTCGTGCTCGATGCGCTCGCTCTCCAGCGTGCGACCTTCGGGCATCTCGGGGGTCACGAAGTGCAGCACGTTGCCCTCGACGTCGATCGCCCAGAAGGGCTCGTTGCCGCGCGCGCGCAGGTGATCGACGGCAGCCGTCTCCGTATCGGTGGCGTCATCGGCCGCATCGGGTGCGTCCGTTTCCATGGCGTCGGCAGCGCCTGCGCCGGTCGGCGCATCCGCCGCGGGTTCGCTGCCGCGGTCGGGCGCGGTGCACGCGGCGGCGCTGGCCAGCAGCAGGATCAGGGGCAGGCAGTGGTATCGGGTCATGCGGGCGTTCCCTCCGGTCACGCGCGCAAGCTAGCGGCAGGCCGTTCAAGCCCGGGTGATGACGGCGGATCGCTGTAGATGCTGTTCAGCTTCCGGCCGAGAGCTGCCGCAGCGCCGCCAGCTCGTCCTCGCCGAATCCCGCCGCCGCGCGCGCCTCGACGTTGAACGGCCCGTGCAGCACGGCACGCGCGTACTGCGCCAGCAGTTCGCGAAACTTCGGCTCCGGTTCGATGCCCGCGCGCCCGCAGTACCAGCGGAACCAGCGCGAACCGGCTGCCACGTGCGCGACTTCCTCGCGCAGGATCACTTCGAGGATGGCCGCTGTCTCCTCGTCGCCCAGCGCGCGTAGCTTCACGATCATGCCGGGCGTGACGTCGAGTCCGCGCGCTTCCAGCACGCGCGGCACCAGCGCCATCCGCGCCAGGCCGTCGTGCGCGGTTTTTTCGGCCATTTCCCACAGGCCGTTGTGGGCGTCGAAGTCACCGTAGTCGTGGCCGAGCGCGCGCAGGCGTTCGCGCAGCAGCGTGAAGTGCCGGGCTTCGTCGCTGGCGACCGACACCCAGTCGGCATAGAACTCCGCCGGCAGGCCGCGGAAGCGGTACACCGCATCCCAGCCCAGGTCGATGGCGTTGAACTCGATGTGGGCGATGGCGTGGATGAAGGCCGCGCGGCCCTCGTCCGTGCCGAAGCCGCGCCGCGGCAGTTCGCGCGGATGCACCAGCCGCGGGCGCGACGGACGGCCGGGCATGGCGATGGGTCCGGGCCCGGGTGCGTCGCCGTCGATGGCCAGCCCGCCGCGGGCGAAGGCTTCGGCGGCGGCGAAGGTGGCGGTGACCTTGTCGTCGGGCGAAGCGGCGTCGAGGCAGGCGCGGGCGGCGGTGAAGAGGGAGGCGGTCACCCTCTTGCCCCTGTAGGAGCGGCTTCAGCCGCGAGCTTTTTGCCGGCGGCCAAGAGGCCCGAAGAGCTCGCGGCTGAAGCCGCTCCTACAAAAGCAGGCGGTTGCTTCACGACGCCAGGCGGCGCTTGCGCTTGGCCTCGTCCGAACGCAGCTGGCGGATGCGCTCGAAATAGTCCGACTCGATGCCGGTCACGTACTCGCCGCTGAAGCAGGAGCTGTCGAAGCGCATGCCGGGGAACTTCGGCCCGGCCACCGCGGCTTCCAGGTCGGGCAGGTCCTGGTAGACCAGCCAGTCGCAACCCAGGATCTGCTCGATCTCCTTCTCGCTGCGACCGTTGGCGACCAGCTCGTCGGCCGACGGCATGTCGATGCCGTAGATGTTCGGGTAGCGCACCGGCGGTGCGGCCGATGCCAGGTAGACCTTGCGCGCGCCGGCGTCGCGCGCCATCTGCACGATCTGCTTGGACGTGGTGCCACGCACGATCGAGTCGTCGACCAGCAGCACCACGCGGTTGCGGAACTCCAGCGGGATCGCATTGAGCTTGCGCTTGACCGACTTCGCGCGCTCGCCCTGCCCCGGCATGATGAAGGTGCGGCCGACGTAGCGGTTCTTGACGAAACCCTCGCGGTACTTCACCCCCAGCGCGTTGGCGATTTCCATCGCCGAATCGCGCGAGGTATCGGGGATCGGGATCACCACGTCGATGTCGTGGTCCGGGAGCTCGCGCAGGATCTTTTCGCCCAGGGTTACGCCCATGCGCATGCGCGCCTTGTGCACCGAGATGTTCTCGATCATCGAGTCCGGGCGCGCGAAGTACACGTATTCGAAGATGCACGGCGCGCTTTCCACCGGCTCCGCGCACTGCTGCACGAACAGTTCGCCGCGCGCGGTGATGACCACGCCCTCGCCCGGCGCCACGTCGCGCATGCGCTCGAAGCCGAGGATGTCGAGCGCAACCGACTCCGACGCCACCGCGTATTCGGTGCCGCCCTCGGCCTCGCGCTTGCCCAGCACCAGCGGACGGATGCCGTGCGGGTCGCGGAACGCCACCAGGCCCAGGCCCAGCACGGTCGCGATCACCGCATAGCCGCCGCGCGCGCGCCGGTTGACGCCTTCGATGGCGCGGAACGCGGCGTCGGGACCGAGCACGCTGCGGCGGTCGAGTTCGTGCGCGAACACGTTGAGCAGCACTTC
Source organism: Luteimonas lutimaris (assembly GCF_039537065.1). Lineage (NCBI taxonomy): Bacteria > Pseudomonadati > Pseudomonadota > Gammaproteobacteria > Lysobacterales > Lysobacteraceae > Luteimonas > Luteimonas lutimaris. The sequence continues at coordinate 18,368 of NZ_BAAAZU010000006.1, read as the reverse complement.
CGAATCCGACTCGGTATTGACGTTGCGGCGGTCCTGCTCGAACACCTCGCGCCGCAGCGCATCGGTGTTGATCAGGTTGCCGTTGTGCGCCAGCGCGATGCCGTAGGGCGAGTTGACGTAGAACGGCTGCGCCTCGTCCGAGCCCTCGCTGCCGGCGGTGGGGTAGCGACAGTGGCCGATGCCCACGCGCCCTTCCAGCAGCGCCATCGCGCGCGCGTCGAACACGTCGCGCACCAGGCCGTTGCCCTTGTGCACGCGCAGCTGGGTGCCGCTGACGGTGGCGATGCCCGCCGCGTCCTGGCCGCGGTGCTGCAGGACGGTCAGGCCGTCGTACAGCGCTGCCGCGACTTCAGTGGTTCCGACGATGCCGACGATGCCGCACATGGGAGTCCTGCCGTTGCCTGGAAGGTTGCGGCCATCGCCGGGGCGATGGCCGTGGTGGAATCAGGGATGCGAGCGGACCAGGCCACCGGCGCCGAGCCTGGCCTTGATCCGGCTGTTGAGCTGCTCGGCCTCGGCGCGGCTGGAGACGGGCCCGGCCAGTACGCGGGTCAGCGTGCCCTTGTCGGTGTTGACCGTCTCGGTGAACGCATTGAAGCCGGCGCCGCGCAGCTGGTCGCGCTTGGCCGTGGCCTGTTCGGCGTGGCTGAAAGCACCGATCTGGACCGCGAAGCCGACGCCACTGGCGGCGGGCTTCGGCGCCTCGGCCGGCTTGGCCTCGGGCCTGGGCGCCTCGACGGGCTTGTCGGCCGGCTTGGCGGCGGCGGTCTCGGTCACCGGCTTTGCCGCGGGCGCGGGTGTCGGCTCGGGCTTGGGTGCGGGTTTGGCCGCGACCGGTTCGGCCGGTTCGGCGGCGTCGAGCGCGATCACCCGCGCGCCGTCGTACTTGCCCACGCGCTGCGCCTCGATGCGCGCGATCTCCGCGTTGGCGCGGGTGCCGTACGGGCCGATGCGCACGCGCCAGGCCTGCTTGCCACCCATGTCGGCGGCCTCGCGGTAGGCGGGCAGCCCGGCATCGCGCAGGCGCGAAACCACGGTATCGGCGTTGACGCTGCTGTCGTACGCGGCGAAATGCACGGCGTAGTCACCGCCTGCCACGGTCGGCGGCAGCATCTTTCCGCTGCCATCCGCGGTCTGGTCGCGATTCGCGGAAGGCGTCGTGGTGGTGTCGACGGTCGGCAGCGGCTGGTCGTCGCCGGCGGGGGCCGGCAGCATGCCGGTCACGCCACCCTCGGGCACTTCCTCGGGCACGACCAGCGGCAGGTCGCGGGTTTCGTATTCGCCCTGCGGCGCTTCGGGCACTTTCAGCGGCACGTCGGAGACGCCGCTGTCGGGCGCCGGGCCCTTGACCAGCATCGGCAGGAAGATCACCGCGAGCGCGACCAGCACGGCGGCGCCGATCAGGCGCTGCTTGAGTTGAGGTTCCACAGTCCGGTTTCCATCGCAGCCGCGACTCGGCGGGCCGTCGAATTATACGCGGGCTGCACGCACACTCATGAATCGCGGGCTGCCAGCCACTGCAACGCTTCGGCCGCGGTATGGAACGAACCGAAGGCAAGGATGCGGTCGCCTGCCCGCGCCCGCGCCAGCGTCGCCGACAGGGCCGCGGCCACGTCCGGATGGCGGTCGCCCTGCCCGGCCGCGGTGCCGGCCAGGCGCGCGGCCAGCGCATCGACCGACGTGCCGCGCGGCCCGGCCGACTCCAGCCCGGCCAGGCACCAGTCGTCGACCTCCGCGGCCAGCGCGGCCACCACGCCGGCCGCGTCCTTGTCGCCCAGCGCTGCGTAGACCGCGAACGTCCGGCCGGCCGGCGGCGCCGCCTCCAGCCACGCCGCCAGCGCGCCCGCCGCCTGCGGGTTGTGGCCGACGTCGACCAGGACTTCGACGCCGTCGCACTCGAAACGCTGCAGGCGTCCGGGCAGCCGCGCGGCGGCCACGCCTTCGGCCCAGGCGGCTTCGGGCACCTCCACGTCGAGCGCGCGCAGCGCGGCGATCGCGGTGGCCGCGTTGCGCAGCTGCACCGGTGCGGCCAGCGCGGGCAGCGGCAGGTCCAGTTCGAAGCCCACCTCGCGCCAGCGCCAGCGGTCGTTGCCCAAGCGTTCGAAGAAGAAGTCGTTGTCGGCGCGCCAGGTCGCGGCGCCGATGGCATAGGCGTGGCCGAGCACGCTCGATGGCGGGTCGGCTTCGCCCAGCACCAGCGGCTTCCACGCCCGCGCGATGCCGGCCTTCTCCAGGCCGATCGCCTCGCGGTCGGCGCCCAGCCAATCCTGGTGGTCGAGGTCGACGGTGGTGACCACGGCCACGTCCGCATCGACCACGTTGACCGCGTCCAGGCGCCCGCCGAGGCCGACCTCGAGGATCGCCAGGTCCAGCGCCTCGCGTTCGAACAGCCACAGCGCGGCGAGCGTGCCGTATTCGAAGTAGGTCAGCGGCACGGCCTCGCCGGCGGTACGCGCGGCCTCGACCGCCTCGAAGCCGGCCACGAGCGCGGCGTCGTCCGCGTCGCGGCCGTCGATGCGCACGCGCTCGTTGTAGGCGAGCAGGTGCGGCGAGGTGTAGGCGCCCACCTTCCAGCCGGCCGCGCGCGCGATCGCCTCGACGAAGGCGACGGTCGAGCCCTTGCCGTTGGTGCCGCCGACGGTGATGACCTGCCGCGCCGGACGCACCAGCTGCATGCGCGCGGCAACCTCGCGCACGCGGTCCAGGCCCAGCGCGATGGCGCGCGGGTGCTGGCGCTCGATGTGGGCGAGCCAGTCGGTGAGGGGGCGGGGCATGGGGGCTGAAGACTCGGGGCTGGGGACTCGGGACTCGGGACTCGGGACTCGGGGTTCGGGGTTCGGGGTTCGGGATCGGAATCCTGATCACTTTATGCCGTCATTCCCGCGAAGGCGGGAATCCAGTGGCCTGGACCGCAAACCGAGGCGACACGCCACGCGCCTGCCAGTCGGGACACCGGATTTCCGCTTTCGCGGGAATAACCGCGTCGGGATCACGTGGTGCCTTCCTTCCCTGCGCCGGAATCCGTCCAGCCTTACAACGCCCGATGCACCGCTTCACCGAAGAACGGCGTGTGATGCGCGCAGTCGTTGAGGCGCACCACGTCGAGATGGTCGACGTCGCGGCCTTCGAGCAGGTTGAGCGTGGTCGGCGCCTGGCGGAAGGTCCACAGGCGCGCGAGCGGGATGCCGAGCACGCGACACAGCAGCACGCGGTTGACGGCGTCGTGGGCGACGATCAGCACGGTGTCGTCGACGCCAAGCCCGTCGACCGCGCGCGCCAGCGCCGGCCAGGCGCGGTCGACGACGTGCTGCAGCGATTCGCCTTCCGGCATCAGCACCTCGTGCGGGGCGTCGCGCCAGGCGGCCAGGCGCGCGGGATCGCGTTCGTGAATGTCGGCGGCCAGCAGGCCTTCCCAGGTCCCGTGCGCGATTTCCATCAGCCCCGGGTCGAGGGCAAGCATGCCCGCGCGCGCTTCGCCGAGCGCCAGCGCCGCGGTGCGCCGCGCGCGCGACAGCGGCGAGGCGACGGCACGGTCGATGCGCACCTCGCGCAGGCGTTCGCCCAGCGCACGCGCCTGCGCCTCCCCCACCGGCGACAGCGCGATATCCTCCTGGCCCTGATAGCGGCCTTCGGCGTTCCACGGCGTTTCGCCGTGGCGGGCGAGCAGGATCTTCATGGTGTCCGACAACTCCGCGCGAGTCGCGGCAGCGTAGCAGACGCCAGACGACATCCCGCATCGCGTTCAGGCCCGGAGACCGACTCCCCTGGCCTGCCGGGATGCATGGAACGCAAGGGCCGTTCAGCGCGCGGCGCGCTGTTCCAAGGTCGGCAGCGCTTCAAGCGCGCCGCCATCCAGCGTCTCGCCTTCCATCCGCCGCGCGACGCGCCCGTCCGCACCCAGGACCACCACTGCCGGCAGGCTGCGCACGCCGAAACGGCGGAACAGCGAACCGTCCGCGTCCAACGTCAGCGGCACCGGGACGCGCCATGCATTGCGGTAGTCGCGCAGATCGTCCTGCGTTGCCCACAGCCCGGAAGCGATACCCAGCCAGCGGACGCGGCGTTCGCGTCCGTGGCCGACCATCAGCTCGCGCACCCGGCGACAGCGCCGGGCCGACGCCGGGCGCGTGACGGCGAAATAGCTTTCGCACCACGGCGACAGGAACACCAGCACGGTGTCGCGTCGGTGCGTCGGGTCGGCGAGCGCGACCTCGAAGCCCTCCAGCGTGCGCAGCCGCCGCGCCGGCGCGCGATCGCCCGCGCGCAGCCGGTCGTCGCCGGTCCCGATCACCTTGCCGACGCTGCCACCGGCCGGCACGGCCGGCTGGCTGCGCGCGCTCGCGAGCGCGTCGTCCAACTTCGAATCGGCGCGATGACCGACGTGCAGGATCCGCCCGTCCTTGCCGACGACCACGTGCTGCGGCGTCACCCGCAGCCCGAACAGCGCACCGAGGCGACCGTCGCCATCGCGCACCACCGGCATCCGCAGTCCGTGCTCGGCACGGTACGCGGCAACCTGAGCGGGCGTGTCATCGAAGCCGATGTTGACCGCGACCACCTGCAGGTCGTGGCCGGCACTGCGCTGTACCGCCTTGAGGTGCGGCATCTGTTCGCGACACGGCGTGCACCAGGTCGCCCAGAATTCCAGGTACAGCGCCTTGCGTCCGCGCACCGCGCCGAGATCCAGGGCATCGCCGTCGATGGTGGTCAACACCAGCGGCGGGATCGTCCTGCCCTGCAGCGGCGCGGCGGCGCTGCGGGCCAGCGTCTGCCCGGTGTCTTCCGCAGCGGGGCTGGGCAGCGACAGCGCGGACAGCAGCAGCGCCGACAACCATATCCTGCGCAGGTCCATCAGCGGTCGGGGTCGGGCACGGCGATGCCCTGCGCACTGCACCAGGCGCGCAGCGCCTCGCGCTGCGAGCGGGCGTCGACGCGCGCGATCACCGTCTGGTGCGTGCCGATGAATTCCACCGTGCCCATCACCACCACCAGCGCCACCAGTGGTTCGTCGCCGACCGCCCGCCACCAGTCGACGTTGCCCGGTGGTTCGTAGGTGTAGCCACCGGGACCGATCACTTCGCCGGTGTCGAGCTGGCGCGAGCCGGACAGGTTCCACGCATGCACGTCGCCGGTGTGGCGGTGCGGTGGCATCAGCACGCCGGGCTCCATGCGCAGCAGCTCGACGAAACCGCGGTCGCCGGGCAGGAAGCGCAGCGGCCGCGACCACTTCCCGGGCGTGCCGGCCGGCACCCAGGGCAGCGCATCGATGTCGGGAACGCTGGTGCGCGGACGGCCGCGCGTCGTCATGGTTTGCATCACGGGGATCTCCACGGGCGAGGCGAAAGGGATGTCACGACGCCACCCGCGCCAGATGGCGCGCGAACGAGGCATCGACCACGGCTCGGCCGCCGCCGCGGATGTTGCGGCCCCAGGTGAAGCCGTACACGTCCTCGAACTCGAAGCCGTGCAGCCGCGCCTGCATCGCGCGCACGTCGCTGCTGCGCATCGGCACGTGGTTGGGGAAGCTGTAGATGAAGCTCACGTGGCGACGGTCCATCGCCACCAGCGGCGCATCGCCCGGGAACAGCGCGCCGCCGCCGTGCGGCCCGCTGCGCCAGTGCAGCGCGGTACTGCCGTCGAAGTGGCCGCCGGTGCGCACCAGGGTCACGTCGTCGGACAGGCGGTTGATGTCGCCTTCCCAGAATTCGATCCGCGACGAGGCACGTTGCACCCAGCCGCGGTCGGCCGCGTGCAGCAGGATCGGCACGCCACCCAGCGCCTCGCTCCACTCGACCATCGACGAGTAGAAGTGCGGGTGCGAGATCGCGATCGCGTCCACGCCGCCGCGGGCGCGCAGCGCCTCCACGGCCGCGTCGGTGACCAGGGGCACGCATTCCCAGAGCAGGTTGCCGGCGTCGGTGGCCAGCAGCAGCGCGCGCTGCGGGATCGCGAAGTCGACCACGCCGATGCCGAGCAGCCCTGCGTCCTCTTCGATGCGCAGCCGCTTGCCGGCGCGCAGCGCGGCCATGTCGGTCCAGCGCTGGCCCTGCCAGCCGACGTACTGGCGCTCGTCCTCGCAGATCGGGCAGCGCTCCGGGGGAGGGTCGGCAGCCTCGAACTGGGTGCCGCAGGTTTCGCAGATGGGATGGGACATGGGGGCCTCTTTGCCGGTGACGGCGGCTGCTGGGGTGGCGCTATGCTCTCTCGAATCTGGCCCACCGATTGAGCCAGTTCATGGAGATGAAATGGAGCCAGTTTTCCCGTTCGATCTCGACCTCTCCCGTCGCGCCACCGGCACGCTCGCCGGTGCCCTGCACCAGCAGCTGCGGGCGGCGATCCTCGATGGCCGCCTGGCTGCCGGCACGGTGCTTCCCTCCACGCGACGGGTCGCCGCCGCGCTTGGCGTCGCCCGCAACACCGTGGTCACCGCGTTCGACCTGCTGGTCGCCGAGGGCTACGTGCTGCCTCGTACAGCGGCGCGCGCGGTGGTCGCCGACGTCGCGACCCGGCGGCTGGCGCATGCGACGCGCGGCGCGGCCGTGCCCGGGAAGATCCCGCGGCGCTGGCTGCAGCCGGCGCTGGCGCGCGAACAACCGCGCGCGCTGCCGACGCGCAGCTTCCGCCTCGGCATGCCGGAGAGCCGCGGCTTCCCGCACGATGCCTGGCGGCGGCTGTCGGCGCGGGCATTGCGCGAGTTCGCGCGGTCGCCGTTCCGCTATCCACCCGCCGACGGCCTGCCGGCACTGCGCGAGGCGATCGCCGGGCACGCCGCGTTCTCGCGCGCGGTGGCCTGTGGTGCGGGCGACGTGCTGGTGACCTCCGGCGCGCAGCAGGCGCACCACCTGCTGGCGCAGTTGCTGGTCACGCCCGGACGCACGCGCGTGGCGGTGGAAGATCCCGGCTATCCGCCCACGCGCGCGGCCTTCATCGCCGCCGGGGCGCAGCTGGTCCCGGTGCCGGTCGACGACGAAGGCCTGCGCGTGGACCTGCTGCCCGGCGACGTGGGGATCGTCTGCGTCACCCCCTCGCACCAGTCACCCACCGGCGCGGCGATGTCGATGCCACGCCGCCGCGCGCTGCTGGAATTCGCCGACCGGTGCGGCGCGGTGGTAGTCGAGGACGACTATGACGGCGAGTTCCGCTTCGGCGGCCGCCCGCTGGACGCCCTGCAGACGCTCGACGGCGAAGGCCGCGTGTTCTACGTCGGCACGTTCTCCAAGAGCCTGTTTCCGTCGATCCGCAAGGGCTTCGTGGTCGCGCCGGCGTGGGCGCGCGACGGGCTGCTCGACGTCAAGCAGGTGGCCGATCCGCACGGCGACATGGTCGCGCAGGCAACGCTGGCCGCCTTCATCCATGACGGCCACCTCGCGCGCCACGTGCGGCGCATGCACCCGGTGTACGCCACGCGGCGCCTGACGCTGCTCGACGGACTCGAGGCGATGACGGCGTGGTTCGAGCCGATTCCCTCCGAGGCCGGCCTGCACCTGGCGGCGCGCATCCGCGATGCGGACAGGGCGCCGCGCGTAGCCGCACTGGTGCAGCGGCACGCACCCGGCGCGGTGGACATCGGATGTTTCGCATCGCTGGAGCGCGTTCCGGCGCTGGCATTCGGCTACGGCACGATCGATGCAGAGGAGATCACGGCGTCGCTGCAGGCACTCGCGCACGCACTGGCGCACGGCGTGCCGGCATCGCCGTGACTGGCCGGAAGTTCGCATCGCATCGTGACCGGGCAAGCCAAGCGCGGGTGGTGCGTTACCGGTGCGGGAGCGACGGGGCACGCCCGGCTCGCGCCTTCTACACCAACCACGGGAAACTCCCATGCGTATACGCACGAAAAGAACTGGCCCCGTTTGTTTGAACAGCCAGGCCATGTTCGACAAGTGGATCGCCTGCGGGTTCAAGCTGCCCTCGCCAAGGCAGCGGCTGGCGCTGGGCGGCAGCGCATAAAAAAGCGGCGACCGGAGGGCCGCCGCTTTTCGCTTCGCGATGACGACGCCGCCTACTTCTTCGCGGCCGGCGCCAGCCCGAGTTCCGCCAGCACCTGCGGCGCCGGGTAGACCTCCTGCATGATCCAGCGCACGTAGCGGCCGTCGACCGCGATCATCCGCGTCATGTCCGGGTCGAACACCCAGTTCGACACCACCGCCTCCCAGTTCATGTCGAACGCCAGGCCCACCAGTCGCCCGCGCGCGTCCATCACCGGCGAGCCGGAGTTGCCGCCGGTGATGTCCAGGTCGGAGAGGAAGTTCACCGGCACCGTGCCCAGGCGCTTGTCGGCGAGGCCGCCGTAGCGCTTGGCCTTGATCGCGTCGACCAGCACCTGCGGCGAATCGAACGGTTCCCTGCCGGTGGTCTTGGCCGCAACCTGTTCGAGCGTGGTGAACGGCAGCTGCTTCGCGCCATTGAGCTTGGTGTACGGCTGCACGTGGCCGAAGGTGATGCGCAGCGAGCTGTTGGCATCCGGGTACACCGCCTCGCCCTTGCTCTTGCGGTAGTCGGCCACGGCCTGCAGGTACACCGGGCGCGCGAGCAGCGCGTCGCCGGCCTGCGCCTTGCGCTCGGCTTCGCGCTCGAGCAGCGATGGCATCATCGCCACCGCGTACTGGATCGCCGGATCCTTGCTCGCCTCGAAGTCCTTCGGCGAGGCCTGCATCCAGCGCAGGCGTTCGTCGGTGTCGCCGAGCCTGGTCTTCGCCAGCGACTGGATGGCGCGTTCGACGTGGCTCTCGTCATCGCCGCCCAGCCAGGCGTCGACGGCCTCCATCCGCTGCCCCTCGGGCAGCGCGATGTACTGCTCCAGCCAGTAGCGCTGCAGCTGCCGGTCCATCTCCGGCACGTAGCGGCGCTCCATCTGCTTCATCCCGCCTTCGATGCGGGCGTCGTCGCGGTCCTGGTAGCCGGCCTCGCGCCCGGCGTCCGGTTTTTCGTGCTCGATCGCGCGGCGGTAGAGCGTGATCGCGGCATCGATCACGCCGGTGTCGTTGAAGCGCGAGACCACCAGGTCGCGTTCGCGCGTGGCACGCGCGTCGGCGGCCAGCGCGACGAGTTTGTCGTGCGCCTCCAGCGCGGGCTGGCCCTTGCTGCCCTGCTTGCGCAGCCAGTCGAGCACGGCCGCTTCTTCCTCGCGCTTGCGCTGCGCGGCATGGATGCGCTCGAAGCCCTCCACCTGGCCGGTGTAGTTCTTCATCGTGTTTTCCCAGCCGCGCACGGTGCTGGCGTACTTGACCGCGATGTCCGGGTCCTTGATGCCCGCCGCATCGACCAGCGCCGCCAGCTCGCGGTAGTGCTTCGCGATGGCGGGATAGCTCCAGCCGGCGGCGTTGTCGAACTCGTCGGCCAAGGCGTAGCGGGCGGTGCGGCCAGGATAGCCGGCGACCATGACGAAGTCGCCCGCGCCCAGCGGCTTGTCGGCAAACTTCAGCCAGTGCTTCGGCTTGTAGGGCACGTTGTCCTCGGCATAGGCGGCCGGCTTGCCGTCCTTGCCGACGTAGGCGCGGTAGAAAGAGAAATCGCCGGTGTGGCGCGGCCACATCCAGTTGTCGATGTCGCCGCCGAAGGCGCCGACGCTGCCCGGCGGCGCGTAGACCAGGCGCACGTCGCTGATCTCCAGGTTCTTGAACAGGCGGTAGGTGTTGCCGCCGGAGAAACTGTAGAGCTGGCAGCGGTAGCCGCCGCCTGCTTCGCAGGCCGCGACCAGCTGCTTCTCGACGTCGTCCAGGGCCTTGGCGCGACCGAGTGCGTCCGGCGCGGCGGTGATCGCCGCGTTGACCTTGCCGGTGACGTCCTCGATCGACTCGAGCGCATAGATGCGCGCGTTGGGGCCGGCGGACAGTTCGTCGCCGCGCTTGGCGGCGTTGAAGCCATCGCTCATCAGGTTGCGGTCGGGCGTGGAGTTGAGCTGGATCGCGCCGTAGGCGCAGTGGTGGTTCGTGATCACCAGGCCTTCGGGCGAGACGAAGCTCGCGGTGCAGCCGCCGAGCGACACGACCGCGCCCATCGGGTCGCCGGTCAGGTCGGCCAGGTCGTCGGGATCAAGCTTCAGCCCGGCCTTCTTCAGGGTCCTGGAAATCTCCGGCAGCTGCTGCGGCACCCACATGCCCTCGCCCGCGCGGGCCGTGCCCGGCGCGGTCGCCGCCAGCGTCGCCACCGCGGCGGTCGCCGCGGCCAGAATCGTCATTCGCATGTTGTTTTCCTGCGTTGCAAAATCATGTCGTTCGAATCGATCGGCGGCCCGGCGGGCGCGCCTATTCGGCCGGCAGCCGCATTTCCTGCAGCAGCTGCGGCGCGGGATAGACCTTGGCCAGCAGCCAGCGCAGGTAGCGCACGTCGACGTGGATCGCGCGCTTGTAGCGCGGGTCGTACATCCAGCTGGCGCTGACCGCCTCCCAGTTGCTGTCGAAGTTGAGCCCGATCAGGCGGCCGTTGGCGTCCATCACCGGCGAGCCGGAGTTGCCGCCGGTGGTGTCGAGGTTGGTCATCAGGTTGACCGTCTGCGTGCCCAGCGCGGGGTCGGCGGTGCTGCCGAAGTCGCCCTTGGCGATCGCGTCGCGCAGCGGCTTCGGCGCGTCGAACGGCGCCTCGCCGGTGTGCTTCTCGACGATGCCCTGGACCGTGGTCAGCGGCGTGTAGTGCACGCCGTCGCGCGGATCGAGCGAGCTCACCTTGCCGTAGCTCACGCGCAGCGTGGAGTTGGCATCGGGATACACCGCCTGGCCCTGCGACTCGCGGTAGCCGACCAGCGCGCGCATGTAGGCCGGGCGCAGGCGCAGCAGTTCGCCCTCCTGCGTCTTGTCCGCGTCCTCGATGCGCAGCTCGGCCGGCAGCAGTTTCGCCGCGGCCTGCATCAGCGGATCGGTCGATGCGGACACGTCCGCGGGCGCGGCGGCCAGCAGGCGCAGGCGCTCGGCCTCGTCGCCCAGTGTCGTGCCCGTGTACAGCGTGTCGAGCGCCGCCTTCGCCTGCGCGATGTCGCCACCGAACACGGCGTCTACCTCGGCGATGCGCTGGTCGGCCGGCAGCTTGTAGTAGCGCGACAGCAGTTCGCCCAGCACGGCCTTCTCCACCGCCGGCGAATAGCGGCGCTGCACCTGCTTCAGCGAGGCTTCGATCAGCGCTTCGTCGCGCTGCTGGTAGCCGCGCTCGCGCTGCGCGTCGGGCTTGCCGCGTTCGGCGGCCAGTCGCTGCAGCTGCAGCGCGGACTTGAGCAGCTGGGTCTGCGAACGCATGGTCGCGAACAGCGTGTCGCGCTCGCGGGTGGCGTGCGACTGCGCGATCACCGCGCCCGCCGCGTCGATGTCGGCGCGGCTGCCGGCGGCGTCGGGCTGCGCGTCGAGCCAGGACAGCATCGCCGCCTCGTCCCTGGCCTTCACCCCGACCGCGTCGCTGCGGCGCAGGCCGTCGAGCTCGCCCTGCGCGCGCTTGAGGTTGTTCTTCAGGCCCGCCAGCTGCGAGGCGTAGCGCACCCCGGCCTCGGCGTCGCCCTTCGCCGCGCCCTCGACGGTGTCGATCAACGCGCCGTACAGGTCGATCCGCCCGGGCAGCGCCACCTGCACCTGGTCGGCGAACTCGGCCGCGCTGCGGTGGCGGTAGGTGCGGCCCGGATAACCGGCCAGCATCGCGAAATCGCCCTCGGCGACCGGGTCGGTCGACACTTCGAGGAAGGCCCTGGGCTTGTAGGGCACGTTGTCGGCCGAGAACGGCGCCGGCTTGCCGTCCTTGCCGACGTAGGCGCGGTAGAACGCGAAGTCGCCGCTGTGGCGCGGCCACATGAAATTGTCGATCTCGTCGCCGTAGTTGCCGATCGCCTCCGGCGGCGCGTAGACGAGGCGGATGTCCTTCAGCTCCAGCTGCTTGACCAGGTAGAAATCGGTGCCGTAGTACATGTTGGCGACCGAGCAGCGGTAGCCCGCGTCCTGCTCGCACTCGGCCACGGCGGCCTTGCTCGCCGCATCGACCGCGTCGTAGTAGTCGCGCCCGGTCTTGCCGCGCGCGCCTTCGAGGATGCGGTCGGTGATGCGATCGAAGGACTCGGTCACCAGCACCCGCGCTGCGGGGCCGGCGGAGACTTCCTGTTCGCGCGTGGCGGCGTTGAAGCCGTTCGCCATCAGGTTGTTGTCGGGCGTGGAGTTGAGCTGGATCGCGCCGTACGCGCAGTGGTGGTTGGTGACCACCAGGCCCTGCGGCGAAACGAAGCTCGCGGTGCAGCCGCCGAGCGAGACGACCGCGCTCATCGGCGGTTTCGTCAGGTCGGCCAGGTCCTTCGGATCGCCCTTGAAGCCAGCGGCCTTGAGCTGCGCGGCGATTTCCGGCAGTTGCGAGGGCATCCACATCCCCTCGTCGGCGTGTGCACCGAGCGACAGCCCGGCGATCGATACCAGCAGCGCGTTGCGCAGTGCCATGGTCGTTGCTCCCTTGCGATCAGTCATGCGGCAGTCCCATTTCCTCGAGCAGGCGCTCGGCGTGGTCGACCTCGTCCATCGCCCAGCGCATGTAGCGCGTATCGACGTGGATCGAGCGGGTCAGTTCGGGGTTGAAGATCCAGTCGGCGCTCAGGCTCTCGTAGTTGCCGTCGAACAGCAGGCCGACCAGCTCGCCCTTCGCGTTGAGCGTGGGCGAACCGGAATTGCCGCCGGTGGTGTCGACGTCGCTGAGGAAGTTCACCGGCACGTCGCCGAGCGACGCCATCCGGTACTGCGCGCCCTGGCCGGCCGCGATCGCATCGAGCTCGGCCTTCGGCGCGTCGAACGGCTCGACGCCGGTGTCCTTCTGGACGATGCCGGCCAGCGTGGTGAACGGCGTCATCTGCTCGCCGTCGCGCGGCGAGTAGCCGCGCACGGTGCCGAAGGTGATGCGCAGCGACGAGTTCGCGTCCGGGTACACCGGCTTTCCCTGCGAGGCGTTGAAATCGATCATCGCCTGCATGAACTTCGGGCGCAGCGCCGAGATACGGCCACTGCGCGCCTCGCCCTCGTCCTCCAGCCGCAGCAGCGCCGGCATCACCTGCACCACGAACTGCAGCGCAGGGTCGTCGGAGGCTTCGATCGCGGCGCGGTCGGCGTCGAGCAGCTGCAGGCGCACGGTCTCGTCGCCGAGCTTGCTGCCGGCGTAGAGCGCGTCGAGCTTCGCGTCGAGGCCGGGCACAGCCTTGTCGCCGGCGTCTATGCCGAGCCAGCGGTCGAGTTCCGGCACCCGCTGTCCGGCCGGCACCTGCGCCAGGTAGCGCTCGATGCGCAGTTTCATCAGCGCCTTGTCGACCCCGGCGTCGTAATGCTTGTCCATCGACTTCATGTTGCCCTGCAGGCGCGCGGCGTCACGCGCCTGATAGCCGCTCTCGCGCTCGGCATCGGGCTTGGCCTGCTCGATGGCGTTGCGGTACAGCTGCACCGCCGTGCCGGCGAGGCCGCCGGAGGCCACGCCCGGGAACCAGCGGTTGCGCTCGCGGGTCGCTTCGGTCGCGGCCAGCTCGCGCTCCAGTTCGGCCAGCGCCTCGACCTGCGCCTTGCCTTCCGCGCCGCGGCCGGCCAGCCACGCCTTCAGCGCGTCCTCGCGCGCGCGCTTCATGCCGACCGGGTCGTCCATCTGCGCGAAGCCGTCGAGCTGGCCCTGGTACAGCTTGAGCGCATTGTTGATCCCGGCCACGGTCGATGCGTACTTCAGCGCCGCCGCCTTGTCGCCGCGGGTGGTGCGCTCGATCGTGGCCAGTGAATCCTTGAAATAGGCGACCGACTCCGGATAGCCCCACTCGATCGTGTCCCTGACCTCGGACGCCAGGCGATAGCGGTTGGTGCGGCCCGGGTATCCGGTGACCATCACGTAGTCGCCCGCCTCCAGCGGCGTTTGCGACACGGTGAGCCAGCTTTCGGGCTGGTAGGGGACGTTGTCCTTCGAATACGGCGCCGGCTTGCCGTCCTTGTCCACGTAGGCACGCAGGAACCCCCAGTCGCCGGTGTGGCGCGGCCACTCGAAATTGTCCTCGTCGCCGCCGTACTTGCCGATCGACGCGGCCGGCGCGTACACCAGCCGCACGTCCTGGATCTCGAGCTGGCGGATCAGCGAGAACTGCAGCCCGCCATTGAAGTTGTAGACGTTGCAGCGCAGCCCGCCCGGCGCCTCGCACTCGGCAACCAGCGCCTTGCTGCGCGCCTCGATCGCGTCGTACCGGCCCTTGCCGTCCATGCCATCGAGGCCATCGACGATGCGGTCGGTGGCGTCGGTGATCGCCTGGGTCACGTAGACGCGGGCGTTCGGCTGCGCCGGCAGCTCGGCGGCGAAGCCGTCGGCGACGAACCCGTTGGCCAGCAGGTCGTTCTCGGGCGTGGAGTTGTAGGCGACCGCACCGTAGACGCAGTGATGGTTGGTGATCACCAGGCCCTTGGGGGAAACGAAGCTGGCTGTGCAGCCGCCGAGGCTGATCACCGCATCGAGCGGCTTGCCGGCCAGGTTGGACAGCGACGCCGGGTCCATTTCCAGGCCGCGGGCCTTGAGCTGGTCGGCAAGCTCCGGCATCTGGCGGGGTTCCCACATGCCCTCGTCGGCACTGGCGGCGGAGGACAACAGGGCGACGGCCAGGGCCGCGGGCAACAGGCGCAGGGACACGGGGACTCCTCGGATCGGGATGGTGGCGGGCAAACCCTGTGACCATAGGCAAGACCCCGCCACGTTGGCAAATGCCGATGGCCAGGGCGCGGTCCGGTGGCGGGCCGGACGGTACAATCGCACATCCCGTCCGCACCCAGGCCCGTCCATGTCCACCGCCAGCCCGCAGATCCCCTCGACCATGAAGGCGCTGGTCAAGCGCGAAACCGCCAAGGGCATGTGGATGGAGGAAGTCCCGGTCCCGCAGCCGGGGCCGAACGAGGTCCTGATCCGGGTCGAGAAGACCGCCATCTGCGGCACCGACCTGCACATCTACCTGTGGGACGAGTGGGCGCAGCGCACCATCCGCCAGGGCCTGGTCGTGGGCCATGAGTTCGTCGGCCGCATCGTCGAGATCGGCCCGGGCGTGAGCGGCTACGCGATCGGCCAGCGCGTCTCGGCCGAAGGCCACATCGTCTGCGGCCACTGCCGCAACTGCCGCGCCGGCAAGCAGCACCTGTGCCCGAACACCGTCGGCATCGGCGTCAACCGCGACGGGGCGTTTGCCGAGTACATCGTGATGCCGTCCAGCAACCTGTGGCCGATCCCCGACCAGATCCCGTCGGAGCTGGCCGCGTTCTTCGACCCTTACGGCAACGCCGCGCACTGCGCGCTGGAGTTCGACGTGGTCGGCGAGGACGTGCTGATCACCGGCGCCGGCCCGATCGGGGTGATGGCCGCCGGCATCTGCAAGCACGTCGGCGCGCGCAACGTGGTGGTCACCGACGTCAACGACTACCGCCTCAAGCTTGCCGCCGACATGGGCGCCACGCGCGTGGTCAACGTCGCCAACCAGTCGGTCAGGGACGTGATGGCCGACCTGCACATGGAAGGCTTCGACGTGGGCCTGGAGATGAGCGGCAACCCGCGCGCGTTCAACGACATGCTCGACTGCATGTACAACGGCGGCAAGGTCGCCCTGCTCGGCCTGCTGCCCAAGGGCGCGGGCGTGGACTGGGACCGGATCATCTTCAAGGGCCTGACCCTGCACGGCATCTACGGCCGGCGCATGTACGAGACCTGGTACAAGATGACCCAGCTGGTGCTCGACGGCTTCCCGCTGGGCAAGGTGCTCAGCCACCAGTTGCCGGCGGACGACTTCCAGAAGGGCTTCGACCTGATGGAATCGGGCAAGTCGGGCAAGGTCGTGCTCAGCTGGAACTGAGGCGCCGGCGGTACCGCGCCGTCATTCGCGGGAAGAAGAAGCACCCTGCCCCGCAGATCCACCGGATTTCGCGCCGCCGTCGGGCGGCGCGTCCGCAGGTGGCGCTCCCTTCGCCACGCTGACGCCCTGCTGCACCATCCAGGCATCGAAATTCTCGGCGGTCTGCGCCTGGCCCTGGCTGGTCATGTCGAAACGCAGGGCCTGGCGCTGGTCCTCGGCCGGGACCTCGGGTTTTGACAGGGCCTTGCTTTCAACCGGCTTCGTCTTCTCCTTCTCCACGCCCGGTTTCGCTGCGATCGATGCGTCGGCCCGGGGCTCCGGAGTTTCCTCCGGCCTGCACGCCGAAGCGGCGAGGATCGCGATGGCAGCAAGCGTGGCGGCAACGGTGCGCATCTTCGGATTCCTGTTCCGTGGGCGGTGGCCCGGCACCGGGCCGGCGACGGGGCGGCGCTAGAATGGACAGGCCCGCCTGAACCATGCGATCACCCAAATGACCCTCACCCAACGCTACGCCGACACCCTCGACGAGATCCGCGACGCCGGCCTGTTCAAGGCCGAACGCATCATCACCAGTCCGCAGGCGGCGGAGATCACGCTGGAAGACGGCCGCACGGTGCTGAACTTCTGCGCCAACAATTACCTCGGCCTGGCCGACCATCCGGCGATGATCGAGGCGGCCAAGGCGGCACTCGATACCCACGGCTTCGGCATGGCCTCGGTGCGCTTCATCTGCGGCACCCAGGACCTGCACAAGCAGCTGGAGAAGACGATCGCGGACTTCTTCGGCAAGCAGGACACCATCCTCTACGCTGCCTGCTTCGACGCCAACGGCGGCCTCTACGAGCCGCTGCTGGGCGAGGAAGACGCGATCATTTCCGACGCACTCAACCATGCCTCGATCATCGACGGCGTGCGCCTGTGCAAGGCCAGGCGCTTCCGCTATGCCAACTGCGACATGGCCGACTTGGAGAAGCAGCTGCACGCCGCCGACGCCGCGGGTGCGCGGACCAAGCTGATCTCCACCGACGGCGTGTTCTCGATGGACGGCTTCATCGCCCCGCTCGACGAGATCACCGCGCTGGCGGCGAAGTACGGCGCGCTGGTGCACATCGACGAATGCCACGCGACCGGCTTCCTCGGCGCGACCGGGCGCGGTTCGGCCGAGGTCAAGGGCGTGCTGGACCGCATCGACATCATCACCGGCACGCTGGGCAAGGCGATGGGCGGCGCGCTGGGCGGCTTCACGACCGCGTCGGGCGAAGTGATCGAACTGCTGCGCCAGCGCTCGCGTCCGTACCTGTTCTCCAACTCGCTGCCGCCGCACGTGGTCGCGGCGGGCATCAAGGCGTTCGAGATGCTCGATGCCGCCGGCGACCTGCGCGAACGGCTCGCGGACAACACGGCCTACTTCCGCGAAAAGATGACCGTCGCCGGCTTCGACGTGAAGCCCGGCGTGCATCCGATCTGCCCGGTGATGCTGTACGACGCGCCGCTGGCGCAGAAGTTCGCGCAGCGCCTGCTGGAGGAAGGGATCTATGCGATCGGCTTCTTCTTCCCCGTCGTGCCCAGGGACCAGGCACGCATCCGGACCCAGCTCAGCGCCGCGCACACGCGCGAACACCTGGACCGCGCGATCGACGCGTTCACCCGCATCGGGCGGGAACTGGGCGTGCTGAAGGGCTGAGTACCCGTGGGAGCGGCCACTGCCGCTCCGGCCGGACGGGGATCTACGCCGGGAAACCGGCGCGAGCCGGTTCAGGGAGTGCCGGACTCGCTGACTTCGGCGG
The DNA here is from genome assembly GCF_039537065.1 of Luteimonas lutimaris. Classification (NCBI taxonomy): domain Bacteria; kingdom Pseudomonadati; phylum Pseudomonadota; class Gammaproteobacteria; order Lysobacterales; family Lysobacteraceae; genus Luteimonas; species Luteimonas lutimaris. Next base: position 779 of record NZ_BAAAZU010000006.1, on the reverse strand, counting down.
CCGGCTTCGGCTCGGGCTGGGCGCCTTCGGCCGGCTGCGGCTCGGACTGGGCGCTTTCCGCAGGCGGCGCCTGCACGGGAACAACCTCACTGCCGGCGGGCACCGCCGCCGGTGGCACGACCGTGCCGTCGACTGCCACCGGGATGGCGGCGACCGGTGCCGGCGCGCTGCCCTTCGCCACGCGCACGCCGCGCGATTCCATCCACGCGCTGAACTCGTCGGCGGTCATGCGCTTGCCGCCCTGGCTCATGTCGAAACGCCACGGCGTGTTGTCGAATTCGGTCTGCGGCTTGTAGGCCGCCGGATCGTTGGGATTGATCGCACTCGGCGCCGGCATCGCCTTGGCGACGTCCTGACAGCCCTCGATGCGCAGGCGCAGCAGCACCTGGTCGGCCGACTGTGATTCGTCGTAGGCCTGGGTCAGCACGCTGGCCTGAGTGCCGAGCTGGTAGGAGGCCGCGGCCAGGTCGCTCGATACCGGCGCAATGACGGTCGGACGCACCGGCGTCGCCTGCGGCACGGTGGTGCCGGGACATTCCACCGCTGCCTGCACGAGGCCGGGCACGGCCAGCAGCAATACCAGGGACACAACCGTTCTGCGCATGTCGGACACCCTCTCTTCGGTGCCCGCGAGTGTAGGTGCGCCGCCGGATTCGAACAAGCCTTGCGGGCGATTCTTAATGTAAAACATGAACATCGCCACATCCCGGAAAAAACGAAGCCCGGCGTGAGCCGGGCTTCGCGGTACTGCTTGGCGTCGAACCTCAGTTCTGGACGTT
>NZ_BAAAZU010000005.1:1236-1554 GCF_039537065.1 Luteimonas lutimaris | reverse complement strand
GCGTTATCGGGCGCGCACGCCGGGCTCTCGGCTCTTAGGCTAGGGGAAACTCAAGACATAAGGCGTTAGGTGTCACATGAAGCGAATTCGCATCTGGATTAGAGCCGAGTACGAACTTCCGGAAGGGTCGGAGCTAGTGGAGGTGACGGGAGAACCGGCTATCAAGCTTGGCGAGCACTTCGTAAAGCCAACGCTGGAATTTCTTCAGCTACGGGACGTAAAGGAAAGAATTTCCACTTGGTCCGAAGCTGACGAGGAAGTGTATGACTCAGTTCTTGCGGCTGAGAAAGGATTTTTTATTGACTTGGTGCAAGACGG
>NZ_BAAAZU010000005.1:806-1178 GCF_039537065.1 Luteimonas lutimaris | reverse complement strand
TTAGGGGACACATCCGGTTTCATTCGTCACGTGGAGAATCAATATGCCAAGCTTTGCGCATTACGCCATGGTCGCCACACTGCTAGTTCTGCTGGCTGGGTGTAGCAAAGGCGAGATTCAGTACTCTGGAGATACGTCGGCATCTGAGAATCAAAAGAATCTTGCCACTGCGGGGATCATTGGGTACTTCGCGAAAGAGGAAGCTTGCTTGTCCGTAGCACGCATCAGCATCACTGTTCCGGTACGATCGCCGGAGACTGGGCCGGTTCGTGAGCTATGGGATGCTACTGGTTGCGGAAAGGACCAAAAGTTTACGGTGGAGTTCGCTCGCGACTCAAACACCGTGCAGGTTGATCCAGCTTCGTAAGTGTG
>NZ_BAAAZU010000005.1:0-749 GCF_039537065.1 Luteimonas lutimaris | reverse complement strand
AGCTTGCCATGTTGTTGGCTCCACTACGCAGGTCGGGTTAACTCAAGCGTTAGGCCTGTGTTGACAGTAAATCGTAACGGAGATGCGCAATGAGTAAGCACTTTGGACTCTCGAACATCTATCTCAAGGTCGGCTTTGCTTTGGTTGCCATCTCGTTGGCTATGCTGGTCGCTGTGTTTGTCGTTCCATCAGCCACAAGATATTTAAATGGCGGTATTGCTGGCTTCTGCTTCGTCTCTGGCGCTGTTCTCTATGTCATTGGTCGCATTGCGCAGGTCAGGCGCCCTCGCGCACAGGCCTAACAGTTCGTTCAACCCGAATCCGCTTCGTTCCACCAACAACATGGCAGGTAGAGCTTGCCATGTTGTTGGCTCCACTACGCAGGTCGGGTTAACTCAAGCGTTAAACCGCGCATGAAGCTACTCGTTGCCTTGGTACTACTTCTTCAAGCTTCGGCTAGCTATTCGCAGCCGGTCGAGCATTGCCCAGCGTTGCCCGCCGACTCTGGGATGACCTGGTCTTATCAACAAGGCCCAGACTTTGGCGTCTGCTATGCAGTTGATTCTTCCACTGAGAGAGACGCGTTTGGCATCTACCTTGGCTACGCGCCAAAGTTTGACCCACGCCAAGGAAAGGTGATTGGTGACGGCAATGTAGGTGGCCGCAAAGTCAAGTGGTACGGTAATCCCCCCACGGGTTAGCTGACGCCAGAAGTGGAATTTTCTCGTACCCTTTCCCGAGGAGGTTCC
>NZ_BAAAZU010000004.1:466034-500467 GCF_039537065.1 Luteimonas lutimaris | reverse complement strand
GCCGATGCAGAAACTGGCCCTTGCCGCTTAGCTCCACTTTTGGCGACCGCTAAAAGTGGGGGGATTACCGAGGCTCCGGCCCCAATCGTCGCAATCGATACATTGCCGTTGAAGAACATCTTGTCTGCAGCGCCACGCTCGTCAACGAATAGCTCTGAGTCGTAGAGCCACTGTTTGTTGTACGGCCTGTAGGACATCGGCCGGATTCTCTCTTGATCAAACGCCTCGTTTTTTCCTTGCTCCAGTCGCCGCTTAAGGTTTCGCGACCATTTGATCACCGGCTCGTCTTCTGCGTGATCTTCTGGAGTTTCGGCGTAGATCTTCGCGAAGAAGCGCATCTGGTCCGAAAGTGTGTTCCTGTCTACCGAAATGACCCACGCGTCCCGATTAGTCGATACGCCAATGGAGTAAAGCCCGAATATCGCGTTCGCGCCTCGCATGCCAGCCTTTGACCCTTTCGATGCCAAAGGCAACAGTTCGTCAAAGTCGTTCTTTGAAAGATTCAGCCAGTAGCCCTTTGCATCAGGCCGAACCTCCTCGCGCTCGATCCCGTGCAACTGGGTGCTTGACAGCCAAGCCAGCTTCTCCTCTGCCGTCTCCATCTCCGGCCGCCGCGTATAGAAGATCCGCGCGCCCTTGCTGCCGCGCTTCTTCACCAGGAAGCTGATCGCCACGCCGGTCTGGATGCCGAACACGTTGTGGGTGGTGCCGCTGAGCTTCGGATTGGCGCGCACGTCGCCGCCGAGGTCGACCACATGGATTTCGGCGAACTCCTGCGCCACCACCTTGCGGAAGCCGTCGAAGGTGCGCGCGTCGAGGAAACTGCGGTTGGTGATGAATGCCAGCACGCCGTCGTCGTGCATTCGGTCTGACGCCCAGCGGAAGAACCGCGAGTACATGTCGTACAGCTTGGTCTTCTGCGCGGTGGATGCCTTGATGTAGCTGTCCTTGATGCGCCGGTCGATCTCGGGGTATTCGCGGTTCTTGTTGTTGTCGTTCTCGTTGGCCTGGTTGGCGTTGTAGGGCGGGTTGCCGATGATCACGCTGATCTTGCGCTTGTTCTGGCGCTTGATGCGCTCAACGTTCTCGTCGCCCATACCGAACAGGTCGGAGATCTGGTCGCCGGTCCTGCGGCCCAGCCCGCCGGTGTTGTCGAGGGTGTCGACCAGGCACAGGCCGGGGAACTCGTCGTAGCGGCCCATGACCGCGGCGTAGGTCGCCTCGATGTTCAGGTTCGCGACGTAGTAGGGGAGGATGCCGACCTCGTTGGCGTGCAACTCCTCGGCGTACTTGTGCTTGAGCTTTGCGGGCTGGCCGCGGAAATGCTCGATCAGCTCGGTGATGAAGGTGCCGGTGCCCACGGCTGGGTCGAGGATTTCCACGTCCTTGTCAATCAGGTTGCGCTTGAAGTGGTGCTCGCACAGCCAATCTGCTGATTCGATCATGAAGCGAACGATTTCGTTGGGCGTGTACACCACGCCCAGCCGGTCGGCGGCCTTGGGGTTGTAGACCTTGTAGAAGTTCTCGTAGACGACCTTGAGGAAGGTCTGCTTCTCGTGGTGGCCGCTGATGCGCGACGCAGCGCCACGGATGGCGCGGTAGTAGACCTCCAGGGCCTTGAGGGTCTGGAACTTGGTGTTGCCGGTGAAGAAGGTGTCCTCGAGCTTCTGCAGCTCGCGGGCTACGTTGTTGTCCTTGTGGAACGGCTGGCCGGGGAAAACCTCGTCGAAGATCTCGTCGGTGAGGATGTGTTGGATCAGGATCTCGCGGACATCGTCGAATTCCAGCCCGGGGTTGATGGTCTTGCGGGCGTGGTCGAGGAACTCGTCGGCGGCCTTGCGGAAGGCCTCGTTCTTGCCGTGCGCGCGGTCGATCATCTCGCGCAGCGCCTGCAGCACGGCGGGCAGGTCGGTGGTGAACTGCTCGACGGCCTTGCGGAACTCCGCGATCTCCGGACGCTGGTAGCCGAAGAACAGCTGCAGCAGCTGCTGCAGGGTGTCGACGTCGTCGACCTTGCAGCGGATCACCTCGATGCCGTTCTGGATCAGCACCGCCTGGGTGCTGTCTTCGAAGATGATGTTGTCCTTCGGGTAGCCGCGCTGGAACTTGAACGCGATTTCGGCGTTGAGGTCGTCCTTGTCGTCCTTGGCCTCCCAGTAGCCGAACGGCAGGCGTAGGCCGTGCAGCAGGGCGCCATCGACGTAGCGACGCTCCTTGCGCGGCGATTCGATCTCGTACTCGGGGACGAAGATCAGGTCATGGCTGCGGGCGTAGCCCTTCAGCAGGTCCTTGAAGGCCTCCCGCACCACCGACTCGCGATGGGTACCGCTGACCTGCCTCAGGCGGGACAGCTCGTTGAGGTATTGGCCAATCAGCACCTTGGACATTGTTTCCCCCTGGGTTGCGCAGCTTCAATCTTACCGACGTGAGGGCGGTTTATCCGGCCGGGGTAGGAAAGTTTCTACTCCATAACACCATCCCCCGACAGACACGCTCTGCGCGCGGCAATTCCGGACTTCCCACCGCACTTTCCGCGCCTCCCCCCGGCGCGGGAAAAAGGTGTCAGGGACAATTCCTGACACCAAGACGGGCGTCGGGCTGATGCGAATGCGCGGCTTGCACCGATGGCCGGAGTGCTGGACTGGCTGCCAAAATTTCGCGCATGGCACGCCTTCCTCGCTTCGATCTGGCCGGAATTCCCCAGCACGTCGTGCAACGGGGCAACAATCGGTTGCCGTGCTTTTTCGACGATGATGATCGCCAGCGCTACCTTCAATGTCTTCGCCATGGGCTGTCGCGCTTCGGATGCGAGCTGCATGCGTACGTACTGATGAGCAACCACGTGCACCTGCTGCTGACGCCGAAGGAAGCTGGCGCAGTGTCGCGACTGATGCACACCTTTTCGCGCAACTATGTGGGTCTGTTCAACGGCCGTCATGGCCGTACCGGGACACTCTGGGAGGGACGCTACAAGGCGTGTCTGGTGGACTCCGGATCCTACTTCCTGGCCTGCAGCCGCTATATCGAGCTTAATCCGGTTCGCGCCTGGATGGTGGCTCATGCGGGCGATCATCCTTGGTCGAGTTACGGGGCCAACGCAGGTTGGCGCCTCGATCCGCTTCTGACCCCGCACTCAGAATACTTGTCGCTCGGCCCCGATTCGATGGCGCGCGCAGCGACCTATCGGGCACTGTTCGCGGATGCCTTGCCGGATGACCTGGTAGAGGAAATCCGCTGTTACCTGCAACAGCAGAAGGCACTGGGAACAGACCGCTTCCGTTCGTGGGTCGAAGCCCGGACCGGACGATTCTCCGGGGTGCGACAAGCCGGGAGGCCGCCACGCCGTCCGAATTGTCCCTGACACCATTTCTGGAAGGGTTGGCCGTGCGATACGCGGATGCGCGGCGTGGCTGGACCCGATGGAAGTGGTCGAGGCGCTGTGCCCGGAGTGGCCGGCCCCAGAGCCGGGGATCTGGTTCGACTATCGGCTGTGAGGAGGTTCCGGGAGCGGATGGACGCGGATCAAGCATCCGGATCGGCGTTCCCCGATACCCAAGCGAGCGCCTCCGCGCGCTGCCCGGGCTTGAAGACCCGGTAGCCGACGAACGGAAGCAGCGCACTCTCGACCCGGCTGCCCGCGCGGATCCAGGCCTGGTCGGCGACCACGGCCACGCGGCCGAAGCGCTTGAGCTTGCCGAACAGCGGCATCGCCCGCGCGGTGTGCGACCCCAGGCCCGAGACCTCGACTCCGTCGATCGACCGGGTCTCCGCGAACACATGGACCACCTCGTGCCGGTCCATGGCCTGTTCGAGGCGGTCCATGACCGCCGCAAGGTCGGCGCCGGTGATCTTTTCGGAAACGGTCACCGCGACCACGTCTGCCGCGCTTTCGATGAACTCAAGCATGGTCTTCGCCCTCCGCGCGCATCGCCTCCTCGCGCGTCGCATGCACCGTGCCCGGGGCATGGTGCGGCGGCGAATAGATCGTCACCAGGCGCAGCCGCTTGTCGCCGGTGTTGCGGATGTCATGGCGCATTCCGGCCGGCACCAGCAGCAGCGCGCCCTTGTCGAGCGCCCGGACTGCGCCGTCGAGTACCGCTTCGCCGCCACCCTTGACCACGATGAAGATCTGATCGGTGTCATCGTGGACCTCCTCGCCGATGCCTTCTCCCGGCTTCAGGCACATCAGCACGACCTGTGAATGCGCACCGGTAGCGACCTCGCGTCGGAAGTCGTCGTTGTGCCTGGCCAGCTTGCGGATCGACTCGTTGGATGCAGCCATGTCGCGTCTCCTGTCGGTGTCCATGGCCATCATCGCCAAGGCGCAGTGAAGCCGCTTTGATCGAGGTCAAGCCTCGTTGCGCGCTCTTGGCGGACACTCGTCAAGCGGTCCCGGGGCGCGCATCGCGCCGCCGGCCAGCGGTGTCGCCACTGGCACCCCATACAAGGAGGCACGGCCATGAAACGCTTGCAGGACAAGGTCGCCATCATCACCGGCGGTTCGGGAGGCATCGGCAAGGCGGTCGCGGAACGATTCCTCGACGAAGGCGCATTCGTGATGCTGGTGGACATCGACCAGGACGCCCTCGACGCCACGCGCCAGGCGCTCGGCGGCGGCGACCGGGTCGCGGTCGCGCGTGCGGACGTCAGCAGCGAAGCCGACGTGGTGCGCTACGTCGAGGCGACCATGGAAGCGTTCGGGCGGATCGACGTGTTCTTCAACAACGCCGGCATCGAGGGCAAGGTGGCCCCGCTCGAGGAGCAGGCCATCGCGATGTTCGACAAGGTCCTCGCGATCAACGTGCGCGGTGCCTATCTGGGCCTGAAGCACGTGCTGCCGCACATGTACGCGGCCGGCGCCGGCAGCGTGGTCAACACCTCGTCGGTGGCGGGCCTGGACGGCTCGGCCGGCGTGCTCCCGTACGTCACCTCCAAGCACGCGCTCGTGGGCATGACCAAGGTCGCCGCGATCGAGGCGGCCGCGCACGACGTGCGCGTCAACTCCGTGCATCCGTCGCCGGTCAACACGCGGATGATGCGTTCGCTGGAAGCCGGCTTCGACCCTGGTGATGCGGAAGCGGCACGGATCGGCATCGAGAAGACCATCCCGCTGGGTCGCTACGGCGAACCGGCCGACATCGCCAACCTGGTGCTGTTCCTGGCGTCCGACGAAAGCCGATTCATCACCGGCGCGCAGTACCGCATCGACGGCGGCATGGGCGCGACGTAGCCTGGATTTCTCCGCGACGCTCTGGAGCAGTTGTCCGGGGTCGGCCGCGTCATGCCAGTGTCCGGGCGCCATCACGCCGCCTACAATGGCAGGCCCCGACCTGCGACCGCGGCGGTTTGCATGCCTCCCAGGACCTGCACCATGACGCTGGTGATGGCGCTGGCAGCGGCCGCTGCCGGTGACGCATCCCCGCCAGTGGCGGACCACGCTGCACCCGCCATGTCGGTGCCTGATCGAGACGGTGCGATGCCACGTTCGGTGGTCCAGCCCAGGCCGATGGGCGGGGAGGGGCGTGCGCCGGCATTCGAATACGCCTACGGACCGCCGGCCACGCCCAGGCTGCAGGGGATCTACCGGCGCGTACGCGATGCCGATCTGCTGCGGCGGCTGCCGGAGGTGCAGGCGATCGACGGCATGTTCGCGCTGCCGCGCCGTGTACGTTATGTCACCGCCGAATGCGGCGAGTTCGGCGCCTTCTACCGTCCGGACCAGACCCAGGTGGTGTTGTGCTACGAGACGCTGCACACGCTCTACGAGCGTGGCCTGGAGCAACAGCGTGCGCTGGGCCAGGACGAGGGGTATGCGCTGCGCTACACGCGTGCCAATGTGCGCTTCATCGTGCTGCACGAAACCGGCCACGCGCTGGTGCAGCTGCTTGACCTGCCCGTCACCGGTCGCCAGGAGGATGCGATGGACCAGCTGGCGGCCATCCTGATGCTGCGCTTTGCCGGGCTCGACGAGACCCCGCATCAGGTGGTCGGCAACCTGGACATGGCGGCGAACTGGATGCTCTCGCGCAGTACCGGCGCCTACAACCTGCATGCGTATGCCGACGAGCACGCGCTGGGCGAGCAGCGTTATTTCAACCTGCAGTGCCTGATCTACGGCACCGACCCGGAGGGATTCGCCGGCATGGTGGACGCGGGCGACCTGACCGCGGCCCGCGCCGCTGGGTGCGCGCGCGAGACCCGCAGGGCCAGCCGCGCCTGGGTGCGCCTGCTGCTGCCCCATCTGGCGCCGGGATACGAGGCGTATGAGGACGAGGCGGTGCGCTATCTGGAGCGCAGCAGCTGACGGGGAGCCAATCCGCCTGCCACACCCGCAACGCTCGGTCGGATGGTGTTGCAGGCATAAAAACGCGGGGATGCCCCGGCCCTGAAGAACGGGGTCCAAAGAACGGAATCAGGTTCACTTCTCCCGAGGCACTGTGCCACGCTTCACGGCCTGCCCTCTGCGTCGACCCTGCCGACATTCGCTGCCCGCTATCCTCAGTCGCCATGAAACCCAAGGTTCCCACCCGGCTTCCACCGGTCGCCGACTGGCGCGCCGAACTGCGCCGGGCGCGCAGGGGCATGCTGGTCTTCTGGGCCTTTGCGTTGCCGTTCCTGGTGCTGTGCCTCTGGTCGGAAGAGGCCACCTTTCCCGATCCGTGGCCTCTCTACGCGATGGCGCTGATGCTGATCTGCCTGAGTCTATGGACCGGGCGATTGCGCTCCGGCCGCGACTACCGGGCGGCGGGGCTGATCGGTGGCGACCGGTCCGTGATCGCTTCGTATCCCGCCATCGTGCAGAAGGGGTTGCTGCAGGCGGTCGAGGCGGGCGCCTCGGAGGATGACCTGATGCCGCCGGGATACCGGGTGCTGTGGCGGCTTGGGATTCCCGTGGCGCCACCGGCATTTGCCGGGTTCCTGACGCGCTTTCTGGTTCTCTACGGCACGGTGTTCGTGTTGCTCCCGCTTTGGATGGTGATCGATGCCTGGACCTGGGATGTCGAAAACAAGGTGGCCATGATTACCTGGGGTTTGGCCCTGCTGGCGATCATCGTCGCAGTGCTGTCTGCCATCGAAGCACAGCGCAAGCAGCTGGTGGGCCTGCCGAGCTGGCGGGAGTTTCGCCGGATGCATGGCTGAAACAGGGGCGAAGGGAAAGCAGGGTCAGGTTGGAGTGACCCGAGTTCCTCGGACAGTGGACTTGAGGCACATACCTCAGGCGATTCAACTGATCTTCGTATTGTGCGGGCGATGCGCTGCCGGGATGCCCTTCGTACCGGATCGCGCGGAATACAGCGCAAGGTCGCCGCGAATATCGAACCCTGCGGCGAAGGTCGTTGGCCATGCCCCCGGCCGGCGCGGCATGGCGTCTGGCCATTGATGCGCGTCGGGCAACAGCGTGAGTCTGCCCACGGACCTACTACCTCCCGCGCCCTTTCCCTAGGCTCACTCCACACCGCTTCGCTGCCAGCCAGCCAACCCTTCGTGGAGATCCCGACATGTTCAACCTGGAAAATACCGCACCCCCCGCCGCGCCTGCGCGCGACGAACTGGTCCCCTCGCGTTACGCGCTGAAGGTGGGCGATATCGACGTACTGGTGATCAGCGATGGCGTCCTGCCGCTGCCCACCCAGATGCTGGGACACAACGCCAGGCCGGCCGAGCGTGCGGCGTGGTTCGAGGACATGTACCTGCCGCCGGATGCGTTCGACTGGGCGTTGAACGCGATGCTGGTGCGCAGCGGCGACCGCACCATCCTGATCGACGCGGGCCTGGGCATGGATCCGGACCTGCAACTGCCGCGTGCCGGTCAGCTGATCCGCCGCCTGGGGGCGGCCGGCATCGATCTGGCGGAGGTCACCGACGTGGTGATCACCCACATGCACATGGACCACATCGGCGGCCTGCTGGTGGACGGGGTGAAGGAGCGCCTGCGCCCGGACCTTCAGATCCACATCGCCGCGTCTGAGGTGGCGTTCTGGAAGTCGCCGGACTTCACCCTCACCAACATGCCGCAGGGTTTCCCCGATGCGCTGCGGGCCACCGCCAAGCACTTCTTGGCGGAATACAGCGGCTATGTGCGTACCTTCGAGGAGCAGCGCGAGGTGGCACCGGGTGTGGTGGTCCGCCGCACCGGTGGCCACACCCCCGGGCACAGCGTGGTGCGTCTGGCGTCCGGTGGCGAAGCGCTGACCTTCGCCGGCGACGCAGTGTTTGCGGTCGGTTTCGATCAGCCGAACTGGCATAACGGTTTCGAGCACGATCCGGAAGGGGCGGCGCGCGTGCGCATCGCGCTGCTTCGGGAACTGGCCGGCACCGGTGAGATGCTGGTGGCGACCCACCTGCCGTTCCCGTCCGTCGGCCGGGTGTCCGTCGAGGGCGATGCGTTCCGCTGGGTGCCGGTGTTCTGGGATTTCTGAGCGGCGGTCGCCAACAACGAGGTCAAGGTCGCCTGGATGGCGTAGTAACCGGGTTGGTCGATGTCGGCGAGGAGTGCCGGGCCGCCCGGTTCCCAGCCAAGCCGTGCACGCGTGCGGGCGCTGGATGCGGCCATGTCCGCGCCTGCCATGAGGGCGAACCAGCCGAAGTGCTCGCGTCCCCGCGACGCGACCGGCAGGCCCAGGCGGCGACCGATCACCTCGGCGATCGCCTTGAACGGCACGGCCTCGTCGGCCACCGCATGGTAGGCCGGCTCGGTTGCGCCCTGCTCGAGGGCGAGCCGATAGACCCGCGCCGCGTCCAGCCGGTGGACACCCGACCAGCAGTTGCTGCCGTCGTCGAGATACGCCGAGACGCCCTTCTCGCGTGCCAGGCGAATCAGCAGGGGAATGAATCCGTGGTCGCCGGGGCCATGCACCGACGGCGCGAGCCGGACCGTCGCCGCCCGTACACCGTGTTCTGCCAGCGCCCGCGCAGCCGTTTCGGATTTGCGGGGCGAGGCCGGGTCGGGCGCGTCCGCCTCGGTCGCGCCCCGTGCCATGCCGAGCAGGCCGGACGTGACGAGCATCGGACGGTTTGATCCCTGCAGCGCACCTCCCATGGCCTCGATCACGCGACAATCCTGCTCGGCGTTCTCCGCGAACCGGGAGAAGTCGTGGCCGGATCAGCCAAGCCGCAGCGACAGTTCGACGTCCTCGCCGAACGGGACGGAGAGGTAGCCATTGGCCGGTGCGCGCACGTGCGCCAGGTAGTGGGGACTGAGGTCGGCGTTGTCGGCGACGATGAGTGCGCCCGGCGCGAGGCGACCCTCGACCAGGCCGAGGATGTCGCCGTAAAGGGCCTTGGCGCCGTCGAGCAACAGCAGGTCGACGGTCTGGGGAAGGTCGACGGCCAGCGTCTGGAGTGCATCGCCCTCGCGGATCTCCACCAGGTCGATCAGCCCGCCTTCGGTCAGGTGCTGTCGTGCCCGCGCCACCTTGGCCGGCTCGAACTCGCTGGTGACCAGCTGGCCGCCGCCGTTGTCGCGCAGGGCCGCGGCCAGGTGCACGGTCGAGATGCCGAACGAGGTGCCGAACTCGACGATCGACCGCGCGTTCGAGCTGCGCGCCAGCATGTAGAGCAGCGCGCCGGTGTCGCGCGAAACGGGAAGCCAGAGATCCTTCAGGCGCCCGTAGAGGTCGATGTAATCGGTCTTGCTGTGCATCAGGCGCGCGCGATCCTCGGCGGAAAATTCGGCCAAGGCAGGGCTCGTCGCCGCATCGGCCTGCGCGAACAGGCGGTCCAGCAGGGGGGCAACGGGGGAAGTGGTCAGGGTGGTCATGGGGGTCCCCGGTCGGTGCTTGAGCGCCTGCTGGCGCCCGGCTAAGATGCGACTGATTCGTCGCATTGAAGAATACGATGCATCCGTCGCATTCGCTATTCGCATTGACCTTCCCGCCATGGAGTCGCCATGACCCGTCGCCGGACACCGCAGATTTCCTCGCGAAAACAGCCCCAGCAGGCCCGCTCGACGGAGCTCGTCGCGGCGATCCTGGAAGCGGCTACTCAGGTTCTGGCCAGGGAAGGCGCGCAGCGCTTCACCACGGCGCGGGTGGCCGAACGGGCCGGCGTGAGCGTCGGGTCGGTGTACCAGTACTTCCCGAACAAGGCCGCGATCCTGTTTCGCCTCCAGAGCGATGAATGGCGGCAGACGACGGACATGCTGGGCCGCATCCTGGGAGATGTGCGCAAGCCGCCGTTCGAACGGCTGCGCGCCTTGGTCCATGCCTTCCTCCGTTCGGAGTGTGAAGAGGCCGGGATGCGCGTGGCGCTCAATGACGCCGCGCCGCTGTATCGCGATGCGCCCGAAGCGCGGGAGGCACGGGCGTCGGGCGATCGCTTCGTGCAGGCGTTCCTGGAGGAGGTGCTACCCAAGGCCTCGAAGGCGAAACGTGCACGGGTCGGCGACCTGATCACCACGACGCTCAGCACGGTGGGAAAGGATTTTTCGGAAAGCCCGCGGACTTCCGCCGAGATCAAGGCCTATGCCAACGCCATGGCGGACATGTTCTGCGCCTACCTCGAAGGCCTCGCGCAGGGGTGAGGCGAAACGCGACGCCGCCGGGATGGCGATCGCCCGCTTCTGTCCACGGATCAGCGGCGCTTACGGAATCAACACCGGCGCCAGCAATTCCGCCACCCAGTCCATGAAGGCGCGCACCCGGCGCGGCAGGTTGCGGCGCTGCGGATACAGCAGGGTGACCGGCATTGGTTCCGCGGCCAGTTGCGGCAGCACCTCGACGAGGCTTCCGTCGTCCAGCATTGGAGCGACGCCGGTGCGTGGCGCCTGGATCAGGCCAAGGCCCGCAAGGCAGGCGCCGACATAGGCATCGGCGCTGTTGACCGTGAGTGCGCCGGCCATCGGTCGGGTGCGGTATCCGCCGCCATCCGGATATTCGAAGCCTGGCGAGCGTGCGCCCAGCGTGGAGACGTAATGCACCAGCCGGTGCGCGTCGAGGTCTTCCAGCTTTTGCGGCGTCCCGTGGCGCGCGAGATAGGCGGGACTGGCGCAATTGGCCACCGGTAGCGCGCCGAGCCTGCGCGCGGCCAGGGTGCTGTCTTCGACGGCGCCGACGCGCAGCACGCAATCGAAGCCTTCGCGCACCACGTCGACGCGGCGGTCGGTGTTGCTGAGTTCGATGTCCAGCTGCGGATGCTGGTCGAGGAATTCCGGCAGCCGCGGCAGCACGAAGTGGCGCGCGAGGCCGCTGGACATGTCCACGCGCAGGCGTCCGCGCAGCGTTTGCGGGCCGCGCTGGAACATCGATTGCAGTTCCTCCACGTCGTCCAGCAGGTCCTTGCAGCGCTCGTAGAACGCCTGGCCGTCGGCGGTCAGGTGGACGCGTCGCGTGGTCCGGTGCAGCAACTGCGTGCCGAGCAGCGTTTCCAGCTTGCGTACCGCGGTCGAGGCGCTGGCCTTGGGCAGGCCCAGGCTGTCCGCGGCGCGGCTGAAGCTGGACAGTTCGGCTACCCGGATGAAGGTTCGCATGACGTCGAGCTGGTTCATGTTGCGGATTATTGTTCGCAGAAAGCGAACATTCAAATCATATTTAGATGATTTATCGCATGGATTGCGATCAATAGAGTGGCGTTCGTCCGATTCCATCCGAAAGGAGAACGCCATGAACACCCCCACCCCCATCGCCCTGGTCACCGGCGGCAGCCGCGGCCTCGGCCGCGACATGGCCCTGAAGCTGGCCGCGCAAGGCACCGACGTGATCGTCACGTACCGCAGCGGCCGGGAGGAAGCCGCGGCCGTGGTCGCCGCGATCGAAGCCGACGGCCGTCGCGCGGCCGCGCTGCAGCTGGATGTCGGCGACAGCGCGAGATTCGACGCCTTCGTTACGCAGGTCGCCGACACGCTGCGCACGCACTGGCAACGCGGGCAGTTCGACGCCCTGGTCAACAACGCCGGCGTCGGCGTGCACGCGCCGTTCGCCGGGACCGACGAGGCGCAGTTCGACCTGCTCATGAACGTGCACCTGAAGGGGCCGTTCTTCCTCACCCAGAAACTGCTGCCGCTGATCGCCGACGGCGGACGGATCCTGAATGTGTCGAGCGGCCTGGCCCGCTTCGCCTTGCCCGGTTATGCCGCATACGCGGCGATGAAGGGCGCCATCGAGGTGCTGACCCGCTATCAGGCAAAGGAACTGGGCGCGCGCGGGATCGCCGTGAACGTGCTGGCGCCGGGCGCGATCGAAACCGACTTCGGCGGCGGCGCGGTGCGCGACAACGCCGAACTCAATGCCTTCGTCGCCACCAACACCGCGCTGGGCCGCGCCGGCATGCCGGAAGACATCGGCGCTGCTGCTGCCGCGTTGCTGGGCCCCGGTGGCGGTTGGATCAACGGCCAGCGCATCGAAGCGTCGGGCGGCATGTTTCTGTAACCCCGCACAGGAACCGGTCGCAGGACCGCTTCCCGTGCGTTCTCCAGCGCAACACGACGGCGGTCGCACGCGCGCAACCCCTGCGTTCCGCACAACCATCAGGGAAACCATCATGGCCAGGACTTTCGCCGTTACGTATTCCTACAGCCCCGACGAGGCGCTCCAGGACGCCACGCGTCCCGCACACCTCGCCCACCTGCGCAGCCTTGCCGACGCCGGCACGCTCATCGCTTCCGGCCCCTGGGGGCCCGACGATGCACGCGGTGGCTTGCTGATCTTCCGGGCGGACACTCAAGCGGCCGTCCAGGCCATCGTGGACAGGGATCCGTTCACCGTCCGGGGCGTGGTAGCCAGCAGCGAGATCCGCGAGTGGTTGCCCCTGCTTGGCTCCGCCGCCCCGGCACTGGCGGCGGAGAAGACGGCGAACTGAAAGCCGGGGTCGGAAGGGGCCATGGCTGTCCATCCGCGCCGGCCTGTCGGGCTCAGCCTTCTCCCGTGCGCACTTCGATCCCCAGCGCCGGGGCGATCGCGCGCATGGCCTCGTCATCGCGGCTCAGCGTGATCCAGCCGGCGGTGGTCTCGGTGCCGGTCTCCCACAGCCACAGCGTGTAGCCGTGTGGACGCAGGCCGTCATACGCGGTCCGGATGAGTGCAGCGGTGTCGGCATTGGCCAGGAATTCGGCGTCGGTCGGATCCTCCACGCCCCAGTCGAGTTCCAGGTTCCAGCGCGCCACCAGCTCGGTGATGCTCTCCACCAGGGCGGCGGCGTCATCGTCGTGTACCTGGAATCCCGACTTCCAGTCGATGATGTCCTTGAGCAGCCACGCCGGCTCGAACTCGTCCTCGCCGGCGTCCGCGGTCGCTTCCTGGTATTCGCCGAACTGCTGCAATGCGGTTTCCTCGTCGCCCGGATTCAGCAGCAGCAACAGCTGCCAGACCAGCTGTTCGGTCGTGGCGTCTTCGTCGATCCCGTCCCCGGCGTCGAAGTCGGTGGCGTAATTGGCGAAGTTGTCGTCGGCGTCGAACTCGGTGTCGGGTGCGTGCATGTGCGGGGTCGTTCGTGGGAGGCAGGGGATTGGTCGCGCGGTCAGTTGGTCGACGCCTGCAGCGCCGCGGCCAGCGCGGCATCGCCGTTCACCAGGTCCTTCCAGCGCAGCCCGGTGCCCTTGCGGTGGCCCTTCAGGGTCAGCCGGAGGCCTTCGGGATCGATGGTCAGGGTATAGGTGTCGTCGCCGACCTGGAGTTCGCGGCGGATCGGTTTGTCGAGCTTGGTCATGGGTCGCTCCGGGACAGGTCAGCGGACATTACGCCAGTGCCGGCGGCGATGGCGTCAACGGGGCACCGGGGCTGCCGTGGCGTTCGTGCGCGACTTCGCCAGGAGCGGCAAGCCCGTTGGCGTCATTTGCCACGGGCCCTGGACGATGGAGCCGCCGCTCACGGCGCCCGCGTTAGCATGGGCGCCCGGTTGCCTTGGCGGCAACGTCACGACAGAGGCGACGGCAGGTTTGAGCAGCATGTTCCACTCGCTCCGGAGCTACAACTACCGGCTCTGGGCAGCGGGTGCGCTGGTATCCAATGTGGGCACTTGGATGCAACGCATTGGGCAGGACTGGCTGGTGCTGACGGTGTTGACGCAGCACAACGCGACCGCGGTGGGCACGGTGATGGCGCTGCAGTTCGGGCCGCCGCTGCTGCTGCTGCCGCTGACCGGATTCGCCGCCGACCACTTCGATCGCCGCAAGCTGCTGCTGTTCACGCAGGCCGCCGCCGGCTTGCTTGCATTGGGACTGGGCGTGCTGACGCTCACCGGCGTGGTGCAGCTGTGGCATGTGTACGGCTTTGCGCTGCTGCTGGGCTGCGTGACCGCGTTCGACGCGCCGGCGCGGCAGGCGTTCGTGTCGGACCTGGTCAGCGACGATGCGCTGGCCAATGCGGTCGCGCTCAACTCGGCGTCGTTCAATGCGGCACGCATGATCGGCCCGGCGGTGGCGGGCGTGCTGATCGCGGCGATCGGCGAGGGCTGGCTGTTCGTGGTCAATGCGGGGTCGTATGCGGCGGTACTGGTGTCGCTGTCCTTCCTGCGGGTGCGCGAACTGCACGCCGAAGCGCCGCCCGAGCGCACCCGCGGCAGCCTGCTGGCCGGGTTCCGCTACGTGTGGGAGCGGCCGGACCTGGTCGCGGTGATGGTGATGCTGTTGCTGCTGGGGACGTTCGGCTACAACTTCGCGATCTTCATTTCGACCATGTCGGTCACGGTGTTCCACGGTGACGCCAGCCAGTACGGCCTGCTGACCTCGTCGATGGCGGTGGGCACGATGACTGGCGCGCTGTTGTCGGCGCGGCGGCCGGTGCCGGGCATGGTGTTGATGGCGACCTCGGCGTGCGGCTTCGGCGTCACCCTGGCGCTGGCGGCGGTGATGCCGGGGCCGTATTTGTTCGCGGGCATGTTGTTCTTCGTCGGGTTGGCCTCGCTGACCTTCATGACCGCCAGCAACTCGATGATGCAGCTGACCACCGAGCGCTCGATGCGCGGCAGGGTGCTGGCACTGCGCATCGCGGTGGTCATGGGTGGCACGCCGCTGGGCGCGCCGCTGACGGGCTGGGTGGTCGACCGCTTCGGTGCGCGCTGGGCGCTGGGCGTGGGCGCGCTGTCGGGGATCGCAGCGGCCGGCGTGGCGGTTGCCTATCTGGCGCGGTATCGCGGCCTGCGCATGGTGCGGCAGGACGGGCGGCTGCAGGTGCGCATCAACGCCTTGCCAACGGACGAGACCGACGTGCGCGTGGCGGCGGGCGAACGCGTGACCTGAGCGGCGTGGACCCCGGGCGGATTTGTCCGCAGCCGTGTCGATTTCGCGAATGCTGCTTCGTCGTTCAGACATACAGGGGCCATGTCGGCCCCGACGTGGAGACAGCGATGCGCGTGATGGTATTCGTGAAGGCGACCGAGGACAGTGAGCGCGGCTTGCCGCCTGCGGCCGAAATGACCGAAATGTTCGAAGCCATGGGCAGGTTCAACGAGGAACTGGTGGAAGCCGGGGTGATGGTCCAGGGCGACGGGCTCAAGCCGTCGTCGGCGGGCAAGCGGATCGCGTTCGACGGCAGCAGCCGGACGGTGATCGATGGCCCCTTCGCCGAGGCGCGCGAACTGGTCGCCGGATACTGGATCTGGGAGGTCAGGGACATGGACGAGGCGGTCGAATGGGCCAAGCGCTGCCCCAATCCGATGCCCGGGCCGAGCGAGCTGGAAATCCGTCCGTTCTATGAAATGGAGGATTTCGGCGAGGCGGTGACGCCGGAAATTGCCGAGCGCGAGCGGCGGCTGCGGGAGCGGCTCGGGGAGTAGGGCGGTTGCGGCGATTCCATTCCGCTTTGTTGCGTCCGGATCGCCGGTGTCCTGCATCTGCCGGCAATCCCGTACCCTGCGGCGAAGGCGGCGTCCTCTCGCGCCGCATCCGGGAGTCCCCATGCATCGCATCCTGATCCGGACGGCGCTGGCCGCCGCGCTGTCCCTGCCGTTCGTCGCCGCGCCCGCATGGGCCGATGCGCCACAGGCCGCTGTCGCCAGCGACGCCGGTGCCGAGGCACCGCTCACCACGCCGGACGGCCGCGCGACCTTCCTGCTGCCCGAGGGCTGGGCCACGGACGTGCAGGGCAATGCAGTGATCGTCACCACGCCCGAGGCCGACGGCTCGCGCCTGGCCATCGTCGACGCGACGGCTGCCACGGCCGACGACGCGGTCGCGGAGGCGTGGAAGGTGTTGGGCATCACGCCGAAGTTCCTGCTCGCCACCGACGCCGCGCCGCGTGATGGCTGGGAGCAGCGTCGCTTCTACGACTACGACGTGCCGGCCAATGCCAAGCGCGCGATCCAGGCGGCGGCCTTCCGCAAGGGCGAGGACTGGACGGTGGTCGTGGTGGACGCCGACCAGGCCGTCGCGGAGAAGCGGGCTGCGCAGTTCGGCAAGCTGTTCCAGCGTTTCCAGCCCGCCGGCCACACGCGCGAGGACTTCGCCGGCCGCACGGCGCACAAGCTGGATGCCGCGCGGCTCGCGCAGGTCGCCGATTTCGTCGAGCACATGCGCGAGGCCTACGACGTGCCCGGCGTGGCCATCGGCATCGTCCAGGACGGCAAGGTGGTGATGTCGCGCGGCTTCGGCGTGCGCCGGTTGGGCGCGCCGGACAAGGTCGATGGCGACACGCGCTTCATGATCGCCTCCAACACCAAGGCGCTGACCACGCTGATGCTGGCCAAGCTGGTCGATGCCGGCAAGCTGGACTGGGATGCGCGCGCAGTGGACGTGTACGCGCCGTTCAAGCTGGGCGACGCCGATACCACCGGCAAGGTGCTGGTCAAGCACCTGATCTGCGCCTGCACCGGCGTGCCGCGGCAGGATTTCGAATGGCTGTTCGAGGGCGAGAAGCAGACGCCGGAGCGGGTGATGGAAACGCTCGGCACGATGCAGCCGACCAGCGGCTTCGGCGAGCTGTTCCAGTACTCCAATCCGATGGCCGCGGCGGCCGGCTACATCGGCGGGCAGGTCGCGTCTCCAGGCAGCGAGCTGGGCGCCGGCTACGACCGTGCGATGCAGACGCTGGTATTCGACCCGCTGGGCATGGACGACACCACGTTCGACTATGCGAAGGCGCAAAGCGGCAACTTCGCCACGCCGCACGGCTACGACATCGACCACCACGTGCAGGTCATGGGCATGGGCCTGAACGACACCATCGTCGCCTCGCGCCCGGCCGGCGCGGCGTGGAGCACGGTCAACGACCTGCTGCGGTACGTGCAGATGGAAATCGACCGCGGCCTGCTGCCGGACGGCAGCCGCTACATCGGCGAGGCCGCGCTGCTGCAGCGGCGCGAACCGCAGATCTCGCTGGGCGTGGACCGCGACTACGCGATGGCGCTGATGGTCGACAGGAGCGACGGCGTCACCGTGATCGACCACGGCGGCGACATGGGCGGCTTCCACTCCAACATGATGTGGTGGCCCGCGCAGAAGGTGGGCGCGGTGATCCTGACCAACGCCGACGAGGGCGTGTACCTGCGCGGCCCGTTCAAGCGCCGGCTGACGGAGCTGATGTTCGACGGCAGGCCGGAGGCGGAAGCCACCGCCGACGCCAATGCCAAGGCCAACCGCGAGGGCTTCGACGCCTTCCGCACGCTGCTGCAGTGGCCGGCCGACGCACAGGCCATCGCCGGGCTGGCGCCGCGCTACCACAACGACGCGCTGGGCGAGCTGGTGGTGACGCGCGAGGACGGCAAGGCGGTGTTCGACGTCGGCGCGTTCTCGTCCGAGGTCGCCACCCAGCCGCAGCCCGACGGCAGCCTGGCCTTCGTCACCATCGACCCGGTGGCGATGGGGTTCTCCTTCGTCCGCGCCGACGAGGATGGCGTGCGCCGGCTGGTGGTGCGCGACGGGCAGCATGAGTACGTGTTCGACGAAGTGAAGTAGGAAGGGCGCGGACTGCCGTCATTCCCGCGCTGGCGGGAATGACGGGCAGGATGCGGGGCTGCCCGCCGCGCGGGCGTCGGTGGGTTGCACCACCGGGGATTGATCGGGCGATACGGGTCGAATGCCCTGGCCGGCTTTCGCCGGCCGGGGCTTCGGGAACGGTCGGCGTGGTGGCGGTGCCGTCCGGCCGGTGTCAGGGCGACTTCGTGGTGCCGATGTTGCGCGCGAGGAATGCTTCCAGCCGCCGGTAGAACGCGGCGTTGTTCTCGTCCTTGTAGAAGCCGTGCGCTTCGCCGGGCACCGACATCCACTCCGGTGCGTTCCCGGCGCTCTCGAGCGCCTTCTTCATCGCCACGGCTTGCGCGTAGGGCGTGCGCTTGTCGATCTCGCCGTGGGCGAGGAGCACAGGCACCTTGATCTGCCCGGCCAGGTGGACGGGGGAGCTGGTGCGCCATTCGTTGCGGTCGTTGCCGAGCACGCGGGCGATGTAATTGCGTCCGTAGCTCGTGGACGCGGTGTCGCTGTCGGTGGCGAAGGATGCCAGGTCGTAGAGGCCCGACAGACCGGCTGCGCACTTGACCAGCTCCGGCGCGCGGGCGGCGACCATCATCGCCGAGTACGCGCCGAAGCTCGCGCCATAGCTGCAGATGCGGTCAGGGTCCGTGTAGCCCTGCGCGATCGTCCAGCGCACGCCGTCGATGAGGTCGTCCTGCACGCGCGTGCCCCAGTGGCGGTATCCGGCGCGCTCGAAGGCATCGCCGCGGCCCTCGCTGCCGCGGTAGTTGACCTGCAGCACGAGATAGCCGCGGCTGGCGAGGAATTGCGCATCGTTGTCAAAAGCCCACTGGTCGCCTTCCACGTGCGGACCGCCATGTGGCAGCAGGACCATCGGCAGCTTCCGTGGCGCCTGCACGCCGGCGGGCAGGGTGAGGTAGCCGTCGAGCTCCAGACCGTCGCTGGCCTTGAACCGGATATGGCGGCGCTCGCCCATGCGCGCGGGGTCGATGCTGCCCCGTGCGGCGAGCAGCGGCTCGATCGTCGCCTTGTTGCGGTTGAACAGGTACCAGGTGCCGGGGTCGCGGTCGCTGTAGGCATACAGCAGGGTCACGTTGCCGTCGGCGGTGTGGTTGACGTAGGTGACGTAGTGGTCCGGGAACTTGCTGCTGATCTGGCGGTGTTCCTGCGCGGCCACGGAGGTTTCGTCGAAATAGACGCTGCGCGGCCTGCCGTTCGCGATCGTGGCCGCGAACGGCTGGTGCGCCGTGCTCCATTCGACGTCGCCGACGCTGCCGAAGGGATCGCTGGCCAGCGTGGTGCGGCGGGCGCCGGCCAGGTCGGACCGGACCAGGAATGCCGGGCCGCCATCCGTGCTGTAGGTGGCGAAAACCTCGCTGCCGTCCGCGCTGATGGCGAACGGCACGAACTTGCCGCCGGACTTGCCCGCGGACGCGGGTTGCCAGTCCTTGCCCTGGGCATTGGCCTGGTACAGCAGGTAGAGGTTGTCGTCGGTGGTGCCGAAGGAAAAACGCGGGACGCCGCCGGGGTCGAGTACGAACGCCATGTCCTGCTTGCCGATGTCGGCCACCAGCCGGGACGTGCCGCGCTCGGCGTCCATGTCGTAGAGCATCGAGCGGCTGCTGTTCGCGGCCAGGTGACGCATGTAGAAGTGGCCGTTCCTGACGGGCGGGAAACCTTCGATGACGCCGAACCCGCGGTCCATCCCGGTCTTGCGGACCTGGTAGCCGAAGACGTAAAGCTGGTGGCGGCCGTCGAAATCCGTCGCGATGATCTCGCCGGTCGCCACCGGTTTCTCGCGCGAGCCGACCAGGCGTCCCTTGGCGACCAGCAGGCGCGTATCGCTGGCCCAGTGCATGTCCACGGGCTGCTCGTAGCGGGGCAGCTTCAGCAGCGCGGTCTGCTGCATGCCTTCGATCCGGTACACCACGATGGCGTGGTTGCCTTCGCCGAGGTTGGCGGAGACCGCCACGTGGCGCCCGTCGGGTGAAATGCGCGGGGACGTGACGCTGTCCGACTGGGCGAAGGCTTCTACCGGGACTGGCTCTGCGGCCTGGACACACGCACATGCCAATCCGAACACCGCCGGGAATACGGCAATGCACCATCGTTTCATGTGATCCCCCCAGATCCCGGTTTCCCGGCAGAAGTCGCAAGCATACCCGCTGGGACGGCCCCGACTGCCGGGCAACGACGCCCGCATGTGGTCCCGGCGCTTGAGCACCCGCGGAACCCCCGAAGTCGCTTTAATCAGATATAGCTATTTCCATTATTTAGATATATCTTTTATAGCCTGTCCCGGCGCCCCCGCCGCAGGAGACCTTCATGCAGGATCCATCCACGGACACCGATGCCGCCGATACCACGCCGGCACCCCACCGCGGCCGTGGCCGCGGGCCGAAGCCGCGCATGCTCGGCCATGGCGACCTGCGCCTGCTGCTGCTGGCGCTGCTGGAACCGCAGCCGCGCCACGGCTACGAGCTGATCCATCTGATCGGCGACATCTTCCGCGGCCAGTACATGCCCAGCGCCGGGGCGACTTACCCGGCGCTGGCGCAGCTGGAGGAAGACGGCCTGGTCCAGGTGCGCCAGGACGGCAACCGCCGCCTGCATGCGCTGACCGCAGCCGGCCGTGCCTACATCGAGACGCATGCGGACGAACTGGCGCAGGCGCGCCTGCGCACCGAGCGCAGCGCGCGCTCCATGGTCAAGGCCGGGCTGCCGTCCGCGGTACGCACCGGCATGGCCGCGGTCAAGCGCAGCCTGCTCGTGCACCACCGCGACTGGTCGCCCGTGTCCGGCCAGGCGGTGGCCGAAATCCTGTTGCGCGCCGCCGAAGACATCTCGCGGGTGCCGCGCGGCTGAGCCGGCGCGTCGCCCCGATCACACCTCCTCCCACGGAGCAACTCCGAATGACCCTCCATGAAAGCCGCCTGCTGCGGCATCCAATCGTCTTCCGCCGCGTGCAGGTGCTGCAGGTGCTGGACCTGGGCCCGCACATGCGCCGCATCGTGGTCGGCGGGCCGGAACTCGAAGGCTTCCACAGCGGCGCGCCCGACGACCACATCAAGGTGTTCTTCCCGAACCCGGAAGGCGAGTACGTCACGCCGGCGCCGGGCCCCGACGGGCCGGTCTATCCGGCCGACAAGCCGCCATCACCGATGCGCGACTACACGCCGCGCCTGCATGACGCTGCCGCCGGTACGCTGGCGGTCGACTTCGTCCTGCACGGGGACGGTCCCGCCAGCGATTGGGCCCGCGACGTGCGGGTCGGCGACGACTTCGCCTTCGGTGGCCCGCGCGGCTCGTTCGTGCCGGCCGCGGACTTCGACCATTACGTGCTCGCCGGCGACGAAACCGCGCTGCCGGCTATCGGCCGCTGGCTGGAGGAAATGCCGGCCGGGTGCAGGGCGACGGTGCTCGTCGAGATTCCCGAAGACGCCGACCGGCAGGACATCACGACCCGCGCTGACGTCCAGGTGCGATGGCTGCCGCGCAACGGTGCCCGCGCGGAGCAAAGTGGCCTGTTGGAGGCCGCGCTCGACGAGGCGTCACCCGAGGGTGACGCCTTCTGGTGGATCGCCTGCGAATCGCGCCGCTCGCGCGGCATGCGCAAGTCGCTGGAGACCCGCGGCGTGCCGAAGGACTGGATCCGCTCGACCGGGTACTGGAAACATTCGGCCGGCGCGGACGACGAATAAGGCCGCGAGTCCGATGCGCTGCGGGACGGATGCGGCGCAGCGAACCCTGCCGGGCGGCCCGCATCACCCGGCCCTGGATTTCCTGCCGCCTGCCTACGGGCCGGCCGGCACGGCCTTGCGTTCGAACACGACCTTGCCGCCGAGCACGGTGGCATCCACGCGCACGCCTTCGATCGCGGCAGGGTCGATGGCGAAGATGTCGTCCGACAGCACGACGAGGTCCGCGAGCTTGCCCGGCTCCAGCGTGCCTTTCAGCGACTCCTCGCCGCTGGCGTAGGCCGAACCGGCGGTGTAGGCGCGCACGGCCTCGGCCACGCTGATCTTCTGCTCCGGCACCCACCCGCCGGGGTGTGCGCCGTCGAGGGTGCGGCGGGTGACCGCGGCATAGATGCCCATCAGCGGTTCCATCGGTGCGACGAACCAGTCCGAACCGAACGCCAGCACGACGCCGGCGTCGAGCAGCGAGCGGAACGCGTAGGTACCCTTCGCACGCTCGGCGCCAATGCGCTTCTCGGCCCAGCGGCCATCGTCGATGGCGTGGTAGGGCTGCATCGAGGCGACGACATGCAGAGCGTGGAAGCGCGCGATGTCTTCGGCGCGCAGGTGCTGGGCGTGCTCGATGCGCAGGCGGCGGTCGCGCGGGCCGTTGCGGCGTGCGACTTCGGCGTACATGTCCAGGATCGTCGCGTTGGCCTTGTCGCCGATTGCGTGCACCGCGAGCTGCAGGCCGGCGGCGTCCGCGCCGACCATGTCGTCGAGCATTGCGTCCTGCTCCACCATCTCGTCGCTGGGCAGGCCGCTGGTGCCGGGTTCGTCCAGATAGGGCTCGAAGAACAGCGCGGTGGTCGAACCCAGCGAGCCGTCGGCGAAGCCCTTGAGCCGGCCGATGCGCAGCATGTCGTTGCCGAAGCCGGCGGTGATGCCCGGCCCGGCCAGGCGCTCCCAGCGCGCCAGCGGCTGCGCGCCGTAGACGCGCACGGTGAGTTCGCCGTCGTCGAGCAATTGCTGGTATCCGCGCAGGATGTCGGGCGATGCGGACATGTCCTGCACGCTGGTCACGCCGTTTTCGTTGGCGTAGTGCATCGCGGCGCGCAGCGCGGTGGCGATCTCGTCGGCGTCGGCCTCGGGGATGACGGCGTACACCGCGTTCATCGCCGCATCCTTGAGCATGCCGGTCGGCTCTCCGCCTGCATCGCGGACGATGCTGCCGCCGGGCGGATCGGGCGTGTCGCGGGTGATGCCGGCCAGTTCCAGCGCCAGCGAGTTGGCCAGCGCCATGTGCCCGTCGAGACGGTTGATGAAGACCGGATTGTCCGGCGTGACCGCGTCGATCAGCTGGCGGGTGGGCAGTTCGGCCGGCGTCCAGCGCTCGTGGTCCCAGTTGCCGTTGAGCACCCAGCGGCCCGGGGCCAGGGTCGCGGCGTAGGCGCCGATGCGGTCGCGGAAGGCCTCCGGCGATGGCGCGTCGCGCAGCTGTACCGACGCCAGGCCCTGGCCGCCGTCGAAGAAATGCACGTGCGCATCGTTGAAGCCGGGCACGACGCGGCGGCCACGCAGTTCGAATACCTGCGTCTGCGTGCCGGCCCAGCGACGCACGTCGGCATCGCTGCCGACCGCCGCGATCCTGCCGTCGAGGATGGCGACCGCCTCGGCCTCCGGCTGGGCGGGATTGCCGGTCCAGACCTTGCCGCCGACCAGAACCGTATCGGCACGTGCCTGCGCGCGGGCGAGGGCAGGAGACAGCGCGGTCGCGAGGCCGGCCATGGCGAGGATCAGCGTCGGAAGTCTGTTCATCCGCCGAGCATACGCCGGGACCGGCGCGCGCTGCGCTTGCGGGAGAACCGGATCCCGCCGAACCCGAGCCGCTGTTCGCGATCCCCGGGCAGGCGATCGATGATGTCGTCGGCCGAGTCAGCGGAACACGCAGTTCGCGCCTGCCCACAGGCTGGTGATGGACGCGGCCGGGCCGGCGCCGTCGAGCAGGCCCGAGAGTCCGCCGGCGGTGAACTCGGTGCCGAGCGTGGTTTCGTCGACTTCGACGGCATAGGCCGATTCCAGTTCGCGGCGCGTGCTTCCCGGGCCGATGCCGGCCATCGTGCCGGGTGGGGTCCCGCTCGACGTGCCGGGCCGCGGATGCACGCTCCAGCCGACGAAGCGGCCGTCCTGCGCCATCAGCGTCAGGCCGTTGCGCCAGTTCGACATGTCGAGGGGACCCGCGCCGCACTCGTCGTTGTGGCCCTGTTCGGGCCGTGCGCCGAATGCACGCGACACCGCCTCGGTCGCCTGCTCCGCAGGGGTGCCGAACAGGAGATGGCGCGTGGCGCCGGTTGCCGTGACGAAGGTGAGCCCGTCGCCGGACAGCGCCAGCTGTGCGGCAGGGGCCGGGGATGCTGCCGGAGGCGGGCTGGCGGGTTCGTGCGGTGCGGGTGTCGCGGCCTGCGTCGCGGGTGGCGCGGGGGGTGCGTCGGTGGGCGCGGGCGCGCGCGTGCAGGCCGCGAGCAGCAGTGCGGCGGATGCGAGTGTTGGCAGAAGGGGCAGGTGCATGGCATTGGTGGATGGGCGGGGATTGCCGACTCTACGCGCAGTCGCCGGCCGATCCGGTCAAGGACGCGGCACGCTGTGGCAGCAGGCGAATGCGGCGTCGCCGGCCCCCGGGCCCGCCGGAGTCCACTCAGCTTTGTCTGCCGACAGTCGGACGCTAGTCTTCCACGCAGGCAGCGGGAGGCCCGCAACGACTCCATCACGGACGGAAGGAACATGGCATACGAATGGCGGAGGGAGGCATGGAGGCAGCGGCTGCGCATCCTGGCCATGATCGTGGGGATGGCGGCGATCTTCTGTGTGGTGGACACGCTGCAGGACGGCGACATGCTGTCCACCATGTTCTCGCGGCGTGGCTGGCCGCTGCTGATGCCGGTGCTGATCTACTGCGGTGGCCTGCTGGTGACCGGATTGGGGCCGAGGAAGGTCGGCATTGATTGCCGGGTGCTCGGCCTGCTCGAGGGTGACCGCAGCGTGATCGAGCGGTACCCGCCGCTGATACAGGCCGGTTTGCTGCGCGCGTTCAAGGCCGGAGCCGACGAGCGCACGCTTCTTCCGCTAATGCATGGCGTGTTCTGGCGGTTGCGGGTGCCGGTCCCGCCGGTCGCGTTTTCCCCCGCGTGGCTCAACGCGCTGATGTTCTTCCTCGCGAGCTACCTGACCGTGCCCCTGTGGCTGCACGTCCAGGACAGGTGGGACCCCGGGATCGGCGGAGGCTCGATGGGGGAGACCGGCAACGTCGTGATGGTCCTGCTGGGAGTCTTCGCCTTGGTGGAAGCCGCCCACCAGGCCGGCGAGCGCCGGGCGCTCAACCTGCCCGGCTGGTGCGAGTTCCGCCGCAGCTGGGTGGAGGACACGAACCCGTAGCAACAGATCAACCGCGCCGCGCCGCCTCGATCGCCGCAATGTCGATCTTGCGCATCTGCATCATCGCGTCGAACGCCCGCCTGGCCGCCTCCCGGTCGGGGTCGTTGACCGCCTCGCTCAGCGCGCGCGGCGTGATCTGCCACGACAGGCCCCACTTGTCCTTGCACCAGCCGCAGGCGCTTTCCCGGCCGCCGTTGCCGACGATGGCGTTCCACAGGCGATCGGTTTCTTCCTGGTCGTCGGTGGCGATCTGGAACGAGAACGCCTCGTCGTGGCTGAATTCCGGCCCGCCGTTGAGGCCGAGGCAGGGGATGCCGGCGACGGTGAACTCGACGGTGAGCACGTCGCCCTCCTTGCCGGATGGATAGTCGCCCGGTGCGCGGTGGACGGCGGTCACCTCGCTGTCGGGAAAGGTTTCGGCGTAGAAGCTCGCGGCCTCGAGCGCGTCGCGGTCGTACCACAGGCAGATGGTGTTCTTGTGGATCATGGTTGTCGTCCCGTGCCGGTTCGTGTCTGGCGCGCGGGTTTGTCCGCGCGTTGTTGAAGGATGCCGTGCATGGCCGCGTGCCGGCATCGCACGGCCATCACTGCCTTGACGAACGGAAGGGGGCAGGATCGACAAACCCCGCGCAGGCGCCATCTCGCATGGCCGGATGGGCTCGCCGCCATGCGGGGCCGTGATGGCCGCCGCCAGGGGAGGCGGCGGGCGTGGAACCGGCGTCCAGCCCGTGCAGGGCCGGGAACAGGGACCGGCGCTCCATCACGCATCGGCCAACGCGGGGGCCGGCTGGAACAGGTCAGCGGGTCGGGAATTCCTCCTGCAGCCCGATGCGGCCGGGTGCAGCAGTACCGGCACCATCACCAGCTCAGGGTTTTCCCCAGCTGTCGCGGCCCGTGCGTAGATCACAGAATCCATGGCATCCCCTGATCCGTCCGTGGATACCCTCATGACGAATCCTCTCGAGGCCGCGCGCCAGTTCTACCAGCAGACTGTCCATCCGTTCCTGGAAGACGTGGGTGGTGCGGTCTCCGACGTGGGCGGTGCCGTCGTGGACGCGGGCGGCGATGTCGTCGAGGCCGTCCGCGAGGAAGGCGTGTTCAACGTGGCCGGCGACCTGGCCAGGTTCGGGGCACGCCAGACAGTGGATGTGCTGGCACAGCTGCAACAGCGTTCACCGGCGGATTTCGTCGATTGGCTGACCGGTCCGGAAGGCCCGAGCTTCGCCGATGCCACGGCGCAGGTACCCGGCCTGCAGCAGGCGATCGGCGACGTCATCGACGGCGCGATGGACAATCCGATGGTTGCCGGCGCGGTCGGCCAGGCGTTCGGGTTCGAGTACGCGCCGGGGCGTGACTTCTACACCACCAACGAAGGCTCGCTGCAGAGCTACTTCGGCTTCCACGATGCCTACGACAGCGTCGGCAAGCTGCTCGGCATGGACCTGGACGACCAGGTGGTGGAGTTCGAGGTCGACGGTACCGAGTACCGGCTCGAACTGTGGCAGGGCAGCTACGGCAGCGGTGGTGCGTTCGGCGGGGAGATCGGGTTCTACACGCGCCACACGGGCGAACGCGGCCCGCTGGGCGACCTGCTCGAGCGCATCCCGGGCTATTACTCCTCGGCCGCAGGCGACGACCAGATCGAGATGTCGCAGACGATCTACAACACGAAGACCGGCGAGGAGTACTTCACCAACGAAGGCCTCGGCGCCGATGATGGCGAGCACTACTGGAACCTGGCCATCCGCACCGATCCCGGCGTCAACCACGAGGACATCGGCCAGCGCGGCGAACTGGTGTTGAAGGATCCCGAGGTCGCGCAGGCGATGTGCGATGCGATGGTCGCGCAGGGTATCGATGCGACGCTCGGCGATGACGGGCTGACGATTACCTACGACTGGCCATGACGGCCGGGCCTGCGATCCGGGGGCTGTTGCCGGCCCGTATCCGCGTGATTCCCGCTGGATCACCTCGCCCTCCCCACGTGCAACAGGGGGCGGACGTTGCCGCACGAGGGCCGGGTGCCTGCGCAGCAACTCAGCGCGCCGGGGGCGGCCCGAGATTCTCCGGATCCACGTCGCCCGCCAGCGTCCAGACCACATCGCGGCCTTCGGGATCGCGGGCGAGGTGGAAGTAGGCGGACATCCCCGGCCCCAGCGTGGTGCGCGACTGGCCGGCGTCGGTCCCCGGCGGGTCGAAGGGCACGATGTACAGGCCGCTGGCGTCGATCGCGCGGCGGGCAGGACGGTCGCCCAGGTCGCCGACTTCGACGATGCTGGCGCCGCGTTCGAGCAGGGGCTGCTTGAAGTCGATTAGGAGGTCCACCTTCGCCGGCGGCTGGCCGGGGATTGCGAGCGTGCCGCCGCTGATGCGCAGGTCGGGCCAGACGCGGCCGTTCTCGGGCAGGTCGTCGTAGGGCGCGTGCGGCAGGCCGACGTGCGCGCCGGTGGCGATGGCGTCGAGCGCGCCGGCCAGGGCGAGGAAGTTGAGCTTGCGCAGGCGCTGCTTCTGGCTGTCGCCCTCGATGCCGCCGGACTCGATCAGGATCGTGGACACGCCGGCCTTCGAGGTCAGGTCGCCGAAGGCGCGCGGGTTGAAGGTGTCGTCCCACTTGGCGATGTGGCCGCCGATGTAGGGTTCGAGCACGGCGCGAATCGCCACGGCCACTTCGATGGCGTGCGCACGGGAAGCGTTGACCTCGCGCGCCTCGTTGAAGGCGGGTGCGAGCAGGGCGATGGCGGTGCCGCGGTCGGAGTCGCCGGCGCGGTAGCCGACCTGCTGGTCGTGCAGGTTGAAGCCGAACGCGGGCTTCACGCGTTCGCGCAGGTCATGCAGTGTGCGTGCCTCGGGCGAGGCCAGGGCGCGCGCGTCGCGGTTGATGTCGATGCCCTGCGCGTTGCGGCGCTGGAAGAGCGCGGCGCCGTCGGGGTTCATGACCGGCAGGAAGTGCAGGGTGGTGTGCTCGCGCAGGCGCTGCACCAGCGGATGCTGCGGGTGCTCGCCGAGGAAGCGGAACAGGTCGGCCAGCGCCATCGACGCGGTGCTTTCGTCGCCGTGCATCTGCGACCACAGCAGCACGCGCGTGTCGCCGTCGCCCCATGACACGTGCCGCAGCGGGCGGCCCTGCGCGCTGCTGCCGACCTCCTCCACGTGGAAACCGCGCGCCGCGGTGGCCAGCGGCTGGGCAATGTCCCACCAGTGCTCCGGCGAGAAGCGCCGGTCCTCCAGGCCCTCGACGCGGATCCCGGCGTCGTACAGCGCGTCCAGTTCGCCAAGCCACGCCGGTGGCGGCGGCAGTGCGCCGGAAGCGGCGGGCCCGGGGTCCGCGTCGGCCTCGCGGGCGGTGGAGGCGGCGGGCAGCAGCAGCGGGAGAAGCAGCAGGGACAGGGCAAGGACGCGGCGCATGGGGGTGATGCTCCGTGGGGTGTGCCTGCATGCTCCGAAGCGCGTCGCGGCTTGTCAAACGCGGCGGCCGGCGCGCGCCGTGCGGCGGCGCAGGGGCGTCGCTTGCCGGCGCTGCGGTGCGTTAACCTGCGCCGCATCCTTCGTTCGGCGAGGCGGCGACATGCAAAGGCGGGATTTCATCGGAAGCGCGGCGCTGGCGGCCCTGTTGCCGCTGGTGGGTGCGAGTGGCAGTGCGATCGCGGCGACGGACCGGCGCCTGCTGCCGCCGGCCATCCATCCCGGCGACACGGTCGGACTGGTCAGTCCGTCGTCGGCCACCGACCAGCGGCTCAGCCTGCAGCTTGCCGGCGAGGTGATGCAGGCGCTGGGTTTCAAGGTGAAGACGGGCGCCCACTACGCGTCGCGCTATGGTTCGCTGGCGGGCACCGATGCCGAACGTGCGGGCGACCTCAATGCGATGTTCGCCGACCGCGACGTGAAGGCGGTCATCTGCCTGCGCGGCGGCTCCGGCGCCGCGCGCCTGCTGCCATTGCTCGACTACGACGCCATCCGCGCCAATCCCAAGGTCGTACTCGGCTTCTCCGACATCACGGCCCTGCACTGCGCGATCCATGCGAAGACCGGGCTGGTCACCTTCCACGGCCCGATGGGCACCAGCAGCTGGAACAGCTTCAACGCCGACCAGTTCCGGCGGCTGTTCTTCGAGCGCGAACTGATGCAGTACCGCAACCCGGTCGATGCCGGCGACGAGCTGGTGCCGCGCAAGAACCGCACGCTCACCATCACCGGCGGCAAGGCGCACGGCGAACTGGTCGGCGGCAACCTGTCGGTGCTCGTGGCGCTGGCGGGAACGCCGTACCTGCCCGACTTCAAGGACAGGATCCTGTTCCTGGAGGACGTGTCCGAGGCGCCGTACCGCATCGACCGCATGCTCACCACGCTCAAGCTGATGGGCGTACTGGACCAGATCGCCGGTTTCATCTTCGGCGAGTGCAGCGACTGCGATCCGGGCGGCGGCTATGGCTCGCTGACGCTGGACCAGATCTTCGACGACCACATCAAGCCGCTGGGCATCCCCGCCTACCGCGGCGCGATGATCGGGCACATCCACCGGCAGTTCACCGTGCCGGTCGGCGGCGAGGTGGAACTGGATGCCGGTGCGGGGAGTTTCCGGATGCTGGCGCCGGTGTTCAGTGGCTGAGGCCGGCGCGGCTGGGCAGGGAGGGAGCCGAATGCAGAAGCACCGGATCTTCTCGACGGGTTTTGCGCGCATCTATCCCATGTACGTGCAGAAGGCGGAGCGGAAGGGCCGGACGCAGGAGGAGGTCGACCGGGTCATCTGCTGGCTCACGGGCTACGACCAGGCCGGACTGCGGCAGCAGGTCGAGGGTGGCAACGACATCGAAACCTTCTTCGCGCAGGCGCCGGCGATGCACCCGAACGCCGCGCTCATCAAGGGCGTGGTCTGCGGCGTGCGGGTGGAAGAAGTCGAGGATCCGCTGATGCGGAAGATCCGCCAGCTCGACAAGCTGGTCGACGAACTCGCGAAGGGAAAGTCGATGGACAGCATCCTGCGGCAGTGAGCCGCGGTACCGGGCAGAGACTTTTTCCTAGCGCCGCCAGGCAAGGCCGAACCTAGAATCGCCGCAACGGGATCACAGGGAACTGGAACGGCGCTGCCGCTTCCGGCTTTCCACGGATGCCCGCACACCAGGTGCCGGGCGCGGCCTGGTCCATCGATCCGTACAGGGGAACAGCATGCAACTTGCCCGCCCGGTGGCCGCCATGGCCGCCGTCATCGCCGCGTTCGCGGCCTCCACCGCCGTCCACGCACAGACCAAGCCTGTCGAAACCTGGCAGCCAGCGCAGCACCAGGAGCAGGATCCAGCCAAGCGTCTACCGCAGGTGTCGCCGGAGGCGACGACGGTTCCGCAGGTGGCACCGCAGCCACAGCCCGTCGATGCACAGTCGCAACCTTATGCTGCGCAGCCTTCGCACGCCGCACGGCAATCGGCGCGCGTGCGCCGCGAGGAAGACCGCGGCGGATTCTTCATTGGCGTCCAGGGCGGCAAGGGCTGGGTGTACGAGGATGTCGACCAGTCCGCCCTCGCGGTGAACGCCGGCTATCGCTGGCAGGCCGGCCCGGTGTCGCTGATCGGCATCGAAGCGGCCGCTGGCCGCCTCGATCGCACCAGGGACGACGGTCACCCGTACGGCAAGGTCGAGTACGCCAGTCTCGGCGCCAACGCGCGCTTCAACTTCGGCCGCACCGGCCCGGTGTATGCGCTGGTGCGGGCCGGATACTGGTCGGCCGACCAGCACGGCACCGGCCAGAGTACCGATGGCGGCTACTTCGGCGCCGGCCTCGGCGTCGACATCACCCGCAATTTCAACCTGAGCCTGGTCTACACGAACTACGTGTACTTCGACGACTGGGAAGGTGACGGCCTGGATTACGACGACATCAATCGCGCCGACACCTTGATGCTTGGCGCCGAAGTCCGCTTCTGACCGGTCGGGCGGGGCCGGATGGCCGGCCCGCCACCGCTGGATCCAGCGACGGCGAGCCTGCGGCCCGCGTCCGCCGGGGCTGCATTCACCCCGGCGCAGCAAGGCGATGCAGTGGGCGGGGCAGATCCCCCGGGCGGGGCCGGGTGCCCTTCGCGCGTGGTAAGGTCCGCAGGTTCCGGGGGCGAAAGCTGCACGAATGCGCGCCACGCGACGTGTCTGCACGGGCTTGGCCGAGTCCGATTGATCCAGTTGGGGGGATACCGTGTCGAAACTGCTCGAACTGATGAAGAAGCTTGGAAGCGACGCAGGGCTGGCGAAGGAATACGAGAAGGATCCGGATGCCGTGATGCGACGTGCCGGTCTGTCCGACGAAGAGCGCAGGGCGATGGCGGAGAGCGACTACGGGGCGATCAAGCGGCTCACCGGGCTGGAGGACGGGCAGTTCGCCACCAACCATTCCATCATCGCCTACGACAAGTAGTTTCCGCACCATAATGGAGTTGCCGGACGCTGAAGCATGATGCAACACGTTTACCGGCTGGCCTCGATCGTGGCGCTGGCGCTGGCGTTTGCCCTCGCTGGCGGGTCTGCATTTGCTGGCGATCAGCAGGAGGCGGAAGCGGAAGTCCGGGAGATCGAGCGGCTTGGGATAAGCGCGCACTGGCGGGAATCGAACGCAAGGATCAAGGAGCTGTCGTCGCGCCTGGATGCGTTCTCGCCGGAGCAGCGTAAACGCATCGAGTTCGTGCGGCTGCGCAACGTCGCGCTTGCCGGTGACGAACGCGCCGCGCTCACGGGGCTGGCCGGGCTGCTGAAGCAGGACATGCCGGCGGCATTGCGAATCCGTATTTACACCACCGCCATCAACGTTGCCGCCAACGTCGAGGATTGGCCGCTCGCATTCAGCTGGCTCAACGATGGGATGTCGTATCTCCCGCAAGCCCCGGAGGGGGCTGCCAGGCTGCTCACCGTCGCCAGCTACCTGCACACGCTCGTCGGCGAGAGCGAGAAGGCCCGCGACCTGGCGGAGCGTGCCCTTCACCAGGTGGAGTCCGGGGATGATCCTCGCGCCGTGTGCCTTGCCGTCAGCCAACTGGCGTTGGCCGAAGACCATCGGTACGACTTCCCGGAAGCGGAGCGCTGGCGGCATCGTCAGATCGAGACCTGCAGCAAGGCCGGTGACCTGGTATTCACGGCGCTCGGCAAGTACGGCGTCGGCAAGGCGGCGGCGGCGCAGGGGCGGCACGACGAGGCCTTGGAATGGGGCGGCGAGGCACTCTCGGAGTTGAAGGCCGCAGGCTTTGCAGCCGGTGCGTTCAGCGCCAGGCTCGTCATCGCCGGTAGCCTGATCGCCACCGACCGCGACCTCGACGAGGCCGAGGCGCTGCTGAACGACACCTTGCGCTACTACCGCGAGCAGAGGTCGGATTCGGCCATTGCCGAGACCGAGCGCCTGCTCGCGAAACTGGCCGAACGGCGGGGGGAGCCGGCCGCCGCGCTCTCGCACCTGAACAGCGCCATTTCCGCGACGGAGGCAGCCGACCGCATCGCCCGCGAGCGCCGCCTGGCCTATCTCCAGGTGGAGTTCGACCTGCGCGCGAAGGAACAGCAGATCGCCCTGCTCGAAGCAGAGAAGAAAGTGGCCGCGCTGCAGGTCGCGGTAACCAAGCGCCGGCAGTGGCTGCTGGCGCTTGGCATGTTCGCGCTGCTGGTCACCGCCATCCTGCTGCTGGTCCTGCTGCGCCGCTCGTTCCGCGAGCGCCGCCGCTACCGTTGGCAGTCCGAACACGACAGCCTGACCGGGCTGTACAACTACCAGCAGGTACGCAAGCTCGGCGAGGCGGCGTTCGCGCAGGCCCGCGAGGAGGGGCGCCCGTTCACGGCCGTCGTCGCCGATATCGACCTGTTCAAGCAGGTCAACGACCGCCATGGCCACGCCGCCGGCGACGAGGCACTGCGCTCGCTCGGCGCCTGGATCCGGGAGACCGTCGGCGGCCGCGGCGTCACCGGGCGCAGCGGCGGCGACGAATTCACGATCCTGCTCGATGCCGATGCCGAGGAAGCCGCAGCGCTGCTCCAGCGCCTGCGCGACCGGATCGAGCCGATCACCGTGTTCGGACAGACGTTCCGCTTCAACATCAGCTCCGGGATCTGCCAGGTCGACGGGCAGGTCGACACGCTGGAGCAGCTGGTGCACCTGGCCGACCAGGCGCTGTACCGGGCCAAGCACGAGGGTCGCGACCGCGTGGTCTGCGCGAGCGATACGGCGAGCGGGGAAACGCAGGGCGCGGGCCTGGTCGTGGTCGGCAGCGGCATCCAGTTCGGCCGCCACGCCAGCGAACGCTGCCTGTCCGAGATCCGCGAGGCGCAAGTGGTGTTGTGCCTGACCGATCCGTTCGCGCTGGCGATGGTCCGCGGCCTGCGCCCGGATGCGATCAACCTCGGCGTCCACTACGCGCCTGGCAAGGACAGGCGCGAGACCTACCGCGAGATCGACGAAGCGATCATGCAGCAGCTGCGCGCCGGCAAGCAGGTCTGCGCGGTGTTCTACGGCCACCCCGGGGTGTTCGCCGACGTGCCGCACCGGGTGGTGCGCAAGGCGCGCGAGGCGGGCATCCCGGCGCGGATGGAACCCGGGATTTCCGCCGAGGCCTGCCTGTACGCCGACCTCGACATCGACCCGGGCCATCGCGGCGTGCAGTCGATGGAAGCGACCCACTTCATGGTCTACGACCGCGTCCCCGATACCGCCGGTCTGGTGCTGCTGTGGCAGGTGGCGCTGTCCGGCGACCTGTCGTGCAGCCGCCTGCACGCCGAGCGGGAAGGGCTGCAGGCGCTGGTCGACAAGCTGCTGCGCTGGTATCCGCCCGACCACGGCGTCGTCCTCTACGAGGCCGCGCAGTTGCCGATCGCAAGCCCGCGCATCGAGCACCTGCGCCTGAGCGACCTGCCCGATGCGCGCTACGAGGAATACACCACGCTCGTCATCCCGCCGCTGGGCGAGCTGCGCGACGATCCGGTCCGCGAGGCGGAAGCATCCGGTCGCGCCTGACCCCGGAGCCGGCGGCGACTGCGGCGCGAACCGCGCGCCGACCCGAAACGAATTACGCCTGCCGTTGGTTAGACTGCGTGGATGGACGCGTCGAACAACGCCGTGCACGGCGAATACAAGGTTCCGGGCGGCAAGCTGGTGGTGGTGGATCTGTCCATCGTCGACGGCCGGATGGCAGGCGTGCAGGTCAGCGGCGATTTCTTCCTGGAACCGGCCAGCGCGCTGGACACCATCGACGCCGCGCTCGAAGGCCTGCCCGTCGACACCGGCGAGGCCGCGCTTGCTGCCGCCGTGGGCGCGGCGCTGGGACGGGCGCCGCAGCTGTTCGGCATCACGCCCGAGGGCGTTGCGATTGCGGTCCGCAGGGCGATCGACACGGCGCCGCCGCAGGCCGGCGCGGGGGGCACCGCATGAGCCGCAGCGACTGGCGCGACCACGATTGGCACCTCGTCCACGCCGAACCGCAGGCGCCGGCGCTGCACATGGCGCTGGACGACCTGATGCTCGACGACGTCGC
>NZ_BAAAZU010000004.1:228023-466002 GCF_039537065.1 Luteimonas lutimaris | reverse complement strand
GGCGACGCCCGCCGACGCTGCGGATCTGGGAGTGGGCGTCGTCGGCCGTGGTGATGGGCCGCTTCCAGTCGCTGCGCAACGAAGTTGACGCCGAGGCCGCCGGGCGCCACGGCATTGAAGTCGTCCGCCGCGTCAGCGGCGGCGGCGCGATGTTCATCGAGCCGGGCAACACCATCACCTATTCGATCGTCGCGCCGCTGACGCTGGTCGACGGCATGACCTTCGAACAGGCATATGCCTTCATGGACCAGTGGACGATCGAGGCGTTGGGCACGCTGGGCATCCGCGCCTGGTACCAGCCGTTGAACGACATCACCTCCAGCGCCGGCAAGATCGCCGGCGCGGCGCAGGCCCGGCGCGGCGGCGCGGTGCTGCACCACGTCACCATGGCCTACGACATCGATGCGGTGCGCATGCTGGAGGTGCTGCGCGTGGGACGCGAAAAGCTGTCCGACAAGGGCACCACGAGCGCGCAGAAACGCGTCGATCCGCTGCGCAGCCAGACCGGGCTGCCGCGCGACGCGGTGATCGAACGCATGGTGGAGACTTTCCGCGATCGCCACGGGTTGCAGCCCGACACCCTGCGCGCGGATGAACTGGCGCGCGCGCAGGCGCTGGCGCGCGACAAATTCGCCACGCCCGAATGGACGTCGCTGCTGCCCTGAACCGGCCGCGTCAGTCGGTGGGCGATGCGGCCGATCCCTTGCATGCCGAGGCAGTCATCGGATCTCCGCCATGCGCCAGCGCTTCCTCCGCCGCGCTGAAGGCCGAGCAGCCGCCAAGGCGGTCGCCCGGCATGCCGGTGAGGAACCAGGCCACGCCGTTGCCGCCGTCGCGGTCGAGCCACAGCCCGGACTCCAGGCCGTAGGCCGAACCCGAGTGGCCGACGCGCGCGATGCCGTCGCCGAACGGATCGTCGCGGCAGCCTTCCACCGGCGTGGCGAGGGTCTGCGCCGCCATGCCGTAGCGGCAGAAGAAGCCGTCGCCGACATCGCCGGTGTCTTCCTCGTAGGTCAGCCCCTTGCCGGGCGCGAACTGCCACAGCGGCGTGGCCATCGCCTGCACCGAGGCGGGCGAGAGCAGGCGCACGCCGTCCAGCTCGCCGTCGTTCAACAGCATCCGCCCGATCCGCGCCAGCCCGTTGGCGGAGATGCGCAGCCCGCCCTGCGGCGAGAACAGCGCGCCGTTATCGCCGGGGCGCCACTGCGACAGGTCGCAACTGCCGTCCGTCGCCTCGGTCACCGCGCATGCCGGGCGCGCGCCGTGCAGGTCGTCCTTGTTCGGCTTGCCGTCGCCGTCGTAGATCACCACCGCGCGCGCCACGGCCGCGTCGTTGCAGGTGGCCCAGTTGAAGCAGCCTTCGATGCCGAGGGGCTGCAGCACCAGGCGCTGCATCAGTTCGTCGAAACGCTCGCCCGTGGCGCGTTCCATGATCTGCGCGACCAGCGGGAAGTTGAGGTTGGTGTAGCGGAACCAGCTGCCCGGCGCGTGCTCGCCGTCCCAGGCGCGCGGGTCGTCGAGGATGTCGCGCACCTGCCCGCCCAGCGGCGTCTGCCAGTAGCCGGCCGCGTCGGTGAGGCTGGAGCGGTGCGAGAGCAGCATCCGCAGGGTGACCGGCACGTTGGGGAATGCCGGGTTGCGCAGCGGAAAGCCGAGCAGGTCGCCGGCATCCGCGTCGAGGTCGAGCTTGCCCGCCTCGACCAGCCGCAGCACGCCGATCGTCGTGACCAGCTTGGAAATCGACGCCACCCGCACCGGGTCGCCGGCGGTGACGCGGCGGCCGGTCGCCTTGTCGGCGACGCCCCAGGCCTGGCTTGACGTAATCCCGTCGCGGTCGAAGGTGACGCGCACGGCGGCGGCGGGCTCGCTGGCCCGGGCGGCGAGGGCGGGGGTCAGCACGAGAATGAGGAGTGCGAGAGCGAGCGGGAGTCTGTTCATCGCTGCATCGTATCGGCAGCGCGCGATGCGTGCAGAGATGGGATCGACAGCCGGCTTCCGGCACAGGCCGGCGAGCCCCGCAACGGGCGGCGCACGGGTTACACGAACACGTTTGATTAACGGCAGGCGCACGCAGCTGAAGCGCGTGTTCACGCCAGGCTGCACTTCTCACGGGTCGCTCATACCTGCGGTGGGACCATCAGTCGCCATGACCCACGACAACGATGCATCGGCCTGGTTCGGGGATGCGCAGCGGTTGGTGCAGCTGCGCGAGTGCGACGACTGGGACCTGGTGCTCGGCAACGGCCCGGTCGTGGCGACCGCCATCCACGACGGCCACCGCATGCGTCGCTCGCTGCTGCCGCATCTTGCAATCGACGAAGCCGACCGCCGCCGCGACGAGGACCCGTTCACCGGCATGCTGACCTCCGTCGGCGACGTGCGCCTGCGCGTGCGCAACTCGCGCTTCCAGGTCGACCTCAACCGGCCGCGCGACAAGGCGCTGTCCACCGATCCCGCCGACACCTGGGGCATCCGGTTCTGGAAGGGGCCGCTGCCGGAGGAGGAGCGGGCGCTTTCGCTGTCCGCGCACGACCGCTTCTACGCGATGATGACCGCGCTGGTCGACGCACTGGTCGCGCGCTGGGGCTGCGTGCTGCTGCTCGACATCCACAGCTACAACTACCGCCGCGACGGTGCTGACGCCGACCCGGCCGATCCCGCGAGGAACCCCGACATCGAACTGGGCGTCACCACCCTCGACGCCTCGCGCTGGGGCGACACCGCGCGCCGCTTCGCCGAAGTGTTGCGGCAGGCGCCGGTGGCCGGCCGCGCGCCGGACGTGCGCAACAACGTCCGCTATCCCACCGGCGGCCACTTCCCGGAATGGGTGTACGCGAAGTGGGGCGACCGGGTCTGCACGATCTCGCCCGAGTACAAGAAGATCCACATGGACGAGTGGACCGGCCAGCTGGACATCGCTGCGCTGGAGGACTTCCGGGACGGACTGGAACACGCGGTGGCCGCCGTGCGCGGCGGGTTCCTGCCGTGAGCGGGGCGGTTGCCTGCAGGGCGCTGCCTCCGGTTGCCGCCGCGGTGGACGAGGCGCTGGTGCGCCTGGACGCGGAAATCGACTGGCTGCTGGCGCTCAATCCCGTCGGCATCGACCGACTGTGGGACGCCTTCGAGGCCAGCGGCCGCAGGGCCCTGCCGCCGCTGCAGTATCTCGACCGCAGCGTGGACCTGCACGACGTACGCGAGCGCCTGCTGGCGCTGCCGGTGGACGCGATCGAATCGCCGCTGCTGTCCGGCCTGCTGGCCGAGAAGCAGCGCGAGCTCGAACGCCAGATCGAGCTGGTCCGGCTGCGCGGCACCGACGGCTTCATCAACGCCAGCCTCGACCTGTTCGGCGACGTGTCGCCGTCGCTGCTCACGCTGGCGCGGGAGATCCTCGAATGCGTCGGCCCGGACGCGCCGCTCGAAGCCGACGCCGGCATCGACGAAGTGCTCGATGCTGCGCAGGGCGAGCTGGACTGGTACCGCGAGCGCTGCCCGGGATTCGACTGCGAGATCGTCGCCAGCCAGGAATTGAGCTCGCTGATGATGGTCTCGCACGGCAAGTTCTACATCGACGCCAATATCCGTGTCCCGCGCGCGCGCATCCAGCCGCTGCTGCAGCACGAAATGGGCACCCACATCGTCACCCGCCACAACGGCAGCCGGCAGGCGCTGCGGCAGCTGGAAGTCGGGCTGGCCCACTACGACCCGCTGCAGGAAGGGCTGGGGGTGCTGGCCGAATATCTCAGCGGCTTCCTGCCCGGCGCGCGGCTGCGCATGCTCGCCGCGCGCGTGGTGGCGGCGCAGATGGCGATCCATCGCGAGGGCGCCGCCGCGATCTTCGACGTGCTCCACCGCACGCACGGGCTGCCGACCGACGATGCCTTCGACGTCACCGTGCGCGCGCTGCGCGGCGGCGGCCTGACCAAGGACGCAGTGTACCTGCGCGGCCTGCGCGAGCTGGTGCACTACCTGCGCGAGGGCGGCAACTTCGCGCTGCTGTTCATCGGCAAGTTCGCGCTGTCGCACCGCGTGGTGCTGGACCAGCTGGTCGAGGAGGGCTGGGTCACCGCGCCCGACGCCCTGCCGCGCTATTACGCAACGCTCGCCGAGAGCGACCGGCTGGATGAATGCCGTTCGCTGTCGGTGATCGATCTCTACCACAAGGAGCCACAGGCATGACTTCCGCCCGCAGCAAGACCGGGACCCCGTCCAGGGCCGGCAAGTCCGCGCCCGCGAAGAAGGGGGCGAACAAGCGCACGGCCGGCGAGGCCGGTCCGATCAGGCTCGCCTTCGTGGTCAACGACGTGGCCACCGAGCAGGACAACTACACCACCATCCGCCTGGCCCGGGTGGCGATCGACCGC
Organism: Luteimonas lutimaris; assembly: GCF_039537065.1. Lineage (NCBI taxonomy): Bacteria > Pseudomonadati > Pseudomonadota > Gammaproteobacteria > Lysobacterales > Lysobacteraceae > Luteimonas > Luteimonas lutimaris. The sequence goes on along the minus strand of NZ_BAAAZU010000004.1, from coordinate 461,641 downwards.
GGCCACCAGGTCGCGCTGGTGGGGCTGGACGGCTTCATGTACCACGCCAGCGGCAGCGTCCGCGCACACGCCTGCATCCCGCGCAGGAAGTCCTACGACGACGACGCTGCGCTGCTGGCGGACCTGCAGGCCGACGATGCGAAGCGCGAGTGGATCGAGGTTGAGGAACTGGACGTGCTGATGTTGCGCAGCGACCCGGCCGAGGAGGTCGAGGACCGGCCTTGGGCACCCAACAGCGGCCTGCTGTTCGCGCAGCTGGCGGCGCTGCGGCACGTGATCGTGCTCAACGACCCGGTGCACCTGACCGACGCGGCCAACAAGACCTATTTCCAGCACTTCCCGGAACGGGTCAGGCCGGTGACCTGCATCACCCTCGACGCAGACGAGATCCGCGCCTTCATCGCCGAACACGACGGCTACGGTGTGATCAAGCCGCTGCAGGGCTCGGGCGGGCAGAGCGTGTTCGTCATCACCCCGGACAGCGAGGGCAACCTCAACCAGATGATCGAGGCGGTGACCCGCGACGGCTACGCGATCGTGCAGGAATACCTGCCGGAGGCGGCGAAGGGCGACCTGCGCCTGCTGATGCTCAACGGCCGCCCGCTGCGCGTCGAGGGCCGCTACGCCTGCCTGCGCCGCTACAGCGACAGCGGCGACGCGCGCAGCAACATCAGCGCCGGCGGCAAGTACGAAATGGCCGAGCCGGACGGGGACGCGCTGCTGCTGGCCGAGATCGTCGGCCCCAAGCTGATCCGCGACGGCATGTATTTCGCCGGCCTGGACATCGCCGGCGACAAGATGATGGAAATCAACGTCGATACCCCGGGCGGCATCAACATGGTCGACGACCTGACCGGGATCGGCTTCAGCGAAGTCATCATCGGCGACCTCGAACGCAAGGTCCGCCTGCGCGACCAGTACGAACGGACGCTGACCAACACCGAGCTGGCCATGATGTAGCGGGGCGTGCCCGCGCGGCGCCCGCGCACTACTGTGCGGGGGCGGTGGCGTCGGGCGCCGGGCGTGAAACCTCGCGCCCGTGCTGCTCCAGGATCGACAGCACGCGATCGACCGGCAGCGCGGTGGCGACGTGGCCGTCGCGGCCGGTCATGGTGTCGGCCTGGAACAGGGAATTGAGGATCGCTTCCTCGGTCGACTCGATGGCGGCGATGAACAGCGGCGACATCGCGTCGTTGCGCAGCACGCTGGTCTGCTGGAGGTCGCTGTCCGACTCGTACGCAACGCGCACCGATTCGTTGCTCGAGAAGGCGATGACGTAGTCGCCGCTGCCGTTGGATGCGATGCCGCCGGTGCGGCCCAGGCCGAGCATCGCGCGCTTGGCCAGCCGTTCCAGGTTGCGCGCGTCCAGCGGCGCATCGGTGGCAATGACGATCATGCACGACCCGTCGGGCGAGTCATTGAGCTCGTCGCTCATGTAGTACTTGCCCAGCGCCTTGCCGACCGGCACGCCGTCGATGCTGAGCACGCCGCCGAAGTTGGTCTGCGCCAGCGCACCGACGGTATAGCCGCCCAGGGAGGCGGGCAGCTTGCGCGACGAGGTGCCGATGCCGCCCTTGAAGCCGAATGCCATCGTGCCGGTGCCGGCGCCGACGTTTCCCTGTTCGACCGCGCCGCCGCGCGCCGACGCGATCGCGTCCAGCACGTCCTGGCGGCTGACGTGGCGCCCGCGGATGTCGTTGACGTAGCCGTCGTTGGTTTCGCCGACCACCGGGTTGACCGAGCGCACGTCGCCGTTGTCGGCGAAGGAGAACGTGTAGTCGATCAGCGCGTCCGCCGCGGCCGGAACGGAGAGGGTGTTGGTCAGCACGATCGGCGTTTCGATGTTGCCGAGTTCGCGGACCTGCGTGCTCCCGGCCAGCTTGCCGAATCCGTTGCCGACGTAGACCGCGGCCGGGACCTTGTCGCGGAAGATGTTGCCCGGGTGCGGCAGGATCGCGGTCACGCCGGTGCGTACATCGTCGCCGCGGACCAGCGTCTTCTGGCCGACGGTGACGCCGGGGACGTCGGTGATCGCGTTCCACTGGCCGGTGGGCAGCACGCCGATGGCGATGCCGTGGTCGCGCAGGTTCGCGTGCTGCGCGCACGCGGGCAGGCAGGCGGACAGCAGCAGGGCGGCGGCAAGCAGGCGTGCGGTCATGGGCGGTTTCCGGGCAGGGGCGCGTGGCGCCACACCATACCGGAGATCGCCGCGCTGCCGCGCCGGTTCGCGTGCCCGGGTTTGCGTGCCCGCCGCGCGGTCGTTAAGGTGGGGCCGTGACACATCCGTCGCATCGTGAGTCCACCGATGCGTTTCCCGTGTCTCACTCCCTTCCTTCCACTGATTCCAAGGAGATCCCCATGGAGATCGCCGATGCGCGCGTTGCCAGCATCCACTACACCCTGACCGGCGACGACGGCCAGGTCATCGACAAGTCGCCCGAGGCGCAGCCGCTGCAGTACTTCCACGGCGCCGGCAACATCGTCCCCGGCCTGGAGAAGGCGCTCGCCGGCAAGCAGCCGGGGGACACGCTGAAAGTCGACGTCAAGCCGGAAGACGCCTACGGCGTGCGCAATGAACAGCTGGTGCAGGTGGTGCCGCGCACCGCGTTCCAGGGCGTGGACAAGGTCGAGCCGGGCATGCAGTTCCAGGCCCGCAGCGAGCGCGGCCCGATGCTGGTGACCGTGGTGGAGGCCGGCGACGAGCAGGTCAAGATCGACGCCAACCATCCGCTGGCCGGCCGCAACCTGCACTTCGACGTGAAGGTCGCCGACGTGCGCGAGGCGTCGGAGGAAGAAAAGCAGGAAGGCCGCGTCAAAGCCTAGGGCGCGCGCAGCCCCGCCACGGGACGTGGCGGGCGGTTACCAAAACGGGCGCCCCTGGGGCGCCCGTTTTGGTAACGGCGTGGCCGCAAGGTCAGCGCTGCGCGGCGACCTTGGGAGCAGCCTTGGGAGCAGCCTGCTTGGTGGCCGCGGCCGGCTTCTGCTGGGTATTGCCCTTGGAGCGGAAGGCGGTGACGTTCACGCGGTTGAGCGGCGTGTTGCCCAAGACCTCGATCCGGCCGCCCTGCTTGCGGAAGGCCTGGATGTCGGCGGCGATGGCGTCGCTGGTGAGGTTGCGGCCCACGTCCTGGCCCTTGGCCGGACGGGCGGACAGGTGGGAGGTGGTGTTGCGCTTGGTGGTTGCCTTGGTGGCCTTGCGGGGCATGTCATCTCCTGTGCTGGTTCGCCTTTGGCGGCGCAGTGATGCGTTGCGCGCCGGCGAGGGCCTCCGGACGCCTTGCCGAAGCGGGGCTGCCGGGACCGTCGGTGGCTCCATCCTGCCCGGGCGCCGTGCGCGCAAAGCTGCCGCGACCGTAGCGGCGGGGTGGACGGAGGGTGTGTTAAGACTACGCTAACCACCGTAAAAATGATGTTATATGCACCCAATTTCAGCGAATTTCGCGCTATTTAGCGCGTTTGAACCGTTTTCGGCGTACACAGCGGGTCATCCGGCGCCGCTGCCGGCCTGGCCGACGTTCAGCAGGGTGGCGAATTCGTCCGCCGTCATGGGCCTGGCGATGCCGAATCCCTGGCCGGCGTCGCAGCCGGCATCGGCCAGCCATTGGCGGGTCGCCGGGTCCTCGATGCCTTCGGCGGCCACGGTCGCGCCCAGCTCGTGGGCCAGGCCGATGATCGCGGTGACGATGGCCTGGTCGGAATGCGAGGCCAGCAGGTTGGTGACGAACGAACGGTCGATCTTCAGCTCGTCCGGTGCCAGGTGCCGCACGTTCACCAGCGACGAGTGCCCGGCGCCGAAGTCGTCGACCGAGATCCGGATGCCGTGGGCGCGCAGGCGCGGGAGGGCATCGGCCACGCGCCCGGGTTCGCGCATGACGTCGGTTTCGGTGACTTCCAGCATCAGTCCCGCATCGGCGCCCGGGCAGGCCTCGATGATCGCGTCGACCAGCCGCGGGTCGGCCAGATCGTTGGCCGAGACGTTGACCGACACGTGCAGCGGCGGCTCGGTCGCCGGCCAGCGGCGGCGCTGCGCCAGGCCGCAGCGCACCAGGTGCACGCTCATCGCGCCGATCACCCCCGCCTGTTCGGCCATCGGGACGAAGTCTTCCGGCGCGATCGGGCCGTGTTCCGGGTGGTTCCAGCGCACCAGCAGTTCGGCGCCCAGCCAGCGGCCGCTGCGCAGGTCGACCTTGGGCTGGAACGCGAAGTCCAGGCGGCCGCTTTCGATGGCCGCTTCCAGGTCGGCCAGCAGTTCAGGGTCGCTCGACGCCGCGACCACGGCCGGCCGGCGCCTGCGCCGCCAGGCGATGGCGACCGCTGCGAGCGCGAGGACGGCCGCCAGTCCGGCCAGGATCGCGGCCCACGGCGCCCGGTCGCGCCGGGCGAGGTTGCCGATCCATTCCACGTACAGGTCGTTCTGCACCCCGTCGGCGCGCATGCGCTCGAGCGAGGCGTCGATGCGCGCGACCAGGTCGTCGTTGCGGCCCAGGCGGGTGGCGAACACGTACTTGCGCTCCAGCAGCGGCGGGCTCAGCGCGATCACGTCGTGCAGGCGCTGCTGGCTGATCGCGTAGTAGCCGATGCCGGTGGGCACCAGTGCGTAGTCGGCCTCGCCGCGCGTGACGGCCAGCAGGGCATCGGATTCGGCCTCCTGCTCGACCAGCACGACCCCGGGACCGGCCTGCGTGCGCAGGGCTTCCCAGGCCAGCCCGGCGTGCTGCACGGCGACGCGTGCGTTCGCCAGCTCGTCCAGCGACTGCAGCGTCGGTGTGCCGCGGCGCCCGAACAGCGCGTGGTGGCGCAGCATGATCGGCTGGGTGAACTGGAAACGCTGCTCGCGTTCGGCGGACCAGAACATCGGCACGATGTCGATCTCGCCGCGTTCGAGGCGTTCGAGCGCCACGTCCCATTCGCCCAGTTCGAAGCGTGGCTCCATGCCCATGTCACGCGCGAGCGCGCGCGCCAGCGCCACGTCGAAGCCGTCGGCGCGGCCTTCCGCGTCGATGAACTGGTAGGGCGGGTAGTGCGCATCGCCGCCCATGCGCAGCGTGGCTGGCGGATCGCCGCCGGCCACGGCGGGTGCGGCCAGCAGGCACGCCGCCAGGCACCATCCCGCAAGACGGGCCAGTGCCCCGCGACCATGCTCCCATCCCTTCCCCAAGGGCCTCATGGCTTCCCGTTCCCGGTTGGGCGGAAACTCCATCTTTAGCACGCCGGGCCGTTGCGTGGGGTGGTGGCCGTGGACGGCGCGATTGTTACAGTGGCCCGCGAATCCACGGAACGCGCGGAGCCAGCAACGCAATGAGCGGCCAGACACAGGAACAGATCGGTACCCCCGGACGCCCCTGGGGTGAGGCGGAAAAGGCGCAGTGGCGCGCGAGGCAGTCGCGCAGGCGTGGCTACGCCGACGAAGTGCTGGCGGCGATCGAACCGCTGCGCGCGCGCTTCGAGGTGTCCGAATACGGCCGCCTGGACTACGCGCCCGACGGCAGCTACCCGCTGCTGGCGATCCGCGGCCGGGACTGGGACGACGCCCTGCCGTGCGCACTGGTCACCGGCGGCGTGCACGGCTACGAGACCAGCGGCGTGCACGGCGCGCTGCAGTTCGTCGACCGCCACGGCGGGGACTACGCCGGCCGGATCAACCTGCTGGTGGCGCCCTGCGTCAGCCCGTGGGCCTACGAGCGCATCCAGCGCTGGAATCCGCAGGCGATCGACCCGAACCGGTCGTTCTTTGCCGGCACGCCCGCGGGCGAGAGCGCGGCGCTGATGGAACTGGTCGCGCCGCTGCGCGGGCGCTTCCTCGTGCACATCGACCTGCACGAGACCACCGACAGCGACGAGTCCGAATTCCGCCCGGCGCTGGCCGCGCGCGACGGCGAGCCGTTCGAACCGGGCGAGATCCCCGACGGCTTCTACCTGGTCGGCGACAGCGCCGATCCGCGGCCTGCGTTCCAGCAGGCGATCATCGAGGCGGTGGCACAGGTCACCCACATCGCGCCGGCCGATGCCAGCGGCGAGATCATCGGCTCGCCGGTGGTCGCCCCGGGCGTGATCGACTACGACGTCGTGCGACTGGGCCTGTGCGCCGGCATCACCGGCGCGGCGTACCGGACCACCACCGAGGTCTATCCCGACAGCGCGCGCGCGACGCCGCAGCAATGCAACGACGCGCAGGTGGCGGCGGCGCGCGCGGCGATCGACTTCGCACTGGCGCATGGCGGGGATGCCGGCGGGGGTTGATGCGGGTTTTCCCTGCTGAAGGCGCCGCTGCCACGGGGATGCCCGGCAGCCTGCGTGTTACGGCGCGCGCGTCGTTCCCAGCGCCTCGACCGCCTCCAGCGTCTCGGCGACGTGGCGGTTGGGATTGGAGTCCGAGTATGCGTGCACGATCTCGCCCGACGGCGCGATCACGTATGACGTACGGCTGGACAGCTCCGGCTTGCCTTCGAGGATCGCGTCGTACTGCGCGGCGATCTTCGCGCCTTCGTCCGCGGCGACCGCGAACTTGCCGCCGCAGTGCTCGGTTTCCTTCGAGAAATCGGCCAGTTCGCCGGTGTTGCCCGCCGTCACGCCGATCACGGTCGCGTGGCCGGCCTTGAACTTGTCGATCGCCTGCGAGAACAGCGCAGCCTCCAGGTTGCAGCCGGGCGTGTGCGCAGCGGGGAAGAAATAGACCACGACCGGCCCCTTCTCCAGCGCCTCGGCGAGCTTGAAGGTGAAGGGCTCGCCGGCGAGGTAAGCCGGCGCGCTGAAGTCGGGCGCGGTCGTGCCGGGCTTGAGCGCCGCGGACGCTGGCGCGGCGAGTGCGAGCACGAGGGCAGCGGCGGAGATGATGGCTTTCGCGGGGAATTTCATGGCGTGGCTCCGATGGACGGGCACGTTATACACCGCGTGCCATGACCGGGGCGCAGCCGTCGCGGATACACTGCGCGCAGCCAGGTATCCGCCCGGCCCCTGCAACGCGCCCCGGCTTGATCCGGATCAGCGCGGCCGGAGGCGGGCAAGCCCAGCGTACGGACTTCATTCCCGGGAGGACGACGCATGGCGTTCGATATCGTGGTGGTGGGAGCGGGCCCGGCGGGCCTGTGCTTCGCGCGTTCGCTGGCCGGCAGCGGCCTGCGCATCGCGCTGGTGGAGCGACAGGACGAGGCCGCGCTGGCGGCACCGGCCGACGACGGGCGCGAAATCGCGATCACGCACCGCTCGCGGCAACTGCTGCAGTCGCTGGGGCTCTGGGACCGGATCGACGGCGAACACATCGGCACGCTGCGCGAGGCATTGGTGCTGGACGGCAGGGACCGCGACGGGCTGATCTTCAGTCCCGCGCTGGCGGGCGCGCAGCAGCTGGGCTGGCTGCTGTCCAACCACGCGATCCGCCGCGCCGCCTTCGATGAAGTCGCGACGCTGCCCGACGTGCAGCTGTACGCGGGCGTGAAAGTGGCTTCGGTGCGCGCTGCGGCAGACGGCGCCGCGGTCGCGCTCGACGGCGGCGAGACGCTGCGGGCGGGTCTGGTGGTGGCCGCCGACAGCCGGTTCTCGGAAACGCGCCGCGCGGCCGGCATCGGCGCGAGCATGCACGATTTCGGCAAGACCATGCTGGTGCTGCGGATGCGGCACGAGGCGACGCATGCGCAGACAGCCTGGGAATGGTTCGGCGAAGGACAGACGCTGGCCCTGCTGCCGCTGCACGATCCGCATGTCTCTTCGGTGGTGCTGACGTTGCCGCCGCGGCAGATGCAGGCGCTGCTGGCACGGGACGACGCGGCGCTGGGCGCGGACATGGCGCAGCGCTTCCTGCACCGCCTTGGCGCGATGGAAGTGGCCGGTCCGCGCTGCGCCTATCCGCTGGTGGGCGTGTACGCGCACCGCTTCGTCGCCGACCGCGTCGCGCTGCTCGGCGACGCTGCGGTGGGCATGCACCCGGTGACCGCGCACGGTTTCAACTTCGGGCTGCTGGGTCAGGACGCGCTGGCGCGCGGACTGCGCAGGGCGCTCGACGGCAGCGTGCCGTTCTGGAGTCCGTCGGTGCTCAGGCGCTACGAGCGCGGCCACCGTGCCGCGACGCTGCCGCTGTACCTGGCGACGCAGGTGCTGGCCGGGCTGTATACCGACGACCGCCCGCCGGCGCGCGTGCTGCGCAAGCTGGCGCTGGGCGCCGGCGCGCGGCTGCCGCCGTTCAGGCGCATGGTGGTCGACGGCCTGGTTGCGGCCAATGACGGCGGGCGGTCGCGGCGACGCCGCGCGGGCGCATGACGCCGGCCGGAAGGGACCTGGTGGCCGTGGGAGTCCGGAGAACGAGCGGTACGCCGCGGGCCGGGCTCAGTCCTGGTCTTTCCGCTCCGCGTCTTCGCCGGACGTGGTGCCACGCGCAGCCTCGCGGGCTTCGCGCTTGCGCGCGTCCTTCTCGTCCTTCTTCTTTTTCTTGGCGATCTCGCGCTGGCGCTTCTCGAACGAATAGTTGGGCTTTGCCAATGAACTGCCTCGATACGGGGTGACCCATTGTACGGGTTGGCAAAAATGCGGCCCCTGAGGGCATTCGTGGTATGGCGCGGCAGTGCTCAGGCCCGCCCGGCGTGCGCCGCCAGCCAGCGGTCGAGCTGGTTGGCGAACGCCTGCCGGTCGCGCGCGTGCAAGGCGGCCGGGCCGCCGGTCTGGACGCCCGCGCCGCGCAATTCCTCCATGAAGTTCCGCATCGACAGCCGTTCGGCCATGTTGTCGGCGGTATAGCGCTCGCCGCGCGGATTGAGGGCTTCGGCACCGCGTTCAAGCACGCGCGCGGCAAGCGGGATGTCCTGGGTGACGACCAGGTCCCCGGCGCGGACGCGCTCGACGATCGCGCTGTCGGCCACGTCGAAACCGCCGGGCACCTGCAGCGCGTCGATGAAGCGCGACGGCGGCGTGCGCAGCCACTGATTGGCGACCAGTGTCACCCGTACCCGCGTGCGCTCGGCGGCGCGGAACAGGATGTCCTTGATCACGCCGGGGCAGGCGTCAGCATCGACCCAGATGCGGGGGGCGTCGTCGGTCACGCGTGGCGGGCCCGGCAGGGAAAGGGCGGCCATTGTGACGGATCGGACGCGCGCGGCATGCGGATCGACGGCGGCTTGACCCGGATCAGCGCGCCGTGGCCGGGGCCTCGGCACGATGATGTCGTGTCCTGCCCGGGAGGCTTCGATGGAGTTCCATGTCTACCTCGACGGCCCCGTGCCTGATCTCGCGGCGGTCGATGATGCGATCCGCGACGTCGATCCCGCCGCGGTGCTCGACGTTGATCCGAGCGGCTCGGTGATGCGCGTGGCCGCTGCGGTGAGCGCACGGGAGCTGGTCCAACTGCTCGGTGCGGCGGGTTATCCGGTGGATCGTGACCGCGTCAGCCAGCTGCCGTCGATCTGCTGCGGCGGCTGCAGCGGCTGAGACGCCGCCCGGTTCAATCCGGCTGCGGCTGCAGGGGTTGCAGCTCCAGGCCACCGCTTTCGCGGTGCAGCTGGCGCAGCCGCTCGCCGAGCAGGGCGAGGTTGTCGTCGATCGACGCCAGCCGCGACTGCCGCTGCGGCGGAAGCAGCGCGCGCGCCACGTCGCGCAGGCGCAGGTCCTGTTCGCGCAGGTGCCCGGTCTGCCGCAGTGCTTCGGCGGCCAGCGCGTCGCGCTCCGCTCGCTGTGGCAGGCCGTAGCCGGATGGCAGCAGTGCGGCGGGGCGGCTTAGCAGGCCTTCGAGTTCGAGCACGGCGCGAAGGTGCGCGCGTGCTTCGCCGGTCGATGCTTCGCCGGCCGCGTCGCGAGCGGGCAGCAGGCGCTTGAGTTCGTCGCGTGCCAGCAGCTCTTCGCGACGCTGCGCGGCTTCCTCGAGCAGCAGCAGCGCGGCGCTGGCGCGCAGGTTGGCGCGTTCCAGCCAGGGCGCGCGCCGGTCCGGGGGCAGGGCGAGCCAGTCCTCGACCCCCCGCTGCGGCAGCCCCAGCGCGTTGCGGGCGACGTCGAACATCGCCTGGTAGCGCGCGTTTGCCGCTGCGAAGCGGTAGCCCAGGCGCAGCGCCGCTGCCGGGTCGTCGAGCACCGCGGTGTCGGCGATCCCCGCACGCGCGAGTTTCCGCAGCAGGCCGTTGGGCGTGATGCTGGACAGGCGTTCGCCGGCCAGCCGCGGTACGCCGTCGTGCAGCAGTTTCCAGGTCTCGACCGCGCAGTTGTTGGTGATGAAGCGGTAGCGGCCGTCATAGCTCCAGTGCACGCGCGCGGCGCGTTCGAGCAGCCGCGCGATCTCGTCTCCGGACAATCGCAGCGGAATCGACTGCAGCCCGCGCAGTTCGACCTTCGTGTACTCGTCCACCACCTGCCGCAGCGGCAGCACGAACAGGCGCGAGGGGTAGTCGCCGGTGAGCCCGCGCCAGCTGGAGACCTGTACGTCGTCGACGAAGGCGCGGAACGAGAGCACGCGGTGCTCGGCCAGGTCCAGGCGGCAGTCCGGGCCGCGCGGGCGCCCGCGCGCGCAGACCACCAGCCGCAGCATGGCGTGGCCCCAGCGGCTCATGGGGCGGTCGTTGCCTTCGGCGAACAGGTAGTCGACCGCGTAGACGCGCGCAGGGTCGAGTTCGAGCAGCGGCGGCTGGTCGGCATCGGCATCGGGCTGCAGCCAGGGCAGGCCGGGCGCGCAGTCGGCCTGCGGCGGCGCACTGCCGAAATGCGCGGCGAAATAGCGATGCAGCGCCGGCCTGCGACAGGCGTAGTCCGGGTCGAGCAGGAAGTGCTCGAGATTCACCGCGACGAATTCGGCCGGGTTTTCGAGTTCGTACCGGTCGGGGCTGCGATCGACAAAGGCGTTGCGCGACAGGCGCAGGCCGAACCGCAGCGGGCCGACCTGCCAGCCGGCGAGGTCGAGCAGGCGCGGATCGCGAGACAGCCGGCCATGCGGGGATCGGTCGTGGACGTGGGCGAGTTCGTGGATGACGGCCGCCAGCGCGGCGCGGGTCGCAGGATCGTCATCGCCGGCGTCGCCGGGACGCGCGATCCAGTCGTCGAGCAGCGCGCGCCGCAGCAGCAACCTGTCGCCACGCACGCGGCCGTGGACATCGGGCGGCAGGTCGTCGCGCCACTCGACTACGGTGCGTGGGTCCAGCGCATCCGCCCAGGTGGGGGGAAGGCGCTGCATGGCCTCATCGAGGATCTCCCGCGCGGCCGCGGCCTGCGGTGGCGTCAGCGTACCGTCGTGCAGCTGCAGACGCGGCGCGGCGTGCAGCGATGCGGTGCAGGCCAGCAGCCACGCCGCCAGCCACGGCGCGGCGCGCCGCATGCGGAAAGTCGGGCAGGCGCCGGTGGCGCCCCGGCTCACTGCGCCAGGATGGCCCGCGCCAGCGCCATGTCGCTGGCCTCACGCGCGCGCGGATCGACTTCGCGCAGGTGCCGCAGCGCGGCCTCCAGCATCGCGCCGCGGATCTGTCCGTCGCTGGCGACGAATCCCGCCGCGTCGTCGCGCGCCTGCAACACGACCTTGTCGGAGCCGGAGGTGCTTCCCGAGGACGCCGACGAGCCCGCCGAGGAAGCGCCGGCGGAGGTGCCGGCAAAGCTGCCGGCCATGGCCGGTGCGACGAAAAACAGGGCCAGGGCGCAGAGCAGTCGCAGTCGGGGCATCGTTCAGTGTCCGGGGCTGGAGGAATCGGACCTGCATGGTACCGGCCGGCACCGGCCGATGCACCGCGGCGCGCCGGCTTGATATTGTCTGCGGGAACCGCGATATCTTGATTTCCCTCATACGTCGGCGCTGCAGGAGGCGACATGGCAACCGGTTGGGCAGGCGATGGCGCCGTGCAGGACCAGATCGACGCGACCGTCAAGGACGCGATCAAGCGCGTGCGCAGCCAGCTCCCGCAGGGACCGGGTCTGAAGCACTGCGAAGAGTGCGACGCGGACATTCCCGAGGCGCGACGCCGGGCGGTACCGGGCGTGCGATTGTGCGTGGACTGCCAGCAGGCGCGCGATGCCGAGAACAGCGCGTCGGCCGCCGGCTACAACCGGCGCGGCAGCAAGGACAGCCAGCTGCGCTGAGTGCCGTGGCCGCCATGCCTCCCGACCTGCCACCGGTCGCACCGGAAAAACCCCTGGCGTTCGACTGCTGCGAAAGCGGCTGCGACCGCTGCGTGTTCGACATCTATGCCGAAGAGCTGGCGCATTACGAGGCGCAGCTCGCGGCCTGGCGCGAACGCCATCCCGGGCAGGACCCCGCGCAGGCGCTTCAACAAGGCGGCTGAGTCCCGGCAAGCGCGCGTCGCGGGCACCTATAATCACCGGCCGTTTCCAGCAAGGCCGCCGTCATGGACACCACGCCACCGTGCCCCCAGTGCAAGGGCGAGATCACCTACCCCGACGACGACAACCTCGTCTGCGCCGAGTGCGGCCATGAGTGGCCCGCGTCCGGTGACGGCGACGCCGCAGCCACGCAGGTGCGCCCGCGCGACAGCAACGGCAACGAGCTGGCCGATGGCGACAGCGTGGTGGTCATCAAGGACCTGAAGGTCAAGGGATCGTCGATCCCGCTCAAGCAGGGCACGATGATCCGCGGCATCCGGCTGGTCGAGGACGATGCGGAGCACATCGAAGGCAACTCCGACAAGATCAAGGGACTGGTGCTGAAGACCTGCTTCCTGCGCAAGGCCTGAATCCGGCCGCAACCCGTGCGGCGTCAGCCCGCGGCGGGTTCGTCCACCTTCTTCAGCACCCGGGTCACGCCCAGCACCTCGACCTGGCCGCCGGCCTTCTCGAAGGCCGCGAGGTCGGCGGAAATGCGGTCGCTGGTCAATCGCCGCTGCGCGCCGGCGTCGGTGCTTTCCCGGGTATTCCTGCGAATGCGGGCCCTGGGGTTCTGCTTCTGGTCGGCCATCCGGATGCCTGCTCCTGTCCTGCGTGTGCGGCACGCGCGCCGCGTCGTGGCGGAATGGCGCACGCAAACCGCGAGCGTGCGCCAGTCCGGGTTAGCCCGGTGTTATCGGCGGTACCAGCTGCAGCGGGATCGCGTTCGCCATCTGCGCGCGGTAGGTGGCGCGCTCGTCGCGGCAGTACGCACTGCCCATCGCGAACTTCCTGCAGATCGCGGGGCGCTGTTCGTAGATCGAGCAGCACATGCGGTGCTGGTCGACGGCCACGCACCAGCCTTCCTCGTCGCGCGCCATCACCTCCAGCCCGTGTTCGGTGCGGGTGGTGAGGTGGCGCGGGACGCGGTCCTCCGGCATCAGCACCACCGTCAGCCGGCAGCAGACCGCGTCGCACGCGTCGCAGGATACGGACGGGTCGACGCCATCGAAATCCGCGTCGCGATCCCCGCCTGTGTCGCGCGCCACGGTCATAGTGTGGCCCCGGCAGTCACGGTGGCGACAGCGGCGCCTGCGCGCGAGTAGTGGAGCAGGCGCCCGCGGAACGGCGCCACGTCGCGCTCGTCCATCCGGCAGCGGATTTCCGACACCGCATAGCCCTGCGCGGCGAGCGCGCGGGTAAATGGCGCGCTGTTGCCGCGCCCCGGATCGGTGAACATGACCTCGGCCACCGGATGGGCGTGTTCGTGCATGAGCGCGGACAGGCGCTGCGCGTGGTCGCGCTCGTACAGGATGTCGCTGCCGATGACCAGGTCGAAGCGGCCCAGGCTGTCGTTCGGCGTGCCCCAGCGCAGGGTGCGGTACGGCACCGCGGGCAAGCCGTTGAGCGCGGAGTTGTAGGCAAGGAAGGTTTCAGCGAGCGGGTGGTAGTCGCTGGCGACGATGTCGGCGCCGCGATGCCGCAGGACGAGGCTCGCCAGCCCGAGGCCGCAGCCGAGTTCGAGGATGCGCTTGCCCGCGATGTCGTGCGTGGCCATGGCTTCGGCGAGCAGGCGTCCGGCCGGCCAGACGTGGCCGAACAGGCTCCATTGCGCGGAGGAAATGCCGAGGCGCTGCGCGTGGTGGTCCGGATCGGCGAACTGCTGCAGGTCGACCAGCGAACGGATGCGGTAGTCGTGGCCACCCAGGCGAAGGGTGCGGATATGGGTCTCGTAGCCCGGCATGGGCGCTCCCCGTGGAGGGCATCCCGGGAGCGGGGATGCGGCGCGAACCTGGGAGCGAGACGGCGACGTGGAATCGGCCGGGCGTAACGCGCGAAACAGCATGATGCCGCGGCCATGCTACGCCATCGGCCTGAAGCGGGCTTTACCACCTGCCGCGTGGATCGCCGCGCGCACCGGCGCGGCGCGCGTGGCGCCGTAAGATGGGGCGTCCCGCCTGGTGCGCATCCATGCCGCAATCCGCGCCGCTGATCCTGCCCGACGCCCAGTCCGATGCGCTGGAAGCCGCGTACGCCACGCCGCCGCGGGCGTACCACAACTTCGACCACGTCCGCGAAGTGCTGCGCCACCACGCCGACGTTGCCGCCGGTCCCGGCTGGGCGCAGCCGGTGGAAACCTTCCTTGCGGTGCTTTACCACGATGCCGTGTACGAGGCCGGCCGCGGCGACAACGAGGTGCGTTCGGCGGAAATGGCCGTCGCCGCGATCGCGCGCTGGCTGCCGGACGCCGGCATCGATGCGTCGCGCGTGGCCATGCTGATCGAACTGACCGCGCGCCACGGAAAGCTCGCGCCGGATGATTTCGGCGACGATGCGGTCGCCGACGACACCCGCCATTTCCTGGACTGCGACATGGCGATCCTGGGCGCCGAACCTGCGGTCTTCGACGCCTACGACCGGGGGATCGCCACCGAATACCGCGGCACCGTCCCGGCGTGGCTGTTCCGGCTCAACCGCCGCCGTTTCCTCAAGGCGCTGCTCGCCAGGCCGCGGATCTACCTGAGCGACTTCTTCCATGAACGCTACGACGCCCGCGCCCGCGCCAACCTGCGGCGCGCGGTGAACGAGAAGCGCTGACGATCCGCCGTGGGCCATCTCCCGGCGGCGGTTTTGCGCGGTCTCCGGTCCACTGCTAGATTCCGGCCGGTAATCGGGGATCGCCATGGCGACAGCGGGGGGAAGCGTGTCATGCATGGGCGGGGGCGCGATGCCCGGCGCCCGCAGGCGGCGCGTGGTCGTGTGCATGCTGTACGTCGTCGCGGCCGTGCTGCTCTCCGGCGCGGCAATGGCCCAGGCTGCATCGGGTTCCGGACCCGGCCGGCCGCTGCACGGGGCCGATGCGATCCATGCCGCGGACGTGGCGTCCAGCCAGCGCCTGCTCGACCTGGACTGGCTGCCCGGCGCGCTGCAGGAGCGCGTCGACAGGCAGCAGGCCCAGTCGCGGCGCCTGCTGGTGCTGCTGCTGGTGGTGCTGGCCGGTTCGCTGGGCTACTGGGCACTCAAGGCCCGGCGCCTGCAGGTGTCGCTGCGGCGCATGGCGGAAACCGACGCGCTGACCGGACTTGGCAACCGCCAGCACTTCCTCCGGCAATCGGCACAGGCGCTGCTGCAGGCGGAGCGCACGGGCGGGGACGTGGCGCTGGTGGTGTTCGACCTCGACCGCTTCGAATCGATCAACGACCGTTTCGGCCAGGACACCGGCGACTGGGTGCTCAGGCAGGTCGCCGGACAGTGCCGGACGCTTTGCCGGCGGGGCGACCACGTCGGCCGCATCGGCGGCGAGGAGTTCGCGATCCTGCTGCCGGGCCGCGACCTGCGCGCCGCCCGGAGCGTCGCGGAGGCCTGCCGGGTGCGCATCGCGGGCCTGGATTCGCGGCCGACCGGCCAACGGTTCATCGTCACCGCCGGCTTCGGGGTGACCGCATCCTCGCGCTCCGGCCACGACCTGGCGCGGATGCTCTCGCACGCGGACAAGGCGCTGGGCGCCGCCAAGCGCGAGGGGCGCAACCGGGTATCGGTGTTCGAGGGCGATGCCGGGTCGCGGGCGCGGCTGCAGGTCGTGGGTGAAGGCCGGCCCGGACAGGATGCGGGCTCGGCGGACCGCAAGCCTGCGTCGGGCCGTTCCTCCCGCGCCTGACGTCGCGGCGCCGGCGGGCCGAGCCCCGCACGATAGAATGGCGCATGGCCAAACTGCTGCTGAACCTGCGCAACGTACTCGAGGACGAAGCGGCCGACGTGCGCGCGTTCCTCGAGGAAAACGCGATCGCCTTCTACGAAACCAGACCCAGCCGCTGGGGGATTTCGCACGGCGGGATCTGGGTGGAGAACGACGCCGACATCGCCGAGGCCAAGCGGCTGATGGCCGGCTACCAGAAGCAGCGCCAGGCCCGTGTCCGCGCCGAGCACGAGCAGGCCGTGCGCGACGGCACCGCCGAGACCTTCGCCGACGTCGTCCGCGAACAGCCGCTGCGGGTGGCGCTGACGCTGCTGGCGATCGTGTTCCTGCTCGGCCTGGTCGCGCTGCCGGTGTGGCTGCTGCACCATTGAGCTGGGTTCCGCAATCCGGGCAAACCCCGGGTTGGGCAGGCAGCGGGGGCGTGGCAACGTGCCGCGTCCGCCAGCAGTGCCGCGCGTCGCGCGCGGCGTGGACCTGCCGGCGCGCACGGGCCGGCTAACGCCGGTTGAACATTTCCACGCCTAAAATGACCGGTCGCGCACTGCGCCATCGCATCCCCGGGGATCGCATCCATGTCCTGTTCCAACCGCGGCAGCCTCGCGCTGTCGATACTCGCAGCCTCCGTCCTGCTGCTTGCCGCCTGTTCACAGGGCGGACCGGCGTCCGCGCCCGCGGACCAGCCGGAAGCGAACACCGCGCCGGCGCCGCCGGCGATTCCACAGCACGACCCGACGGCCGCGCCGGCCGAACGCGCCGCGCCGCCGACGCTGCGCGCGGTTGTACTGGGTGAATTCGCGCCGGCCAACGCCGTTGCCGAGTCGGCGACCGGTGCACTGACCATCACCGACGGCGCGATCGAAGGCGCCAACGGCGCCAGCTTCAGCACCGAGCGCGTGGCCCTGGTCAACGGCGACGACCGCTTCACCGCCGATGCGCGCTTCGCCGACGCGATGATGATCGAGCCACGCCAGCAGGTGGAATTGCGCCACGTGATCGACGAAACCCCGCCGACCGATGCACCGGACCAGGCGCTGTGCGGCACGCTCAAGACCGGCCACCTGGCGATCGCCCGGGTCATGGACGGCGATGTCGAGGTGGTCAAGCTGCTGGCGCTGAGCGGTGAGGGACTGCCGGCCGGTTCGGCGACCGACGTCGGCCTGTGCGGCATGGCCGAGTACCGCGGCAAGTCCGGGTCCTGAGCGCGGCGTCGCGCCCGCGGTGACTGGCGCCGGCCACGTGGACGGCGATGCGGGCGTGGCGGCGAGCCGCCTGCAGCTGCCGGCCGGCCACTGGCCGACGCTCCTCGACGGCCTGTGCGCGCGGTTCCCCGCGATTCCCCGCGCGCAGTGGCTGGACCGGTTCGCGCGCGGCAGGGTGCAGGATCGCGACGGACGCGCGCTGTCGGCGACGGATCCGTATCGCGTCGGGCTGGAGCTGCGCTACTTCCGCGAGGTGGCCGGCGAGGCGCCGATCCCGTTCCGCGAGACCGTGCTCCACGCCGACGACGACCTCTGGGTGGTCGACAAGCCGCATTTCCTGCCGGTGGTGCCGGCCGGGCGCCACGTCGCCGAAACGCTGCTCGCGCGCCTGCGCCGGACGTCGGGCAATGCGGACCTGGTGCCGCTGCACCGCATCGACCGCGCCACCGCCGGGCTGGTGCTGTTCTCGGCCAGCCGCCGCACCCGCGCGCGCTACCAGGCACTGTTCCGCGAACGCGCCATCGACAAGACCTACGAGGCGCTGGCGCCGGCACTGCCGGACGTTGCGTTTCCCTGCGTCCGCCGTTCACGGCTTGCGCGCGGGGAACCGTTCTTCCGCATGTGCGAGGTCGAAGGCGAGGCGAACAGCGAGACCCGCGTCGACGTGATCGCCCGCAGCGAGGACATCTGGCGCTACCGCCTGCAACCGGTCACCGGCAGGAAGCACCAGCTGCGGGTGCACATGGCCGCGCTGGGCGCACCGATCATCGGCGACACGGTCTATCCGCGGCTTCTGGAAACGGATGTGGAAGACTTCTCGCATCCGCTGAAGCTGCTGGCGCGCGGGCTTGCGTTCGTCGACCCGCTGACCGGGCTGCGGCGCGAGTTCACGAGCCGGCGCGAACTCTGAGATCGCAGTCCGGGTCGCGTATCCGGCGAAAAAACGGGCCGGACGAAGACTATGGTGCTCTGGCGGGCGCGGCGCCCCGCGCAGCCAGCCACGCCACCGCACCTTCCCCCGCGCGCTTGCCGCTCGCGAAGCAGGCGGTGAGCAGGTAGCCGCCCGTCGGCGCCTCCCAGTCGAGCATTTCCCCGGCGCAGAAGGTGCCGGCGGGAACGCCGGGCCCCGGCGCAATCATCAGCGCCTCGTCCAGCGATTCGATCCGCACGCCGCCTGCGCTGCTGATGGCCTCGGCGATCGGGCGTGGCGCGTGCAGCGCCAGCGGCAGCCGCTTGATCGTGGCCGCAAGCGTGCCGGGATCCTGCATCGCGTCGTGGTCCAGCACTTCCCGCAGCAGCCCGGCCTTGGCGCCCGAGAGCCCTGTGTGGCGGCGGATGTGTTCGCCCAGGCTGCGGCCGCGCCGGGGGGCGGCCAGTGCATCGCGCAGCCGCGCCGCGGTGCGGCCGGGCGCGAGGTCGAGGTGGAGCAGGGCGCTGCCGTCGCGCGCGATGGCCTCGCGCAGGTCGGCCGACAGCGCGTAGACCAGACTGCCCTCGATGCCGGTGTGCGTCACGACGCATTCGCCCTGGCGCGACTGCTCCACGCCGGCGGCGTCGCGCCAGGTCGCGACCACAGGCTTGAGCGGCGCACCCGCGTGGCGTTCGGCGAAGTGTTCGCTCCAGCCGATATCGAAGCCGCAGTTGGCCGGCTGCAGCGGGGCGACGTCGACGCCGCGCCCGCGCAGCACCTCCTGCCAGGCACCGTCGGAGCCCAGCTGCGGCCAGCTGCCGCCGCCGAGCGCGAGCACGGTGGCGTCGGCACGGACCGTGCGCTCGCCATCGGGCGTGACGAAGCGCAGCGCGCCAGCGTCGTCCCAGCCCAGCCAGCGGTGCTGCACCTGGAAGCGCACGCCCTGGTCGCGCAGCCGCCGCACCCAGCCACGCAGCAGCGGCGCGGCCTTGAGGTCGGACGGGAATACGCGTCCGGACGTACCGACGAACGTCTCCACGCCCAGGCCCCGCGCCCATGCGCGCAATGCGTCGGCGTCGAAGTCGCGCAGCCATCCCGCGACTTCCCGCTCGCGCCCGCGGTAGCGCCTTGCGAACCCGGGCATCGGCTCGGAATGGGTGAGGTTGAGTCCGCCCTTGCCCGCGATCAGGAACTTGCGCCCGACCGAGCCCTTGCCCTCGAACAGGTCGACCTCCACGCCCGCCGCGCGCGCGACTTCCGCGGCCATCAGCCCCGCCGGCCCGCCGCCGACCACCGCCAGCGAGCTCACGCGACTTCCCCCGCGGCGTGGCCCGAGGCCCACGCCCACTGGAAGTTGTAGCCACCCAACCAGCCGGTGACGTCCACGACTTCGCCGATGAAGTACAGGCCGGGCACGCGCCGGGATTCCATCGTCGCCGACGACAGCTCGCGCGTGTCCACGCCGCCGAGCGTGACTTCGGCGGTGCGGTAACCCTCGGTGCCGCTGGCGGTGACCGGCCAGTGGTGCAGCTGCGCGGCGATGTCGCGCAGCTCGCGCTCGCCGTACTGGCGCATCGGGCGGTTCGGCAGCCACGCTTCGCACAGGCGCTGGGCGAAGCGCTTGGGCAGCTGTTCGGACAGTACGGTCCTGAGCTCGGCGGCCGGCCGTGCCTGGCGCTGCGCGCGCAGGAAGGCTTCGGCATCTGCGCCGGGCAGCAGGTCCAGTCGCAGTGCATCACCCGGCTGCCAGTACGAGGAAATCTGCAGGATCGACGGCCCGCTCAGGCCGCGGTGGGTCAGCAGCATGAAGTTGCGGAACGATTGCCCGTTGCACGAGGCCTCGACCGGCAGCGAGACGCCGCTCAGGTCCTGCAGCCGCTCCAGGTGCGTGCCGCTGAGCGTGAGCGGCACCAGTCCCGCGCGCGTGGGCAGCACCACGTGGCCGAACTGCTGCGCGAGCCGGTAGCCGAAGCCGCTGGCGCCCATGCTCGGGATCGACAGCCCGCCGCTGGCGACCACCAGCGATTCCGCGTGGAACGTGCCGCGCGCCGTGCGCAGCGCGAAGCCGCCTTCATCGCGCGCCCGCACATCCTCGATGCCGCAGCCGATCTCGATCCGCACGCCGGCTGCCCCGCATTCGTCCAGCAGCATGCGCACGACCTGTTTGGAGGACTCGTCGCAGAACAGCTGCCCCAGTTCCTTCTCGTGGTACGCGATGCCGTGGCGCTCGACCAGCGCGATGAAATCCGCGGGCGTGTAGCGCGCCAGCGCCGATTTGCAGTAGTGCGGGTTGGCGGAAAGGAAGTTCGCCGGGCCGGTGCCGATGTTGGTGAAGTTGCAGCGCCCGCCGCCGGACATCAGGATTTTCTTGCCGGGCTTGTTGGCGTGTTCGACCACCAGCACCCGCCGTCCGCGCTGCCCGGCGGTCATCGCGCACATCAGCCCGGCCGCGCCGGCGCCGACCACCACGACGTCGAACGCTTCGGCCATCGCGTCAGTGCGACCGGGCGGCGGGCGCCATGCGCACGCGGGACTCGACCGTCAGCGACCCGCCGTCGCCATACAGCTCGAACTGGCCGTCCTGCACCATGGCCTGCAGCCGCATCGTGCGGTTGGCGAGCGCGACCAGCGCGCCCACCGTGGCATCGTCGATGTCGAGCACGGTGAGGTTGTCGATGCGCGACAGCGCGGCGCGATGCTTGTCCCACCAGATGTCGGCGCTGCGCCCGCCGTAGTTGACCACGACTACCTCGCGCGCGCGGCCGGAGGCCTTGCGGATGCGCGATTCGTCGGGTTGGCCGAGGTCGATCCACAGCTCGATTTCGCCATCCAGCGACTTGCGCCACAGGTCGGGTTCATCGTCGCTGGACAGCCCGTGGCCGAAGGCCAGCGCGTCGTCGGCGTGCAGCGCGAACGCCAGCAGCCGCACCATCAGCCGTTCCTCGGTTTCGGACGGATGCCGGGCCAGCGTGAGCGCATGGGTGGCGTAGTAGTGCCGGTCCATGTCGCTGATCTGCAGTTCTGCCTTGTAGACGGTGGATTTGAGCGCCATGCGGCCAACGGGGAGGGGATGCGGGCGCATAGTGTAGGCCGCGCCGGCCCGCGGGCCGGTGCTTCCGTAGAATGCGCGCATGGTCACCAACATCGCCGCCTACCACTTCGCCGCCGTCGACGATCCCGACGCGCTGGCCGCGAGCCTGCGCGAATCGGCCGCCGCCGGCGGGCTGCTGGGCACGGTGCTGGTCGCGCCGGAAGGGATCAACCTGTTCCTGGCCGGCGCCGACGGCGGGATCGGGCAGTTCCTGGCCCGGCTGCGCGCCGACCTGCGCTTCGCCGGCCTGCAGGTGAAGTACAGCCGCAGTGCGACGCAGCCGTTCGCGCGGCTGAAGGTCAAGGTCAAGCCGGAGATCATCAGCTTCCGCCGCGAAAAGACCTCGCCGCTGGAAGGCCGCGCGCCGGCCGTCGCGCCCGTGGACCTGGCGCGCTGGATCGCGGACGGACACGACGATGCCGGCCGGCGGCTGGTGCTGCTCGACACCCGCAACCGCGAGGAAGTCGCGCATGGCAGCTTCGCCGGCGCGCTGGCGCTGCCGATCGACAACTTCACCGAACTGCCCGAGGCGCTGGCGCCGCACCGTGACGCGCTGCGCGATGCCACGGTGGTCAGCTTCTGCACCGGCGGCATCCGCTGCGAAAAGGCCGCGCTGTGGATGCGCGCGGACGGCATGGACAACGTGCTGCAGCTCGACGGCGGGATCCTGGGCTATTTCGAACAGGTTGGCGGACACGGCTACGACGGTCGCTGCTTCGTGTTCGACGGGCGCGTCGCGCTCGATCCCGCGCTGGCCCCGCTGGTCGACGGCGCGGAGGCCGCCGCGTGAGCTGGCTGGCGCTGCTGCTGGTACCGCTGGCGCTGTACCTGGCGTACAAGCTGGTCGGCGTGGCGATCAAGGCCGTGCTGGCCGTCGTGGTGGTGGTGGCCGTGTACTGGTGGGCCGCGCCGCAGATGGGCTGGCCGACGGTGCCGGACCTGTTCTACGTGTTCGGCCCGGACTTCGACGGGAAGCGGATCGAGGAAGTGGTCGACCCCTCGAACCTGGCCAGGCAGGCCACCGGCAAGGTCGTCGACGGCGTCGACGGGGTCATCGGGCGCAGTGGAGATCCGCTGCCGGAGCCGGTGCAGCCGTTGCCGGTGGAGGATGCGCCGGGACCTGCAGCGCCCGCGTCGCCCGCGGAACCGATGGACGCGGACGGGCAGGCGGTCGAACCGCGCTGATCCCGCGGGGCGTCACGACGCGGCGGCAGCACCGTGCCGCGCCAGCGCCCAGTGCACGTGTTCGCGAACGACCGGGTCGGGCGCGTCGCGTCGCGACTGCAGCGCGGCGATCACGTCGGGCGTCGTCGGGGCGTTGCCCAGCGCGACGGCGATGTTGCGCAGCCAGCGCGCGTGCCCGCTGCGGCGGATTGCGGAGCCTTCCGTGCGCTGCAGGAATTCTTCTTCCGTCCATGCGAACAGCTCGGCCAGCGTGGCGCGGTCGAGGTTGTTGCGCGCGCGGAAGTCGGGTTCGTCGGTCTTCTTCGCGAACTTGTTCCACGGGCACACCAGCTGGCAGTCGTCGCAGCCGAAGATGCGGTTGCCGATCAGCGGCCGCAGCTCTTCGTCGATGCTGCCTTCGTGCTCGATGGTCAGGTAGGAAATGCAGCGGCGGGCATCGAGCCGGTGCGGCGCGGTGATCGCGCCGGTGGGGCAGACGTCGATGCAGCGCGTGCAGGTGCCGCAGTGCCCGCTGGCCGGCGGGTCGACCGGCAGCGGCAGGTCGAGGTAGATCTCGCCGAGGAAGAACCAGGAGCCGCCGTCCCTGTCGATCAGGCAGGTGTGCTTGCCGATCCAGCCCAGCCCGGCGTTGCGCGCCAGTGCGCGTTCGAGCACTGGCGCCGAATCGACGAACACGCGGTGGCCGAACGGCCCGACTTCTTCGGCGATGCGGTCGGCCAGCTTCTGCAGCCGGTTGCGCATCAGCTTGTGGTAGTCGCGGCCGAGCGCGTAGCGGGCGACGTAGGCGCGCTCGCCCTCGGCAAGCGTGTCCCAGGCGCTGTCGTCGTCGTTGCGGCCGTAGTCCAGGCCCACCGAGACCACCCGCAGCGTGCCGGGGATCAGTTCGGCGGGGCGCGAGCGCTTGTCGCCGTGGCGGGCCATCCACTCCATCGAACCGTAGAGCCCCTGTGCGAGCCAGTCACGCAGGTGCTGTTCGTCCTCGCCAAGCTCGATGCCGGTGATGCCGCAACGCTGGAACCCGGCTTCGCGCGCGAGCGCGCGGATCCGCAGGGCAAGCGCGGCGGGGTCGGGGGCGGGAGGGCTGGCAGGGGACTGGGACACGGTGGCGCAAGTATAGAATCGCGCCGATGAGCGGCCGCCTTCCCCTGTTCGACAACGCCGCGCTGCGCAGTGCGGAAACCCGCGCCGCGACGCGGCTGGGGGATAATTTCGTGCTGATGCAGCGCGCCGGGCTGGCCGCATGGCACTGCGTGCTGGCGCACTGGCCGCAGGCGCAGCGGCTGGTCGTCGTTTGCGGGCCGGGCAACAACGGCGGCGACGGCCATGTGCTGGCGCGGCACGCACGCGAGGCCGGGCGTCCGGTGCGGGTGCTGCGACTGCCGGGGCACGAACCACGCGGCGACGTGGCGATACGCGCCGAACGCGAATACCGGGAGGCGGGCGGCGGGATCGGGACGTTCGCCGGTGCACTGGGCGAAGCCGACGTGGTCGTCGACGCGCTGTTCGGCATCGGCCTGAAGCGCGCGCCGGACGGCGGCGCGGCCGCGCTGGTGTCCGCGATCAACGACGCGGCACTGCCCGTGCTCGCGCTCGACGCGCCCAGCGGCGTGGATGCCGACAGCGGCTGCGTGCTCGGGGTCGCTGTGCGGGCGATGCGCACGCTGCAGTTCCTCGGCGCGCACGCGGGGCTGGCGACCGGCCAGGCGCTCGAACATGTCGGCGCGCGCGAGCTGGCGACGCTCGGGATCGACGACGACATCCTGCCGCCGGGCGAAGCCATCGCCGAGGCGCTCGACGCGCGCGCGCTGGCCGGCTTCCTGCGCCCGCGCGGGCGCAATTCGCACAAGGGCGAGTCCGGCCGCGTGCTGTGCGTCGGCGGCGACCATGGCAAGGGCGGCGCGGTGCTGCTGTGCGCCGGGGCCGCGCTGCGCACGGGCGCCGGGCTGGTCGACGTGGCGACGCGTGCCGCGCACGTTCCCGCGCTGCTGGCGCGGCGACCGGAAGCAATGGCGCACGCGATGGAATCTGCGCGGGAGCTGGCCGGCCTGCATGCGGCGGCCGATGTCGTCGCAGTCGGTCCGGGTCTGGGCCAGGATGCGTGGGGCAGCGAACTGTTCGCCGCGCTGGTCGACGGCGATGCGCCGCTGGTCATCGACGCCGATGCACTCAACCTGCTGGCCGCGGCGCCGCGCACGCTGCGCGTGGACACGGTGCTTACCCCGCACCCGGGCGAAGCGGCGCGGCTGCTGTCCACGTCGACCGTGGACGTGCAGGGCGATCGCCGCGCTGCCGCCGCGGCTCTGTGCGAGCGATACGGCTGCGTGGTCGTGCTCAAGGGCGCCGGCACCGTGGTCGCCGCGCCCGGCCGCAGGCCGCGCATCATCGACGCCGGCAACCCCGGCATGGCCGTCGGCGGCATGGGCGACGTGCTGACCGGTGTCATTGCCGCGCTGCGCGCGCAGGGGCTGGACGCGTTCGACGCCGCCTGCTGCGGCGCGCTGCTGCACGGCGCCGCGGGCGATGCCGCCGCGCGCGACGGCGGTGAACGCGGCCTGCTGCCGTCCGACCTGTTCGCCCCGCTGCGGCGGCTGGCCAACCCATGAGCGAGACGATGATCGAACGCTTCCTGCCCGACGCCGACGCCACCGACGTGCTGGGCCGCGCGCTGGCCGCCACCCGGCCGGCGACCGCCGTGGTCCACCTGTCCGGCGACCTCGGCGCCGGCAAATCCACGCTGGCGCGCGCCTGGCTGCGGGCGCTGGGCGTCGAGGGGCCGATCCGCAGCCCGACCTACACGCTGGTCGAGCGCTACCCGGTTCCCGGCGGCGAGGCCCTGCATCTGGACCTGTACCGGATCGGCGGCGCCGGCGAGCTGGAATTCCTCGGCTTGGACGAGGCCGGCGCGGTGCTGTGGCTGGTGGAATGGCCTGAACGCGGCGCCGGCGCGCTGCCGGCGCCCGACCTGCTGGTGGAACTGGCGGTGGCGGGCGAGGGCAGGACCGTGCGGCTGCGGGCGCCGGGGGCGGAGGGTGCTGCGTGGCTGGCCCGGCTGGTCGATCATGGCGACTTGCAGGGCTTTCCTGAATCGAACCCGTAGCAAGGTCCCGCATGCCCCGGATATATAAGGAAAAAATACTTGCAAATCCGGGAATCTGGTGCTTGACTACGCGACATGCGAGTCAAGGGGATCTCCTTCCAGCAAGTCATTCTCGGCGCGGCGCTGCTGGCGGCGCTCTGCTGGAATCTCGCGCACGCCTCTGAAATCAACAACTTGCGTGTTTCGACCGCGGCGACGGGGACCCGTGCCGAGATCAGCCTCGATACCCGGGTCGAATACAAGCTCCTGAGCCTGTCCAACCCGGACCGCCTGGTGGTGGACCTGCCGGGCGCGCAGCTGCCGCGCGATTTCAAGCTCCCGGCCGCTGCCGGACTGGTGAAGGATGTCCGTGCCGGCCATCCGGAGCCGGGCGTGACCCGCATCGTGTTCGACCTGCACGCCCCGGTCGTGGCGCTGAAGCCCCACTTCGAGGCCGGCCCCGACGGGACCCGGCTGGTGGTGGAATGGCCCGGCGACAACGGCGGCGATCCGATCGCGCGCATCGCCGCCGCGGCTTCGACGCCGGCCGCCGGCGCCGCCGCGTCCAGCCCGGCACCCACGCCCGCCGCGCCGCAGCCCACGCCGCAGCCGGCCGACCCGGCCCTTGCTTCGGCCGCGGCGACCTCGCGGCTGATCGCCTCGACGACGCGGCCGTCCAGCCCGCCCCCCGCCGCCGTGACCCGGCAGGCTGCGCCGCCTCCGTCGCAGGCGCAGGCGCAGGTGCCGCAGTCGCAGCCGCAGCCTGCTCCGACTCCGGCACAGGCAGCGCCGCAGGCGTCCGGCACCGTCGCCACCGGCGTGCCGACCCGCATCGCCACCGGCGTGCCGACCCGCATCGCCACCGGCGTGCCGACGCCTGTCAACCCCCCGCAGGTGCCGGCCGACGCGCCCGGCGTCGCGCCGAAGCCGCCGACCGTCCGCCAGGGTGCCGGGCGGACGCTGGTCGTCGCCATCGACGCCGGCCACGGCGGGCAGGACCCCGGCGCGATCGGCAAGAGCGGTCGCCGGGAGAAGGACGTCACCCTCGCCGTTGCCCGCGAACTGGCCAGGCAGGTCAACGCCACGCCCGGGCTGAAGGCCTACCTGACCCGCGACAAGGACGTGTTCATCCCGCTCAACCGGCGCGCGCAACTGGCGCGTGCGGCCAAGGCCGACATCTTCGTCTCGATCCATGCAGACGCCGCCGAGAACCGCAGCGCATCGGGCGCCTCGGTGTACGTGCTCTCGCTCAAGGGCGCGTCTTCGCAGCGCGCGCGCTGGCTGGCCGACAAGGAAAACGCGGCCGACCTGATCGGCGGGCGCATGCCGCAGGCCGGCAATACCCTGGCCTCGGTGCTGCTCGACCTCACACAGAGCGGCCACATGAAGGCCTCCGAGGACGCCGCGCGCCACGTGCTCGACAGCCTTGGCACCGTCGGCAACACCCGCCGCGTGGAGCGCGCCAACTTCGCCGTGCTGCGCACCTCGGACATGCCGGCGATGCTGGTCGAGACCGCCTACATCTCCAATCCCACCGAGGAACGCCTGCTCACCGATCCGGCCTACCAGCGCAAGCTGGCCGGCGCGATCCTGCGCGGCGTGGACACCTACTTCCTGCGCCAGCCGCCGCCGGGCACGCTGTACGCCGCGCGCGCCTCTGCGCAGGCCGAATCCGGAGCCGGCGGCAGTCCCTGATCCAGGCAGAAGCGTTCTTGCCGCGGATTTGCGCGGATTGGCACGGACAAGACACGTTGGGGATGCTTCGGTCGACCGGCTGCTGGCGCATGGTCCCGTGCCTGGCCCAGGCCATTACCCCATCTGCTTTGATCCGCTCCGATCCGTGGCAAAGAGCGCTTGCGCCGTTCCCCACGGGACCAGGCAGGCGCGGCTATCATTGCGCCGGTGAGCATCCAGCAGCTTCCCGACACCCTCGTCAACCAGATCGCCGCCGGTGAAGTCGTCGAGCGGCCCGCATCCGTGGTCAAGGAACTGGTCGAAAACGCGCTCGACGCCGGTGCGCGCCGGGTCGACATCGACCTCGAAGAAGGCGGCGTGCGCCTGATCCGCATCCGCGACGACGGTGCCGGCATCGCGCCCGATGAACTGCCGCTGGCGGTGTCGCGGCACGCCACCAGCAAGATCGCCTCGCTCGACGACCTCGAAGCCGTGGCCACCCTCGGTTTCCGCGGCGAGGCGCTGCCGTCGATCGCCTCGGTCAGCCGGTTCGTCCTGTCCTCGCGCCGCGACGGTGACGTGCACGGCACCAGCCTGCAGGTCGACGGCGGCAAGCTGGGCGAAGCGGCGCCGACGCCGCACCAGCGCGGCACCACGGTGGTGGTGCGCGACCTGTTCTACAACGTGCCGGCGCGGCGCAAGTTCCTGCGCGCCGAGCGCACCGAACTGGGCCACATCGAGGAATGGCTGCGCTCGCTGGCGCTGGCGCGGCCGGACGTCGAGCTGCGCGTCAGCCACAACGGCAAGCCCTCGCGCCGCTACAAGGGCGACGGCCAGCCGGGCCTGCCGGGCGTGTCGTCCGGCGATCGCCTCGGCGAAACGCTGGGCGAGGAGTTCGCCAGGCACGCGCTGCGCGTCGAGCACGAGGGCGCCGGCCTGCGCCTGCACGGCTGGATCGCGCAGCCGGTGTACTCGCGCGCCAGCGCCGACCAGCAGTACCTGTACGTCAACGGCCGCAGCATCCGCGACCGCAGCGTCGCGCACGCGGTGAAGCAGGCCTACGCCGACGTGCTGTTCCACGGCCGCCAGCCGGCGTACGTGCTGTTCCTCGAACTCGACCCGACGCGGGTCGACGTCAACGTGCATCCGGCCAAGCACGAGGTGCGCTTCCGCGATGCGCGGCTGGTGCACGACTTCGTCTACCGCACCCTGCATGACGCGCTGGCTGAAACGCGCGCCGGCATGGGCGTGGCCGTGTCGACCGGTGCCTCGCAGCCGGCGGGCGGGATGCCGGCCGGGGCCGGTGGTCCGTTGCCGTCCTGGGCGGCGCATCGCCCGCAGGCCGATCTGTCGCTGCGGGTCGACGACGCCCGCTCCGCGTACGCACAGCTGTATGCGACGCCGGCCAGCGCGGTTGCGCCGGTGGACGGGCAGGGCGCCGGCCCGGTGCCCGCGCTGCCGCCGACGCAGGACGAACGCACCCCGCCGCTGGGCTACGCCATCGCCCAGCTGCACGGCATCTACGTGCTGGCCGAGACCGGCGACGGCCTGATCGTGGTCGACATGCACGCCGCGCACGAGCGCATCGGCTACGAGAAACTCAAGAACGCGCACGATGGCGAAGGCCTGCGCACGCAGCCACTGCTGGTGCCGCAGACCGTTGCCGTCAGCGAGCGCGAGGCCGACGTCGCCGAACGCGAGGCCGCCACGCTCGCCGACCTCGGCTTCGAGGTTTCGCGCACCGGTCCGCAATCGCTGCTGCTGCGCAGCGTGCCGGCGCTGCTCGCGCACGGCGACACTGAGGCGCTGCTGCGCGACGTGCTGGCCGACCTGCGCGAGCACGGTGAAAGCCTGCGCATCCGCGCCGCGCGCGACGAGCTGCTGTCCACGATGGCCTGCCACGGCGCCATCCGTGCCAACCGCAGGCTGACGATCCCGGAAATGAATGCACTGCTGCGCGAGATGGAAGCCACCGAGCGCTCGGGCCAGTGCAACCACGGTCGCCCGACCTGGGCGCGCTTCAGCCTGCCGGAAATCGACCGCTGGTTCCTGCGAGGACGTTGACGATGTTCAAGCCATTGATCCTGGGGCTGGCGCTCGCCGGCTGCACACTCACCCTTGCCGGCTGCGGTGGTTCGCCGCAGCCGCAGACCGGAGACGACACGATGCAAGCCGATCCGAAGTTCATCGCCGACGAGGAAGCCTGGCGCGCGCGCCGCGATGAAGGCCTGCGCAAGCCCGACGGCTGGACCAGCCTGGTCGGCCTGCACTGGATCGAGCTCAAGGCACACTTCATCGGCAGCGACGAGGGCAGCGGCATCCGCCTCGCCAAGGGACCGCCGAAGCTCGGCCTGCTGGAGCAGGACGGCGAGCGGGTGTTCTTCACGCCCGAAAAGGGCGTCGCCGTGACCGTGGACGACACGCCCGTCACCGGCCGCGTCGAGCTGCACGACGACACCTCGGAAACGCCCAGCGTGCTCGGCTTCGACGAAGGCAAGGGCCTGGTCACCGTCATCGTGCGCGATGGCCGTCGCGCGCTGCGGGTCAAGCATGCGGATGCCGAGACGCGCACGCAGTTCGCGGGCCTGGAGTACTGGCCGGCCGATCCGTCGTGGAAGATCCGCGGCAGGTTCGTGCCCAACCCGCCGGGCAAGACCATCCCGGTGGCCGACATCATCGGTTCGATCAACGACGAACCCAGCCCCGGCGCGGTGGAGTTCGAGCGCGATGGCAAGACCTGGCGCATCGACGCGCTGGACGAAGGCGACGGCAACCTGTTCCTGGTGTTCGCCGACCGCACCAACGGCCACGGCAGCTACGGCGCGGGGCGCTTCCTGTACGCCGATCCGCCGGACGCCGACGGCAACGTCGTGATCGACTTCAACCAGTCCTACAACCCGCCGTGCGCGTTCACCCCGTTCGCGACCTGCCCGCTGCCGCCGCCGGAGAACCGCCTGGACCTGGCGGTCACCGCCGGCGAGAAGAAGTACGCCGGCTCGGCCCACTGAGGCCCCACACCCGACAGGACCCACGCATGCAGTTCGAAAGGAAGAACCCGCCGAAGCACGGCCGCTGGCTTGCCGCCGTCGTCCTCGCCATCGTGTCCGGCCTCGCCTGCGCGCAGGCGCCCGCGCCGGCTGCGCCCGTGCCGGCGCAGGACGTCGTGTTCGTGCCGCCCGGCGACCCGCCCGTGCCGCTGCTGTGGAAGGTGTCCGACGAGGACAACGCGGTCTACCTGCTCGGCTCGTTCCACCTGCTCAAGCCGGACGACTATCCGCTTTCGCGCGATGCCAACGAGGCGTTCGCCGACGCCGAGGCGGTGGTGTTCGAGATGCCGCCGGAGGAAATGAACTCCCCGCAGCTGGGCCTGCAGATGATGCAGGCCGCCGTGCGCACTGACGGCACCCGCCTGGACAGCGAGCTGCCGCCGGCGACCGCCGGGCGCCTGCAGGCCTGGCTCGACGCGAACGCGCAGAAGCTGCAGGCGTCCGGACTGACGCCGGAACGGCTGCAGATGTTCGAGCCGTGGTTCGTCGGCCTGATGATCAGCATGACCGAGATGACCCGGCAGGGGCTGGATCCAAAACTCGGCCTCGACCAGCACTTCATCGACGCGGCGCGTTTCGCCGGCAAGCGCACCGGCGGTTTCGAGACCGGCGCGCAGCAGATCGCGTTCCTCGACGGCATGGACCGGGAGGAACAGCTGCAGTTCCTCGACGAGGCGCTGACGCAGGCGGAGGGCGACGAACTCCAGCGCCTGCACGCGTACTGGCGCGCCGGTGACGCCGACGCGATCCGCGACGAGATGGCCACCGACATGCGCGAACGCTTCCCGAAGCTGTACCAGCACATCAACGTCGAGCGCAACGAGGCCTGGCTGCCGAAGATCGAGCAGATGCTCGCCGAGCCCGGCACCGACGACACGCTCGTCGTGGTCGGCGCGCTGCACCTGCTCGGCGAGGATGGCGTGGTGGAGAAGATGCGCGCGAAGGGCTACACGGTCGAGCGCGTGTGCTCGGCGTGCCCGGGGCCCGCGGACGGCAGGTAATGAACCGTCCGACGGGGAGGGGTACCGATCCCCGCGAACTGTACCGGCAGGCCGCGGCGGCACTTGACCGCGGCGACTGGCCGCTGGCGCAGCGCCTTGCGGAAGTCCTGGCGCCGCATGCGCGCGGTCACGGCGGCGTGCACTACATCGCGGGCGTCGCCGCGCTGCAGATGCAGCAGGTGCCGCGGGCGATCAACCACCTGCGCCAGGCGGCCGGCCACGATCCGGCCCAGCCCGGATACCTCGCGCAGTACGCGCGGGCGCTGTCCATCGGGCACCGGCATGCGGAAGCGATCGCAGCGGCCGACCGCGCGATGGCGCTGGCCGGCGCGGACGCGGTCACGCTCGACACGCTGGGCAGCGTCTACAGCCGCGCCAACGCGCACGGGCCGGCGATCGAGGCCTACCGGCGTGCCTGCGCGCTGGTGCCGGGGCATGCGGGCTTCCGCTTCAACCTCGCCACCTCGCACATGGTCCACGGCGACCTCGATGCCGCGCAGCGCGAGTACGAAGCCTGCATCGCTGCTGATCCGGGCTACTGGCGTGGCTACCTGGCCCTGGCGCAGTTGCGCAGATGCACGCCGGAGCACAACCACCTGCAGGCGTTGGCCGAACAGATTGCAAGCCACCCCGACGACACCGACGCGCAACTGTACCTGCACATGGCGCTCGGCAAGGAGCTGGAAGACCTGGGCGACTATCCCCGTGCCTTCGATCACTACACCCGGGGCAAGGCGGCGCAGCGGAAGCGGGAAGGGCCGTCCACCGAACGCGATGCCGCCATGTTCGCCGCGGTGCGGCGCTGGTTCGACGACCGGCCAGCGGCGGAGGCATCGGGATACGACAGCGCCGAACCCGTCTTCGTGTTGGGGATGCCGCGCTCCGGGACCACGCTCACCGACCGCATCCTGTCGATGCACAGCCAGGTCCATTCGGCCGGTGAGCTGGCCGACTTCGGCATCGCGCTGTGGAACGCCGGGGGCCGCTCCGGCCGTTCGCTCGCCGGCGTGCTGGCGAACCTTGATCCCGGTTTCCGCGACTGGGAAGGGCTGGGCCGCGCCTACGTCGAAGGCACGCGGGCGGTGGGCACCGGCCGGACGCCGCGCTTCGTCGACAAGCTTCCGCACAACTTTCTCCACATCGGATTCATCGCGCGCGCGCTGCCCAACGCGAAGATCATCTGCCTGCGCCGCAACCCGATGGACACCTGCCTGAGCAACTTCCGGCAGCCATTCGCGCCCGGGCTGCCCGATTACGGCTACGCGCTGGACCTGCTCGACACCGGCCGCTACTACCTGCAATTCGACGCACTGATGGCCTTCTGGCGGCAGCGGATGCCGGGACGGATCCTGGAGCTGCACTACGAGGCGCTGGTCGATGACCAGGCGCGCACGACGCGTGAACTGCTCGGCTTCTGCGGCCTGCCGTGGGAGGACGCCTGCCTGCACTTCGAGCACAACCAGGCACCGGTCGCCACGGCCAGCGCGGTCCAGGTGCGCTCGGGCATGAACCGCGACTCCGTGCAACGCTGGAAACGCTACGGCGACCGGCTCGATCCGCTGCGGCGCCTGCTGTCGGACGGTGGCATCGCGGTCGAAGCTTGAGCGTCAGGCCACGGGCAGCATCACGATGCAGTCCACCGGGCAGGCCGGCACGCACAGCTCGCAGCCGGTGCACAGCGGTTCGAGCACCACGTGCATGTGCTTCGATCCGCCGATGATGGCGTCCACCGGACAGGCCTGGATGCACTTGGTGCAGCCGATGCAGTCGGCTTCCACGACCAGCGCGACCTGCGGCGGCTTGTGCGTGCCGCGGCTGCGGTCGTAGGGCTGCGCCTCGACTCCCAGCACGCGCGCCAGCGCACGCGCACCGTTGTCGCCGCCGGGCGGGCAGCGGTCGACGCCGGCCTGTCCCGCCGCCATCGCTTCGGCGTAGGGCCGGCAACCGTCAAAGCCGCACTGGCCGCACTGCGTCTGTGGCAGCAGGCGGTCGAGGCGTTCGACGAGGTCACGGGTGGCGTGGGCAGGCATGGTCGACAGGTGTGGACTGCGCAGGGCGGGTCGAGACCCGACCTATGGTGCTGGCCGTGGATCGGAGGAGCGGCGGGTCAAGACCCGCCCTACGCTGCTGTTGCGAATCCCCAATCCCCAATCCCGGCTTTACCGCACCGGCATGCCGGGTTCGGCGCCGGCGTCGGCGTCCAGCAGCGCCAGCTTGCCGGCGTCGAAGCCGGCCGAGAGGATCATGCCCTCGCTCAGGCCGAAGCGCATCTTGCGCGGCGCGAGGTTGGCGATGAACACCACGCTGCGCCCCACCAGCGCCTCCGGTTCGCCGTAGCTGGCGCGGATGCCGGAGAAGATCTGGCGCTTGCCCAGTTCGCCGGCGTCGAGTTCGAAGCGCAGCAGCTTGTCGGAGCCTTCGACGAACCCGCAGGCCACGACCTTGCCGATGCGTAGGTCGAGCCTGGCGAAATCATCGATGGAAATGGTGGCAGGTGCCGAACCGGCTTCCGTGGCAGCGGCGGAAGCCGCGACTGCAGTTGCGGTGCCGTTCGCGGCTCCCGCCGTCCCTGCTGTTGTCTTCGCGGCAGCTGCGGGCTTGAGGTCTTCCTTGCTGGCGTCGGTCATGGCGGCGATCTGCTTCGGGTCGATGCGGGTGAACAGCGGGCTGTACGGGCGGATGGCGTGGTCGAGCAGCGGTGCGTCGACGTCGCCCCAGGCCGCAAGCGGCGCGTCGAGGAAGGCCTCGATCTGGCGCGTCATCGCCGGCAGCACCGGCGCCAGCGCGGCGGCCAGCACGCGGAACAGGTTCAGGCCCTGCGTGCACACCGCCTGCAGCCGGGCGTCGGCGCCGTCCTGCTTGGCGATCACCCACGGCTTGTGTTCGTCGATGTAGCGGTTGGCCTCGTCGGCCAGCGCCATCGCCTGGCGCAGCACGGTGGCCGGTTCGTTGCGCTCGTAGGCCTCGCGGATCGGACCGAGTGCCTCGACGAAGCGCGCGTACGTCTCCGGCTCCGGCAGCGCCGCGGCCAGGCGGCCGTCGAAGCGCTTGCTGATGAAGCCGGCGCAGCGGCTGGCGAGGTTGACGAACTTGCCGACCACGTCCGAGTTCACCCGCGCGACGAAGTCGGACAGGTTGAGGTCGAGGTCGTCGACGCCGCCGGAGGACTTGGCCGCGAAGTAGTAGCGCAGCGCCTCGGCCGGCAGGCCGTTGTCCAGGTAGGTGCGCGCCATCACGAAGGTGCCGCGCGACTTGGACATCTTCGCCCCGTCCACCGTCAGGTAGCCGTTGACGTGCAGGCGCGTGGGCGCGCGCATGCCGGCGCCGTGCAGCACCGCCGGCCAGAACAGGCCATGGAAGTTGACGATGTCCTTGCCGATGAAGTGGTGCAGCTCGGCTTCGCTGCCGGGCGCCATGTATTCGAAGAAGTCGGCGCCGTTGCGCTTGCACAGCGCCTGGAAGCTGCTCAGGTAGCCGATCGGCGCGTCCAGCCACACGTACAGGAACTTGCCCGGGTGGCCGGGGATCTCGAAGCCGAAGTAGGGCGCGTCGCGTGAGATGTCCCAGGCGCGCAGGCCGCCTTCGCCGTCCAGCCATTCCTGCAGCTTGGCCTTGACGCCGGGCACGGCCACGTCGCCGGCCAGCCAGTCGCGCAGGAAGGATTCGAACTGGCCGACTTCGAAGAAGAAGTGCTCCGACTCGCGCAGCTCCGGCGTGGCGCCGCTGACCACCGAGTAGGGCGACTTGAGCTCGGTCGGCGAATAGGTCGCGCCGCAGTGCTCGCAGTTGTCGCCGTACTGGTCGGGCGTGCCGCAGTTGGGGCAGGTGCCCTTGACGTAGCGGTCGGGCAGGAACATCCCGCGCACCGGGTCGTACAGCTGCGCCACCGAGCGCCGCGCGATGTGGCCGCTGTTGTCGAGCTTGCCGTAGATCGCTTCGGTCAGCGCGCGGTTGCCCGCCGAGTTGGTGGAGTCGTAGTGGTCGAAGGCGACGCCGAACGCGGCGAAGTCGCGCTCGTGCCCGGCCTGGATGCCGGCGATGAAGGCTTCCGGCGTGGTGCCGGCCTTCTCCGCGGCCAGCATGATCGGCGTGCCGTGGGTGTCGTCGGCGCAGACGTAGTGCACCGTGCCGCCGGCCATGCGCCGCGCCCGCACCCAGATGTCGGCCTGGATGTAGCCCACCAGATGGCCCAGGTGCAGCGGGCCGTTGGCGTAGGGCAGGGCATTGGTGACCAGGGCGTTGCGGGGCATGGCGGTCGCGCGTGCGGAGGGGCGGCGATTATCGCATGCGGTGGAACGGAGACCGGGGGGAGCGGCTCCCCCCAACGGAACGACCCGGCCGGAGCCGGGTCGCGTGGTGATCCGGGATCAGCGGTGGCCGCGCTACTCGCGCACCCACACCTGCTGCCGGCAGATGAAGGCGATGCAGCCGGACATGCCCAGCTTGCTGCCGCCTTCGAGCATCTCGACCTTGGACTTGTAGGTCTTGCCCTTGGCCGGGTCGAGCACGGTGCCGC
Source organism: Luteimonas lutimaris (assembly GCF_039537065.1). Taxonomy (NCBI): domain Bacteria; kingdom Pseudomonadati; phylum Pseudomonadota; class Gammaproteobacteria; order Lysobacterales; family Lysobacteraceae; genus Luteimonas; species Luteimonas lutimaris. The sequence goes on along the minus strand of NZ_BAAAZU010000004.1, from coordinate 425,972 downwards.
CGCTCCACTTGTCGCCGTCGGGCTTCAGGCCCCACAGGATGGTCATGCCCTTGACCGGCTTGTCCTTGTTGGCGCCCTTGCACTTGTCGCAGGTCGGGTTGGGGCCGCGGTCCGACTGCAGGATCTCGACCACCTTGCCCTGCAGCGTGCCGTCGGCGGCCTTGCTGATTTCCACGATCGACTTCACCTTGCCGGTTTCGTCGTCGATGGTCTTCCAGCGGCCGACGGGGTCTGCCGCATGGGCCGTGAACGAAGCCGCCAGGGCGGATACCGCAAGCAGGGGAATCAGCATCACAGCACGCATTGGTCTTCTCCTTGGAATGACGGAACGGATTCTGCCCGGGGTCACTTTATACCGGGACCGGCCGCCCGGCTGGCGGGCGGCCCGTATTGACCCCGGCATGTTGCCCTGTCCTTCATGAACGGATCAAAGCCCGCCGCCGCCGCAGCCGTCGGCCAGATAGTCGTCGATGTAGCCCAGCTGTTCGGCCATGATCTTGCGCGTCCACGCCGGCCCGTGCGCGTAGTCCGCGAGCTCGTGGTAGACGACCTCCTGCCCCGATTTCTTTGCGGCCGAAACGAACCACTGCGACTGTTCGATCGGCACCGTCTGGTCGCGCTCGCCGTGGTAGACCATCATCGGGATGGTGATTTCGCCCGCCTTGTCCAGCGGGCTGAGGCCCTTCACGGTCGGCGCCTGTGCCTGGCGGAAGAAGGGGTTGGTGTAGAACCGGGCCCAGATCCGTTTGATGTCGGACACGCCGGCACCGGCGATGGCGCATTTGAACGGGCCGTTCGGGCGCGTGGCGGCCGCGAACGCGGCGTAGCCGCCGTAGGAGAAGCCGAAGATCGCGATGTGTCCCGGCTGCGCGATGCCCTGGTCGATCATCCACTTGGCACCGTCATCCTTGTCGTCCTGCATCTTCTGGCCCCATTCGGCGTCACCGGCCATCCACAGCTTGCGCCCCCACCCCTCGGAGCCGCGGAACTGCGGGCGCAGCACCGCCATGCAGCGCGACGCCATCATCGGGACCCACATCGACCAGTCGAACTCCATGGTGTCGCGCGACCAGGGGCCGCCGTGGGGATGGACCACAGCCTTCCACGGGCCGGGGCCGCACAGTTCGGCATTGGGCCGTGTCAGGAACGCCGGAATGTCCAGCCCGTCACGCGCCTTGTAGTAGACAAGCTGCGTGTCGCCCAGCGCGCGCGGGTCGATGTCGGGATAGCTCTTGGCCAGCAGCGTCAGCTCGCCGTTGCGGAACAGATAGTATTCGGGCGGCGTCGCGGAACCTTCGACTTCAAGCAGCACCGTCGAAAGATCCGGCGAGTAGTCGATGATCGAATAGTTCTTCCGGCTGGGATATTCGATGGTGGCCGTCTGCCCGGACGCCGGGTCGGTGAGCGACAGATTCTCGCTGGTAATGCCCAGGGCCTTGCTCAGGCCCGCGTCCAGCGCGCGCATCGCCGGCAGCGTCCAGTCGACGTCGTTGCCGCGCGGCCCCTGGTAGCCGACGCCCAGGATTTCCCCGAACCCGTCGCCCGCGCTGCGGTACGGGTTGATCAGCACCCGGTTGGCATTGAAGAACTTGTGCTGGAACAGGATCTCCTTCCGTTCCCGCTTCGTGATGTCGTATTCGTAGATGGCCGACTTGTCCTGGCCCACGTTGCTCGCGACGAAGGCGATGTTCGGGTCGCGGCCGAAACCGATGATGCTGGTCTGGTCGCGATCTTTCACATAGGAGCGGAAGTGCTCCTCCCACTTGCCCGTCTCCAGGTTCCGGAAATCGGCCGAGACGTAGGCGCCCTTGCCGTCCAGGTCCTGCTTCAGACGGGCCCGCAGGTTGCCCTCCAGGTCGGTGACGTATCCGGCCACGCTGTTCTCGGACATCTGGATGCGTTCGGCGGAAAAATTCCGCAGGTCTACGCGGTAGACGTCGCCGGCATCGTTGCCGACGTTGTTGATGACGAGGATATGGTCGGGATCATTTGGGAGCGGATCGAGGACCGTCGGATTGCTGCGTGCTTGCGCAAGCTGCTGCGCGCGGCTGGTGGCGCGCGGATGTGTCAGCGGCTCCTTCCAGGTCTTGCCCTGGAGGTCGGTGATCATCAGCTTGTTGAGGAAGGTCTTGTACAGGCGATCGGCGCGGAGGTCGTAGGTCTGCCAGAAGGACACGGCCAGGCGGTCGTTCTTGACGAACGAGACGCTGGCGATCTTCATCCGGTTCGAACCGATCAGGGTCGGTGCCTTGTCGAGTGCGTCGGTTTCCCAGACCGCGATCACGCGTTCTTCGCCGGTGCCGCGCAGGGCGGCCAGGTGCTTGCCGTCGGGCGAGAGCGAGAAACTCGAGTACTGGGGATAGGCGGCCAGCTGTTCGATCGTCGGGCGTTCCGGCGCCGCGGCGCTTGCCATGCCGGCTGCCAGCAGGGCCGAGGCTGCGAGGAGGAGGGTACGAACTGTCTTCATGGTTGGCATCTGGAAAAAGAATCCTGTGTCAGCTTACAACTTTGCCGAAAAAAACCGCCGCTCCGGGGAGCGGCGGTTTTCCCCTGGCGGGAACGCGGGCAGGGTCAGAACTCCTTGGTGAAGTTCATGAAGTAGACCCGGCCGAAGTAGTCATAGCCACTGTACAGCGGGGCGTTGCCGATCACGTTGTAGGCGGCGGTGGAGATCTTCGGCGGATCCTTGTCGGCCACGTTGCGGATACCACCGGTGATGGACCAGTCGTCCGCCTTGTAACGCAGGGACAGGTGCGACAGGTAGTAGTCGTCGATCTTCATCTGGTAGTACGGGGTGTAATCGACGTCGTCGTACTTCTTGTAGTACTCGTAACCGTCGATCGAACCCACCCAGTCCAGGCCGTAGCGCACTTCCCAACCGCGCAGGGCGTAGGTCAGGTCCAGTGCGCCGGTGTACTCCGGTGCCATCAGGCTGCCCGACCAGTCCTTGTACGGATCACTCGGGAAGGTGCGGCCCGACTGCTCCAGGAAGTGCGAGACCACCGCGTTGGCGCGGAACTGGCCCTGCCCGATGTCACGGGAGTAACGCAGGGTGAAGTCCCAGCCGCGGACCTTGTCGGAGGCGACGTTGATGTAGCCGGTGGTCACCGTCAGGGCATCGTTGGCGGCACGATCGACGAGCGTGCAGTAGCCGGTGCCGGCGGCGAACTCGGCCTGCGACTGGCCATAGCACAGGTTGGCCACCTGGCTGCCGGACAGCTTGGCGACGCCGTTGTCCACCTGGATGTCGTAGTAGTCCGCGGCGAATGACAGGTCGCCGAACCACTCGGCGAATTCCGGCTGCAGCACCAGGCCGGCGGTCAGGGCCTTGGAGGTTTCCGCGCTCAGGCCCGTCTCGGCACCGCCCTTGGTGTACACCATGACGCTCTGGGTCTGCTGGAAGTTCGGGTTGTCCCTGCTTCCGAACTCGCTCAGGCAGTTCAGGTAGGCGTTGCTCGTCTGGTTGGTCATGTCGGCGTAGCCGTCACAGGGATCGCTACTGGAGCTAAGGAAGCCACTGGTGGCGCCCAGATACTGTTCGAACAGCGCAGGTGCGCGGAACGAGGTGCCACGCGAGGCGCGCAGCGACAGCCAGTTCACCGGCGTCCACAGCATGCCCAGCTTCCAGGTCTTGTCGCTGCCGTACGAATCGTAGTCGGTGTAGCGACCTGAAACGTTGAAGGTCAGTTCCTGCGCGCCGGGCAGGCCCGACAGCACCGGCAGCTCGATTTCGGCGAAGGCTTCCTTCACCGCATCCTTGCCGCGGGTCGGGGTCGCCGAGGTGAACCCGTACAGGTTGCCGTTGATCGAGTTGATGTCCGGGGTATCGTCGATCTCGGAGCGACGGTACTCCACACCGAACGCCGCGGCGGCGGTGCCGCCGGTGCCGATGTCGAACAGCGGGCCGTTGACAGTGAAGTTGACCGTGGACTCCTCGTACAGCGTGTTGCCGTGGGTGTCCTGCATGATGTAGTCGCGATAGGCCTGCGGCAGCTTGCCAGCGACGACGTCGGCGCTCAGCATCGGTGCGGCGACGCAGCCATCGGATGTATCGCGGCAGACAAAGCCACCCTTGCCGTCGGAGACGACGTCGAAGCTCTTGGCGATGCGGTCGGTCAGCCGGTTCTCGGTGTAGTAGTCGGCGTCGGAACGGGCGTAGCTCACATAGCCGTCGTAGTTCCAGGACGTGCCCAGGTTGCCGCGCAGGCCACCGGTGAAGCGGCCGAAGTTGACCTTCTGCCAGTTGTTGTACAGGCCCCAGCCGATGAAGGCGCGGGCGGCGATGTTCTGGCCGTTGGTCGATCCGTCTGCGGGAGCGGCGATGGCAGCCGGCAGCCAGGACAGGTCACCCAGCAGCGGGCTGCCGACGGCGTAGTCGACGGTGTGCTGGAGGTAGCCGGTCTGCCGCGACTCGCGGCGGTGCGCCAGGATTTCGAAGTACGCCTCGGCGCTGCCCAGGGCATTGAGGTCCATGGCGCCCTGCAGGAAGCCGGTGATGTTGGTGGTCGGCGAAATCAGGCCTTCCTTCTTCATCTCCGGGTCGAAGGTGGTGCGGCCGTCGTAGTCCACGCCCTCATAGCCGGGCAGGTCGCCGTCGGTGATCGCCGGATTCGGGCGCCAGCGGTTGAAGTAGTCGAACGGGGTGGTGCCGTAGTAGCCGGCGCTGCCCAGGCCCGGGCGGCCCAGCAGGTACTGCGTGCCCAGCGTATTGATCGTCACGCCGCCGGCATCGAGCGTCCAGCACTTCGGCTCGCCAGTGACCGGGTCGATGTAGTCGTTGGCGCCGTAGCGGCCGGTGTCGGGATCGCGTCCGTACAGCGGCAGCGGGCACTTGCTGGCCCAGTCGCGGTCGCGCAGCTGGATCTCGTTGCGGTGGTAGAACTCCAGCGAACCGGAGATGCGCCAGTTGTCGCGCGTGGTGCCGGCCATGGCGGACCAGCGGGTCTCCTCGCCGCCGCCGTGCTGGGTGGCGTTGTGCTGGAACTCGACGGCGGCGCCATCGTATTTGTTCCGGGTCACGACGTTCACCACGCCCGCGACCGCGTCGGAACCGTAGATGGACGAAGCGCCGTCCTTCAGGATTTCGATGTGGTCGATCATGATGTTCGGCAGGACATTCAGGTCCGCCGAGCCGACCGCGCCGCGCGAACCCGCGGGCGCCACGCGGCGGCCATTGAGCAGCAGCAGGGTGCGGGTCGCGCCCATGCCGCGCAGCGACAGGGTGTTGGCGCCCGGGCCGCCGTCGGTGACGTAGCCTCCGAACGCGTTGTTGATCTGCTCCGAACCGCCGGTGACGACGTTGCTCTGCAGCACGGCCGTGGTGGAGTTGAAGCCGGCCACGGTGGTTTCGTCGCGGGTGATCACCTGCACCGGCGAGATGGAGTTGAACGTGTCCTTGGAGATGCGCGAACCGGTGACGGTCACTTTCTCCAGGGTGGAGACGTCGGACTGGGTGGTGGTCGAGTCGGTGGTGGCCGCTTCTTCCGTAGCATCCTGCTCCGGGTCGGGTGTCGTGCTTTGCGCGTAGGCGCAGAGCGGCAGCATCAGCGAGGCAGCAAGCGCCAACGCCAGCGGGCTCTTGTGGAGCCGGATCATGGATCCGCGGTTCGGGGACATCTGGTCTCTCTCCAATAAAATCAGTTGGTTATTGGTATTACAGTGACGTTCATACTGCGAGGGAACTCGATCGTAACATTCATTTCGCATACCCCCAACATTCTGTTAACGAAAAGCGAATGCTGGAAGGCCCGGGGGCACGGCTATAGACTCCGCGGCCATGAACCTCGCCTCGACTCCGCCGGCCACCAGCGCCGGCCCCGTGTTGCACCGCAAAATCGCCCGGGGCAGCGAGTTGCTCCGCAAGGGGCAGATCGCCGAGGCGGTCGAGCTGGCGCAGTCCATCGCCGCGGCCTACCCGGACCAGCCGCAGGCGCTGGCCTTCGCGGCGGAGGCCTGCCGGCTGAAGGGCGACCTCCCGGCCGCGCTGGCATGGATCGACAAGGCGATCGCGGCGGGCGGCGACCCCCAGCACAAGATCAAGCGGGCATGGCTGCTGTCGCGGATGTACCGCCGCGACGAGATCCCGGCCTTCGCCGCACAGATCGAGAAGGACGCCGGCAACGATGCGCTGGTGCTGTGGCAGCTGGGCAAGCTGCATTACCACCACAACCGCCTGCGAGACGCGATCGGGCTCTACGAGCGTGCCCTGGCGATACGTGGCGACCATCCCGGCTGGCGTTACGACCTCGCCATCGCGCGCTTCTACAGCGGCGATTTCGACGGGGCGGGGCGCGAGCTGGACAAGGTGCTGTCCGCGACGCCGGAGTCCGGCGCGGTGCTGTACCTGCGCTCCACGCTGCGCAAGCAGCGCGCGGACAACAATAACGTCGCCGACCTGGAGGCCAGGCTGGAAGCCGGCTTCCGGAACCCGGACGACAAGGCGGCTGCGCTCTACGCGCTGGCCAAGGAACTGGAAGATCTCGGCGAGTACGGGAAGGCGTTCTCCACGCTGGAGGCGGGCGCGCGCACCAAGCGCGGCACGCTCCGGTACGACGCGGACCAGTTCTTCGAGACCCTGCGGGAGATCCGCAGCATGCAGGACGCGGACGCCCTGGCCGCGCCTGCAGGCGGGCACGAGGAAGAGGGAGCCATCTTCATCGTGGGCATGCCGCGGACGGGCACGACCCTGACCCAGCGCCTGCTGCTGCAGTCGGGCAAGGTCAAGGACGCCGGCGAACTGACCGATTTCGGTTATCTGCTGACCTTGGCCGTGCGCGAGCAGCAGGAAGCTGATCCGTCGCTTTCGCCAGTCGCGGCGACCCTGCGGCTGGATTTCGCCGGGCTGGGCCGGCAGTACATGCGCGCTGCGCGGCAAATGGCCGATGGCAGCCCCATGTTCATTGACAAGATGCCGGTCAACTACATGTATTGCGGAGTGATCCACAAGGCGCTGCCGAACGCCCGGATCATCCATCTGGTGCGCGACCCGCTGGACAGTTGTTACGCGATCTTCAAGACGCTGTTCTTCAATGCCTACGATTTCTCCTATGACCTGGACGAGCTGGGCGAGTACTACATCGCCTACCACCGGACGATGCAGCACTGGCGCGAGGTGATGCCGGGCGCGATCCTGGACGTGCGCTACGAGGACCTGGTGACCGATACCGAGGCCCAGGCCCGGCGCATCTACGACTGGTGCGGGCTGGAATGGACTCCCCGGGCACTGGAAGTCCCGGACAGCCGGATGGCGTTCGCCACCGCCAGCGCAGTGCAGGTGCGCGAGCCCGTGCACGCGCGTTCGGTGAACAGTTCGCGCCGGCACGCCGACGCACTCGCCCCGCTCGCGGAAAAACTGGCGGCGGCGGGCGTGCTGGAGTCCTGAGTCCGTCCCGCATCCGCCCCGCGGGGCGGACCATCGTCCAAGCAAGGTTGCCCCCATGCCACGCATCACCGCACACGCCGTCCAGCCCAACCTCAGCCCGCTGCCGCGGGTGCGCAACATCATTGCCGTCGGTTCCGGCAAGGGCGGGGTGGGCAAGTCGACCACCGCCGTCAACCTGGCCTTGGCGCTGGCGGCCGACGGCGCGCGGGTGGGGGTGCTGGACGCGGACGTGTACGGGCCGAGCATCCCGACGATGCTTGGCCTGTCGGGCCGGCCCGACAGCCCGGACGGCAAGTCGATCGAACCGATGCGCGCGCACGGGATCGAGGCGATGTCGATCGGGTTGCTGGTCGAGCAGGACACGCCGATGATCTGGCGCGGGCCGATGGCGACTTCGGCGCTGACCCAGCTGCTGGGCGAGACCCGCTGGGGCGGCGAGGAGGGCCTGGATTACCTGGTCATCGACCTGCCGCCGGGCACCGGCGACATCCAGCTGACGCTGGCGCAGAAGATCCCGGTGGCGGGCGCGATCGTGGTGACCACGCCGCAGGAAGTGGCCACGATGGACGCGCGCAAGGCGCTGAAGATGTTCGAGAAGGTGCAGGTGCCGGTGCTGGGACTGGTCGAGAACATGGCCGTGCACGTGTGCAGCAATTGCGGCCATGCCGAGCACATTTTCGGCCAGGGGGGCGGCGAGCGGATGGCCGCGACCTACGGCGTGCCGCTGCTGGGCGCGCTGCCGCTGGAAATCGCGATCCGCGAGCAGGGCGACGCCGGCACGCCGATCGTGGCCTCGGCCCCGGATTCGGCCGCCGCCGCCGCCTACCGCGAGTTCGCGCGCAACGTCGTCGCCGAACTGGGCAAGCGCCCGCGCGCGGCGATGCCGATTTCCGCGTCGCTGCTGTAGGGCCGCTTCCGCCGCCATCAAAACGGCGGTTGGCCCTGCGACCCCGGGCATCCGCGAGAATGCATCCAGCCGGACTGGATGCCGGACAGGCCCTACAATCCACGGTTTCGGCCACCGGCCGCCTTTTCGCGGGGAAGACGACCACATGAGCATCAAGAGCGACCGCTGGATCCGGCGCATGGCCGAGCAGCACGGGATGATCGAGCCGTTCGAGCCCGGGCAGGTCAAGCATGGCGGCGACGGCCAGCGCATCGTCAGCTTCGGCACGTCCAGCTACGGCTACGACGTGCGCTGCTCGCGTGAGTTCAAGGTCTTTACCAACATCAATTCCACGATTGTCGACCCCAAGGCCTTCGATCCGAAGAGCTTCGTCGACGTCGAATCGGACGTGTGCATCATCCCGCCCAATTCCTTCGCGCTGGCGCGGACGGTGGAGTTCTTCCGCATCCCGCGCGACACCCTGGTGGTGTGCCTGGGCAAGAGCACCTACGCGCGCTGCGGCATCATCGTCAACGTGACCCCGCTGGAGCCCGAGTGGGAGGGCCACGTGACCCTGGAGTTCTCCAATACCACCCCGCTGCCGGCGAAGATCTACGCCGGCGAGGGCGTCGCGCAGATGCTGTTCTTCCAGTCCGACGAGGTATGCGAAACTTCCTACAGGGATCGCGGCGGCAAGTACCAGGGGCAGACGGGCGTCACGCTGCCGCGGACCTGAACACCTGACCGACAACCCATCAGCCAGAGGGAGCACAGAGTGGACGAACAGAATCCTTACCGCGGGCCGGACGCCGCGGTTGCCGAGTTTTCTTCGGCGGACGAGCTGGCCGGGCGCGGCGCGCGGCTTGGTGCGGCGATCATCGACGGCATCATCATGCTGGTGATCCTGCTGCCGTTGATGTTCATGGGCGGCTACTGGGCGACGGCGATGGCCGCGGCAGAGGCCGGGCAGCAGGTCGGTTTCGCGACCACGCTGCTGTGGGTGGCGATCGGCTTCATCGTGTTCGCCGTCGTGCAGGCGGCCCCGCTCAATGCGAACGGGCAGACATGGGGCAAGAAGCTGTTAAAGATCAAGATCGTCGACCTCGATGGCCAGAAGCCGCCGCTGGGCCGCCTGCTGGGCCTGCGCTACCTGCCGGTGCAGGCGGTGGGCGTGATTCCGCTGCTGGGCAGCGTGATCCAGGTCGTCAACGTGCTGCTGATCTTCCGCAACGATCGCCGCTGCGGCCACGACCTGATCGCCGGGACCAAGGTCGTCCACGCGGACTGACCTGCAGGGAGTGGATGTAAAAGAAGAGCCCCGGGTTCGCGCCCGGGGCTTTTTTGGCTTTCGTCCGAGTGAGGGGATAGTCCTTGCCTGCTGCAAGCTGCGCAGCAGCGCTCAGGCGCGCAGGACCTCGTTGAGCAGGTTGATCCGCTCCACCAGCTCCTCCGGCGAATACGGCCGCGCCGCGACCCGGCCCCACACCGGCGCAGGCCACGCCGGATCGTTTTCGAAACGGGCGATCACGTGCACGTGCAGCTGCGGCACCAGGTTGCCCAGCGCGGCCACGTTGAGCTTGAATGGTGTGAACGCGTCGCGCAGCAGGCGCGAGGCGTGGTCGATTTCGTCCGTCAGCTGCCTGCGCTGGCCGGCGTCGAGGTCGATCAGTTCCCGCGCTCCCGCCACGCGCGGCACCAGCACCAGCCACGGGTAGTTGCCGTCGTCCATCAGGCGCAGCTCGCTGAGTGCGAACGCCGCCACCGGGTGGGTGTCGGCCGCCAGCTGCGGATGCAGTTCGTAGTGCTCGGGCTGGGCGTGCTTGCGGGGCATGGCGGGGATCTCCGTGGCGTTCAGTGCAGCGCGTCGCCGAACAGCCGCAGCGTGCGCTCGTGCGCCAGGCGCGCGCTGGCCGGTTCACAGGCGTTCGGGTCGACGTCGCGATTGAAGGCGTGGCCGGCGTCGGGATAGACGTGCACGGCCGCGTCCGGATGCCTCGCGCGGTGCTGCGCGATGGCTTCGGCGCCGATGCTCGTGTCCCGGCCGCCGAAGTGGAACAGCATCGGCGCGCGCAGCGGTTCGTCGAGGTATTGCACGTTGCGGGCGCCGTAGTAGCTCACCGCCGGGAGGCCGAAGCGGGTGTTGGCGAGCAGGGCGATGGTGCCGCCCCAGCAGAAGCCCACCGCGCCCACGCGCGGGCCATCGCCGCCGTCGCCGAGCTCGGCGCGCAGCCGCGCGGCGCTGGCTTCCACGATCGCCAGCGCCCGGTCCACGCCCAGCGCCTGCACCAGTTCCCGGCCGCGCTTGAAGCCTTCCTCGCCGTAGCCCAGTTCCACGCCGCGTTCGACCGGATCGAAGAACGCCGGCGCCAGCGCCAGGTAGCCGTCGCCCGCGTAGCCGTCGGCAACCGCCCGCATGTGCGCATTCACGCCGAAGATTTCCTGGATCACCACCAGCGCGCCGCGCGGTGCGCCGGCCGGCCGCGCCAGCCAGCCGCCGACCTCTCCGGCGCCGGGAACCTCGATCTCGACCTGTTCGCCCACGCCGCGGCCCCCATCGTGAATTCCCGGCCGATTCTAGCCCCACCGCTATAATCGCCGGCCTTCACGCCCCGCAGCGCCGCATGTCCACGCCAGCCACCCCTGCCAGCAATCCCCGCGTCGGTTTCGTCAGCCTCGGCTGCCCGAAGGCGCTCGTGGACTCCGAACGCATCCTTACCCAGCTTCGGGTCGAGGGCTACGACATCGTCCAGACCTATGACGACGCCGACGTGGTGGTGGTCAACACCTGCGGTTTCATCGACTCGGCCGTGGCCGAATCGCTCGACGCCATCGGCGAGGCGATGGCCGAGAACGGCAAGGTCATCGTCACCGGCTGCCTGGGCAAGCGAGAGGACGTGATCCGCGAGGCGCACCCGGGCGTGCTGTCGATCAGCGGCCCGCAGGATTACGCCAGCGTGATGGGTGCGGTACACACCGCGCTGCCGCCGAAGCACGACCCGTTCATCGACCTCGTCCCGCGGCGGGCGGCCGAGGACGACATCGGGGTCAAGCTCACCCCGCACCACTACGCCTACCTGAAGATTTCCGAAGGCTGCAACCACCGCTGCAGCTTCTGCATCATCCCGTCGATGCGCGGCAACCTCGTGTCGCGCCCGGTCGACGACGTGCTGCGCGAGGCCGAGAAGCTCGTGCGCGGCGGCGTGCGCGAACTGCTGGTGATCTCGCAGGACACGTCGGCCTATGGCGTGGACGTGCGCTATGCCGAGCGCGAGTGGCGGGGCAGGGCGTACCAGACGCGGATGAAGGCGCTCTGCGAGGGCCTGTCCGAACTCGGCGTATGGACGCGCCTGCACTACGTCTACCCGTACCCGCACGTCGACGACATCATCCCGCTGATGGCGCAGCGCAACGCCGGGGGCGTGCCGGCCCTGCTGCCTTACCTCGATATTCCGTTCCAGCACGCCAGCCCGCGCGTGCTGAAGCTGATGAAGCGGCCGGGCGCGGTCGACAGGACGCTTGAACGCATCCAGCGCTGGCGGGCCATCTGCCCGGACATCACCATCCGCTCCACCTTCATCGTCGGCTTTCCCGGCGAGACCGAGGCCGAGTTCGAGGAGCTGCTGGACTTCCTCGACGAAGCGCAGCTCGACCGCGTCGGCGCGTTCGCCTATTCGCCGGTGGAGGGCGCGAAGGCCAACGAACTTCCCGACCCCGTCGACGAGGATGTGAAGCAGGCGCGTCTGGCCCGCTTCATGGAGCGCCAGGCGGACATTTCCACCGCGAAGCTGGAAGCGAAGATCGGCAGCGTGCAGCGCTGCATCGTCGACGCGGTCGACGGCGAACTGGCGATCGCGCGTTCGATGGCCGATGCCCCGGAAATCGACGGCCTGGTACAGGTGCAGGACGGCCGCGACGCCGGCCTGCGGGCGGGCGAATTCGTCGATGTGCGCATCATGGGCAGCGACGAGCACGACCTGTACGGCGAAGTGGACTACACGGCGTGACGCGGGCCGCCGCCATGCCGCTGGCCGCGCTGCTGGCGTTCGCCATGGCCGTGCCTGCGCAGGCGGCCGACCTGCTCAGCGGCAGCTATCGTCCCGCGGGCGAATCGTCCGCGCCCGGTGCCCCGGCGCCGCTGCGCGTCGAAGCCAGCGGCAACGGCTGGACGGCGTGGTTCGAAGGCCAGCCGCAGCCGATGCAGGAACTGGGCTGGGAGGGGCTGGCGAAACTGTTCCCCGATGTTGCCGGTGGCAACGACATCCAGTGCGGCGCCACCGGCCGGCTGGTGTTCTGCCACGTCGCGCCGGGCACGCCGCTGCCGGATTCCGGTGCGGTGTCGAGTACCGGCTACTTCACCGCCGACGCGGACGGTGGCGTGTACGAGCTGGAACGCCTGCCCTGACGAAACTGCTTCCAAGCCGCTTTCTCTTGGGAAGAGGAGGGGTTGGGTGCGGGTGCGGCGGAGCCGCGATGGTCCAGACCGCTGCCGCAGCGCTGCACCGGTATCCTCTCGTGGATGGCAGGCTTTTTTCCCCGGAAGGGGCAGGAAAGGTTACCCGTCGCCGTACCGCACGCCGGCAATGAAAAACCGCCGCACGCCCCCCGGCAGTTGCGCCTCGAACTCGTCGTCCACCCGCTTCTTCAGCATCGCCCGCGCCAGCGGCGAGTCGATGCTGATCCAGCCGCGCTTGGCATCCGTCTCGTCCGGGCCGACGATGCGGTAGTGCGACACCTCGCCGCTGTCCGCGTTCTCGACCTCGACCAGCGCGCCAAAGAACACCGCGTCCGGGTCGCTCGGCACCGTGTCGACCACCCGCAGCACCTGCAGGCGCTTGGACAGGTAGCGCACGCGGCGGTCGATCCCGCCCAGCTGCTTCTTGCGATAGGTGTACTCGGCGTTCTCGGAGCGGTCGCCCTCGGCCGCCGCGGCGGCCAGGGCCTTCACTACTTCCGGGCGCTTCACGCGCCACAGCTCGTCGAGTTCGGCCTTCAGCCGCGCGTGGCCACCGGGGGTGACCAGCGCGGTGCTCTTCTCGCCGGGCGGGCGCCAGCGTCCCAAGGCGTCGCGGTCAGCGTGCCGCTGCCGCGGTGCGGGTGAGGGTGTAGTTCAGCCCGCTTTCGATCGCGTTGCCGTCGGCGTCGAGCATGCGCAGCTCGTCGTTGGAGACCACTTCCAGCAGGCGGTCCTGCTCGTCCTTGCTGTTGGGGTCCAGGCGGATGCGCTTGCCGGCTTCCTCCACCGTCCAGGTGCCGCTGCTGTCGAAGCTCGCGTCGCGCTCCTGGTAGACGTCGTGGGTGGTGTAGCTGCCGTCGGCATCGAGCGTGAGCGTGCTGTCGATGCCGGGGCAGTCGGCGCAGGGAATGGTGCCGCTGAAGCTGCCGGCGAAGGCGCGCACGTCCAGGCCTTCCGGTGCGGGCGCGTTGTCGACGGCCTTCAGTACGTCGGTGGGCTGCCCGTCGGCGGCGGGTTCGGCCGCTTCATTGGCGAGCGGCGCCGTATCGCCGGCAGGTGCTGCGTCGTCGCTGGCGGGCTTGTTGCAGCCGGTGAGCAGGGCGGCACACAGGGCGGTGGCGAACAGGAGGCGAGGTGTCATCGGTTGCTCCATGCGGGGGAAAGAATGAAAGAATACGCGGCCTCAGCGCTTGCCGCCGAAGATGCCGCCGAGCACGCCGCGCAGGATCTGCCGGCCCATCTGGCTGCCCACGGTGCGCGCAGTCTGCTTGGCCATGGTCTCGATCATGCCCTGCCGGCGCTTGGTGCCGAACAGCGCGTCCTTGACCACGTCGCCGATGCCACGGTCGCCGTCGTCCTGGGCGGGCGGGGTTTTGCCTTTGCTCGCGGCGGTCTCGGGGGCCGCGTCGGCACGTCGGGCCATCAGCATTTCCGCCGCCGACTCGCGGTTGACCGGAGTGTCGTACTTCGCGCCGACCGGGCTGCCGGCGCGCACGGCGCTGCGCTCGGCGTCGGTGATCGACCCCATCCGGCAGCGCGGCGGCGCCACCAGCGTCTTCTCGACGGGCATCGGGATGCCCTTGTCCTGCAGCGTCGACACCAGCGCCTCGCCGGTGCCGAGCTTGCCGATCTCCGTGGCCACGTCCAGCTCCGGGTTGGCGACGAAGGTCTGCGCCGCCGTCTTCACTGCCTTCTGGTCGCGCGGGGTGTAGGCGCGCAACGCGTGCTGCACGCGGTTGCCGAGCTGGCCGAGGATCTCGTCCGGCACGTCGTCGGGGAACTGCGAGCAGAAGTACACCCCCACGCCCTTGGAACGGATCAGTCGCACCACCTGTTCCACGCGCTGGCGCAGCGCGGCCGGTGCGTCGTCGAACAGCAGGTGCGCCTCGTCGAACACGAAGACGAGCTTCGGCTTGTCGAGGTCGCCCACTTCCGGCAGCTGCTCGAACAGCTCCGACAGCAGCCACAGCAGGAAGCTCGAATACAGCCGCGGCTTCATGATCAGCTGGTCGGCGGCGAGGATGCCGATCACCCCGCGCCCGTCGGGCGTGGTGCGCATGATGTCGGCCAGTTCCAGCGCCGGTTCGCCGAAGAACAGGTTGCCGCCCTGCGATTCGATGCGCAGGATCGCGCGCTGGATCGCGCCGATCGACTGCGTGCTGACCAGCCCGTACTGCGCCGAGATTTCCTTGCGCGCCTCGGCCGCGTGGTTGAGCAGAGCGCGCAGGTCGTCAAGGTCCAGCAGCAGCCAGCCGTTGTCGTCGGCCACGCGGAACACGATCTCCAGCACGCCCGACTGGGTGTCGTTGAGCTCCAGCATCCGCGCCAGCAGGGTGGGGCCTACCTCGCTGACGGTGGTCCGCACCGGGTGGCCGAGCTTGCCGTACAGGTCCCAGAACACCACCGGGCTGGCCTCGGAGGTGTAGCCGTCGATGCCGATCTCGTCGATCCGCGCCTGCAGCTTGTCGTTGAGCGCGCCGGGCGCGGCCAGGCCGGCCACGTCGCCCTTCACGTCGGCCATGAACACCGGCACGCCGATGCGCGAGAAACCCTCGGCGATGGTGGTCAGGGTGACCGTCTTGCCGGTGCCGGTGGCGCCGGCGACCAGCCCGTGGCGGTTGCCGAACTTCGGCTGCAGGAACACCTTGCCCCCGGTGGCCGGCAGCGACTGCGGCGTGGTGACGGCCTTGCCGACGAGAATGGGGTCCATCGCGATGTCCTTGCGGAAGATGCCCGGATTCTAGCGAACGCGCCTGCCAGCGTGCGCGGTTGGCGCGCCGCGCGCCGCGACGCTACCCTGCGCGCTGCCGCTTTGCAGAAGACCTTGCACCTCATGCCCGTCCTTGCCGTCGCTTTGGCCCGCTGGGCCGCCCTTGCCGCCGCCGTTTCCCTGTCCCTGCTGTCCTTCGACGCCGCCGCGCTGTCGAAGCGCGATGCCGCCGCGGTGGAGGCGCTCAACCAGCGCATGGCCGCGGCCGAGCAGCGCTATCGCGAGGCGCTGGTGAAGATCGGCAACGCCGAGCCGGGCGCGATCGACGAGAGCAATGCCGCGATCGAGGACATGGAGGACGTGGTCGCCGCCTGCCTCAAGCAGAAGGGCTGCCAGGTCAACGACCAGATGGCCGCCTTCAAGCGCCTGCTCAAGCTCACCGCCGACGCCGAGGCCGGCGGCCTGGACGAGGATCGGGACGACGGCGACCCGATGGACCCGGACCCCGACCACGGCGACGTCGGGCTGACCGCCGACGTACCCGAAGCCGCGCGCGCCGCGGCCCTGCTCGACGACGGCCATCGCTTCGACGAGATGGTGCAGTACAACCCCGCCGTCCAGGCCGGCATCCGCCGCTGGCTCACCGACATGCGCCCGTCGCTGATGGACAGCTACGAAAACTACGAATACCTGCGCGAGACCATGTGGCCGTCGTTCGAGCGCGCCGGCCTGCCCGAGGCGCTGCTGTTCGGGATCATGGCCAAGGAATCCAACGGCAAGGCCCACGCCACCTCGCGCGCCGGCGCCGCCGGGCCGATGCAGTTCATGTATGCCACCGGCAAGCGATTCGGCCTGGGCGACGACGGCACCGGCTTCGACACGCGTTACGACCCGCACGCGTCGGCGGTCGCCGCGGCCGCCTATCTCAACGAGCGCATGGGCCAGCTCAACAACAGCATCGAGATGGCGCTGGCCGCCTACAACGGCGGCGAGGGCAGGGCGCTGCGCGTGCATCGCGGCAGCGACGGGCGCGGCTTCTGGAGCGCGGATGTCTACAACCAGTTCCCGGCCGAGACCCGCGACTACGTGCCGATGGTGATCGCCGCCGCCTGGCTGTTCCTGCACCCCAGGCAGTACGGCCTGCATTTCCCGCGGGTGCAGACCAAGCCCGCGCTGCTGTCGCTGGAAAAGCCCGCCACGATCTACGAACTCACCATCTGCCTGGGCAACGGCCGCACCCGAGACGGCTTCATGCGCGCCCTGCGCAACCTCAACCCCCGCTACCAGGCCGACAGCTGGCTGCCTGCCGGGACCACGCTGCGCGCCACCAGCCAGATCACCAACCTCTACAAGCGCTACTGCGTCAACGGCGCCCGTGCGGAACTCGCCCAGCAACTGGTGATGAGCGACCCCAATGCCGCCATCGTCCAGGCCGGTAGCGGCGGGCCGGCTACCGGTTCGCCCAGTGTCACGCCGATGGTCCCGGGTCCGACCACCGTGGCCACAGGCGTTGCCACGCCCGCGAAGAAGCCGCGCGAACACCGCGTCGCCCGCGGGGACACCCTGGTCTCGATCTCCAGCCGCTACGCCTGCGACACCAAGGTCCTGGCCAGGGCCAACGGCCTGAAACCCCCGCGCTACGCGATCCGGCAGGGGCAGCGCTTGAAGCTGGAAGGCTGCACGAAGTAACAGCAGGTCCCTCTCCCCAACGCGGGACAGGGACCGAAAGCACCACCGCTCTAATGCCCTCCCCTTCAAGCGGAGGGTTGGATGGGGATGGTGTTCCCCGCCGCCCCGCGCGTCACGGAACCCCACCCCCATCCCGGCCTTCCCCCTGAGGGGAAGGAGAAAGGCGCGCGTTCCCACGCATCATCGCCAGACACAAAAAAACCGCCCGGCTCACACCGGGCGGTCCCATCATCAGCGATGGCAGTTTCCTCAGTCGTCCGATTCCCCGTCGGCCGGCGCTTCCGCCAGCCCACGCTTGACCAGCAGCGGCTGGATGTCCGGCCCGTGGCCGGTAAAGTCCACGAACAGCTGCGAGGCATCCTTGCTGCCGCCGCGCGAGAGCAGGGTCTCGCGGAAACGGTCGCCGTTCTCGCGCTTCAGGCCGCCGTTGGCCTCGATCCACTGCACCGTGTTCGCGTCCAGCACCTCGGACCAGATGTAGGCGTAGTAGCCGGCCGCGTAGCCGCCCATGATGTGGCTGAAGTAGGGCGTGCGGTAGCGTGGCGGGACCGGCGCGTAGTCGATGCCGTCCTTCGCCAGCGCCCTGGCCTCGAAGTCCATGATCGACCCGGCATCCGGGATCTGCGACGCCGGCAGCTGGTGGTAGCTCTGGTCCAGCATCGCCGCGCCCAGGTATTCGGTCGTCGCGAAGCCCTGGTTGAACTTCTGGCTCGCCAGCACCTTGTCCAGCAGCGCCTGCGGCATCGGTTCGCCGGTCTGGTAGTGCTTGGCGTAGTTGGCCAGGACCGACGGCCAGTCGGCCCACATCTCGTTGACCTGCGACGGGAACTCAACGAAGTCACGTGGCACGCTGGTGCCGCTGAAGTACGGGTACTTCACGTTCGAGAACATCCCGTGCAGCGCATGGCCGAACTCGTGGAACGCCGTGGTCACCTCGTCCCAGGTCAGCAGCGTCGGCTTGCCGTCGCCCGGCTTGGGGATGTTGAGGTGGTTGGCGACCACAGGCTGCGTGTCCATCAGGTCGGACTGGCTCACGTAGCTGTTCATCCACGCGCCGCCGCGCTTGGACGCGCGCGCATACGGGTCGAAGATGAAGATCGCCAGCTGCGAGCCGTCCTTGTCGAACACGTCGTAGGTGAACGTGTCCGGGTGGTACTTCGGCAGGTCGGTGCGCTCCTTGAAGCTGATCCCGTACAGCTGGTTGGCGGCGTAGAACACGCCGTTCTCCAGCACGTTCTTCATCTCGAAGTAGGGCTTGAGCTGCGATTCGTCGAAGTCGTACTTCGCCTGCCGTACCTTCTCGGTGTAGAAGGCCCAGTCCCACGGCTCCAGCTTGAACGTCGGTTCGCCCCTGGCGGCCTGCTCCTGGTCGATCATCGCCTGCAGATCGGCGGCTTCCTTCTTCGCGTTGGCCACGGCGGCCGGCGCGAGCTTGCCCAGCATCTCGTTGACGGCGGCCGGGGTCTTGGCGGTCTCGTCGTCGAGCACGTAGGCGGCGTAGGTGTCGAAGCCCAGCATCTTCGCCTTCTCGGCGCGCAGCTTGAGCACCTGCGAGACGATCGCGGTGTTGTCGAACTTGTTGCCGCGGCTGTTGCGGCTGACCGACGCCTCGTGGATGCGCTGGCGCAGCGCGCGGTTGGTCAACTGCGACAGCGGCGGCTGGCCGGTGGTGTTGAGCAGGGTGATGACGTACTTGCCGTCCAGCCCGCGCTCCCTGGCCTTGTCGGCGGCGGTTTCGATCTGCTCGTCGGTCAGCCCGTCCAGCTCGGACTTGTCGTCGACGACCACGGCCGAGTCGTTGACCTCTGCCAGCACGTTCTGGCTGAACTGCGTGCCGAGCCTGGCCAGCTCGCCGTTGATGTCCTTCAGGTGCGCCTTGTCGGATTCGGACAGGTTGGCGCCGCCGCGGACGAAATCGGTGTAGTAGCGCTCGACCAGGCGCTGTCCCTGCGCGTCCAGGCCCAGCGAGTCGCGCTGCTCGTACAGCGACTTGATGCGCGCGAACAGCGCCGGGTCCAGCCCGATCGCATCACGGTGCGCGGAGAACTTCGGCGCGTAGTCGGCGCGCAGCTTCTCGCGCGCATCGTTGGTGTCGGTGCCCACCAGGTTGAAGAACACCGACGTGGCGCGGTCCAGCAGCTGGCCGGACTTCTCCAGCGCGATGATGGTGTTGTCGAACGTCGCCGGCTCCGGGTTGTCGGCGATCGCGCGCACCTCGGCCAGGTGTTCGGCCATGCCGCGGTCGAAGGCCGGGCCGAAATCGCTGTCCTTGATCCTGTCGAACTGCGGGTAATGCAGCGGCAGCGGGCTCGGTGCGGCGAACGGGCCGGCAGGGGCTGCGGCGGTGGCGGTCTCGGGCATGGCGGAATCCTGGGCGTAGGCGGGCGCGGCCATGGCCAGTGCAACGGCCAGCGCAGCGGCGAGCGGGTGCTTCATCGGGTCTTCCTCGTCGAATGGAACCCTGAAGCCTAACGGATCGCCCATCCGCGCGACCCGTGACGAAAGGCACGCGACGCGCGTTGTTCCGTTACCGTCCCGCTGTTCCGAAAGACGGGTCTGGGGCTGGTGCATATTGCGGTGCAGCAATAGTCGCGGACAATGTCGTTCCTGGCGCCGCCGTGGCTTCATCGGCCTTGACGGCGCCGTGCCGGTTTCCGGCGCTTCCCGTGTCGGACGCGACCGGGTTCCATTGCTTCCGGGGCCCACGCCGTAGCAATCTTCGCGCATGCTCATCCGCAAACTTGAAAAGGACGATGCACGGCTGCTGCGAAGCTGCAGGCTTTTCGGGCTCAAGGAATCGCCGGATTCGTTCTTGGCTGCCTATCACGAGGTTTCCGACACGCCGTTGTCAGACGTCGAATCCGAGCTTGAGGACGAGAACATCCGGTACGTGGGCGCCTTTGCCGGCGAAGAAATTGTCGGCTTCATGCGCTTTGTCCGGTTCAAACGCAGCGCCAGGCGACATGTGGCAGAGGTGCGGAGCGTTTACGTAAAGAAGGCGCTGCGCGGGCAACAGATTGGATCCCGCCTGCTGCGTCACCTCATCGAAGATGCCCGCGCTGCCGGAATCGAATCCCTGGTTCTGGCGGTTCTTGCAGACAATGCCGCTGCCCGCCGCTTGTACGAATCCCGTGGCTTCCAGCTCCATGGAATGGAGCCACGCGGAGTCAAGAAGGAACGAGGCTACATTGATCAGGCGTTGTATTCGCTCGATCTCACCGCAACCTGACACCTCATCCAGGCCGAACCCGCTTCTCCGGCCGGCCTGGTTCCAACCGCCGGCCGTCGAGACAGACGTGATGAGGAGCGACCCGGAACTTTGGCAGGAAAGCATCGTGGAAGAACCTGGGATATTGCTGTTGATCCGGAAAGTTCCAGCGGCGGTCGCGCCCCACGGAGCTGTTGCTCCTCGCCGACCCGTCGGAAGACAAGGTCCGTTCCTGTCTTCCAGGGGCGAGATGCTTCGTCGCTTCAAAGGGCGGGGATGCTGTCGGCGCATGCGTGGTCCGGCCACTCCGCCGGCCGCTACTTCAATACCGGCCGTATTTCACGGCCGTTTGCGTGCTGGAGATTGAGGGGAAGGATGCCGTGTCCGGCCCGCCGGGGCTTGCCAATTGCCGGTCTGCACGGTGTGATGGGCACCACGTGAAGGAGAACGTACGCCATGGCCAGCGCCTTTGATTTTTCGGCGGTCGACATCGAGGGACGCGAGTGCCCGCTGTCCGCGTACGCGGGCAAGGTACTGCTGGTCGTCAACGTGGCCTCGCGCTGCGGGTTCACCCCGCAGTACGCGGGTTTGCAGCAGCTCTGGCAGGACTACCGCGACCGCGGACTGGTCGTGCTCGGCTTCCCCTGCGACCAGTTCGGCCACCAGGAACCCGGCGACGAAGCGGAGATCCGCGGTTTCTGCTCGCTGGAGTACGGGGTGGATTTCCCGATGTTCGCCAAGGTCGAGGTCAACGGCGACGGCGCACACCCGCTGTGGACGTGGCTGAAGTCGCAGAAGCGCGGTGCGCTGGGGATCGCCGCGATCAAGTGGAACTTCAGCAAGTTCCTGGTCGGCCGCGGCGGGCAGGTCATCGCTCGCTACGCGCCGACGGACACGCCAGAATCCCTGCGCGATGACATCGAACAGGCGCTGGGCTGAGGCGCCGCTGCGATGAAGACCGACTACACCATCAGGATCACGCCGCACGGCGACGGCATGCGCGCGGAGGTCGAAGGCACGTCGTGCATGGCGGCGACGGTGGCCTACTGGCGCGAGATCGCCGGCTGGGCGCGCAGGCATGATGCCCGCACGCTGCTGCTGGTCGATCGCCTGAAGGGCACGCCGCTGACCGAGGCCGAATGGCTGCGCCTGGTGACGAGCATGCACGGCGAAGGGTTGGAGAAGCTGCGCATCGCCCACGTCAAGCCGCTGGGGTTGGGGGAGGTCGAGTTCTGCGAGATCTTCGCCCGCGATTCCGGGATCGAGGCGCGGGTGTTCGAGAACGAGACGCTGGCGGAGGTGTGGCTGCGCTACGGGGAGCGCGGCGAGGACTAGCGACTGTTGCGGCCGCCGGCTACTTCTCGACGAAGGCGCGCTCGAACACGTACTGCCCGGGCACGCCGATGCGGGGCGCGGCGGTGAAGCCGCGGCCATCGAGCAGGGCGCGGAAGTCGGCCAGCATCTGCGGGCTGCCGCAGATCATGGCGCGGTCGTGTTCGCCGTCGAGCGCGTCCAGGCCGAGGTCGGCGGCCATGCGGCCGCTGTCCATCAGGGTGGTGAGGCGGCCGCGCTGGTCGCGGCCGTCGAAGGAGAAGTCCTCGCGCGAAACCGCCGGGTAGTAGAGGAGTTTTTCGGCGATCTGTTCGCCGAGGAACTCGTGCCGCGGCAGTTCGTTGACGATGTAGTCGTGATAGGCCAGGTCGCCTGCGCTGCGCACGCCGTGGCACAGCACGACGCGTTCGAAGCGCTCGTAGGTCTCCGGGTCCTTGACCACTGCCAGCCACGGCGCAAGGCCGGTGCCGGTGCCCAGCAGGTAGAGGTTGCGGCCGGGGTGCAGGTCGTGGATCAGCAGGGTGCCGGTGGGCTTGCGGCCGATCAGCACGGGATCGCCGGGCTGGATGTCCTTCAGCCGCGAGGTCAGCGGGCCGTTGGGTACCTTGATGCTGAAGAACTCCAGCTGCTCCTCCCAGTTGGCGCTGGCGATGGAATACGCACGCAGCAGCGGGCGGCCGTCCACTTCCAGCCCGATCATCACGAACTGGCCGTTGTCGAAGCGGAAACCGTCGTCGCGGGTGGTGGTGAAGCTGAAGTAGTCGTCCGTCCAGTGACGGACATCCAGCACCGTCTCGGTGCCAAATGCGGAGGACATGCGGGGAGGGGGGTGACTGCGAAGCGCCCATTTTAGCCGATGCGGCGGCGGGACTGGCGTGGAACGGGCCGTCGCGCCGGGATCATCGCGTCCGGCGGGCGTAGCTTGCCCCGTTCGCGTGGTTGCGCCGGGGGTCGGGATGCCAGCGCGCGCGCGGTGGCGACGTGGGGAAGGCTGCGGTGACACGCCTGCTGGCATCGCGCGGCGGGCCATCCATACTGGGCGCCATGCCTTGCATGGATCACCACGGGAGCCTGCGCCACCTCCTGCCTGCGGCATGCCCGGCGCGAACCGCACTGGCGGTCACGCTGGGCCTGGCCTGCGGCGCGCCTGCAGCAGCGGCCGACGGCGCGGCGGGCGCGGCGGGCACCGCGACCGAACTCGACCGCATCGTCGTCACCGCCACCCGCCAGCCCGATGACGCGCTGCTGGTGCCGGCAGCGGTGGACGTGGTGGACGCGGCAGACCTGCACCGCGCGCGGCCGGCGCTGGGCCTGTCCGGGCCGCTGCAGCGCGTGCCCGGCGTGGTTGCGCGCGAGCGGCAGAACCAGGCGCAGGGGCTGCAGGTGTCGATCCGCGGCTTCGGCGCGCGTTCCACCTTTGGCATCCGCGGCGTGCGCCTGTACAGCGACGGCATCCCGGCGACGATGCCCGACGGGCAGGGCCAGGTCTCGCATTTCATGCTCGAATCGGCCGGCCGCATCGAGGTGCTGCGCGGGCCGTTCTCGGCGCTGTACGGCAATTCGTCGGGCGGCGTGATCTCGGTGTTCAGCGCCGATCCGCCGGACACGCCGCAATTTTCGGCTGGCCTGGACGCGGGCAGCGACGGACTGCGACGCGCGACGCTGTCCTGGCACGCGCCGTGGAGCGGCGACCGCGACGGCGGGATACTGGTCGACGGGGTGCGCGTGGACGACGACGGCTTCCGCGACCACGGTGCCTCGCGACAGGTGACCGGGCAGGCGGTGCTCAAGGGCGGCTTCGGCGATGGCGGCCGCTACCGCGTGCTGCTCGATTCGCACGACCTGCGCGCGGACGACCCGCAGGGGCTCACCGCGGCCCAGCTGCGTGGCGACCGGCGCGCGGCCAGCGCCGGCGCGCTGGAATTCGATACGCGCAAGACGGTGCGCCAGGACCAGGCCGGCGTGCATCTCGAACACCCGCTGTCGGCGCGCCATGCGCTGGAGCTGACGGCCTTCGGCGGCACGCGCGAAACCACGCAGATGCTGTCGATCCCGGTGTTCGTGCAGGCCGATCCGCGCCAGGGTGGCGGTGCGATCGCGCTGGACCGCGAGTACGGCGGCGCCGACCTGCGCTGGCGCTGGACCACGCAGCTTCTGGGTCGTCCGTTCTCGCTGGTCGCGGGCGCGGAATACGGCGTGTCCGACGAGCGTCGTCGCGGCTACGAGAACTTCATCGGCGACCGCCACGGTGTGTTCGGCGCGCTGCGCCGCGACGAGGACAACCGCGTCAGCGGCCGCGACGCCTATGCGCAGGCGGACTGGCAACCGGCCGGGCGCTGGCGCATCAACCTGGGCGTGCGCCACAGCCTGGTGCGCTTCGCTTCCGACGACCGCTATGTCACCGCCGACAATCCCGACGACAGCGGACGGCTGCGGTATTCGCGCAGTTCGCCGGTGGCCGGCGTGCTGTTCCGCGCCACGCCGACCGTCAGCGTCTACGCCAACGCCGGCGGCGGCTTTGAGACGCCGACGTTCTCCGAGCTGGCCTACCGCCGCGACGGCGCCGGCGGCCTCAACGGCCTGCGCGCCGCGCGCAGCCGCAACCGCGAAGTGGGCGTACGCGGGCGCAGCGCGGGGGTCGACTACTCGGCTGCGCTGTTCGACAGCCGCACGCGTGGCGAAGTCGTGGTCGTGGCCAACGAGGGCGGGCGCAGCGTGTACGCCAATGCGGGAACCACCCGCCGCCGCGGCGCCGAATTCTCGGTTTCGGGCGCGCTGTCGCCGCGCTGGCATTACGCGGGCGCGTACACCTTCCTCGACGCGCGCCACGCCAGTGACTTTTCCCCCTGCGCCGCCGCCGGCTGCGACGCCGCGCCGCTGGTGGAGGCCGGTGACCGCATCCCCGGCCTGTCGCGCCACGCCGCGTGGGCGGAGCTGCGCTGGGCCGCGGGCAGCGCGACCGACGTGGTGTTGGACGGGCGTTTTTCCGGCCGCGTATACGTAGCCGACGACAGCGCGGAAAGCGCCCCCGCCTACGCAGTGTTCTCGCTTGCCGCCGAACGCCGTTTCGACGCATTCGGCCTGCAGTGGCGCGGCTACGCGCGCATCGACAATCTGTTCGACCGGGACTACGTGGGTTCGGTGATCGTCAACGATGGCAACGGCCGCTACTACGAACCGGCGCCGGGGCGCGGCTGGACGGTCGGGCTGCGCGCGCGCAAGGCGTTCGACTGACCGGTCGCGCCGGCATGTGCCGGCATTGCCCGCGTTGCCGCGCATCGTGAAGGTCCCGTCCACGTCGCCGCAGGAGCGCGGCGTAGCATCCAGGGGGTCGTCATTCCGGTTCTCCGGCGCGATGCCGGTACGAGGGAGGAGGGGACATGTCCACGATCCACCACGGAAACCATCAGCGCAGGGGCGGCTGGCCGCTGCTGTTGCTGGGAGCGATCATCCTGCTGATCGGCCTGGTGCTGGCGGTGGGCGGCGGCTACCTGGCCAGCCTTGGCGGCAGCTGGTACTACCTGCTGGCGGGCATCGGCCTGGGGGTGTCCGGCGTGCAGCTGATGCGCGGACGGGTGTCGGGGGCATGGTGGTTCGCGGCGGTCTTCGTGGGCACGCTGGGATGGACGATCTGGGAGTCCGGGCTGTCGTACTGGCGCTGGATCCCGCGCTTCGGCCTGATGGTGGTGCTCGCCTTCTTCGTGGCGCTGTTGGCGCCGCGCCTGGATGGCTGGCGTTCGCGCGGCTGGTCGCGCGGGCTGGCGGGGCTGATGGCGCTGGTCTTCGTGGTGGCGTTCGCGCTGGCGTTCGTGCCGCACGGGGTGATCGAGGCCGGCAAGCCCGGGCCGGCGGCAGCGGCCACGGCGCCCGCCACGACCACGGCGGGGATCCAGCCGGCGAGCGCGCCGGCGCAGGGCGACTGGCCCGCCTACGGACACAGCAATGCGGCCGAGCGCTATTCCCCGCTGGCGCAGATCGATCGCGGCAACGTCGGCAAGCTTGAACGCGCCTGGACCTACCGGACCGGCGACGTGCCCGACAAGCGCTGGGGCGCGGAAACCACGCCGCTGAAGATCGGCGACGCGCTGTACCTGTGCTCGGCGCGCAACGTGCTGATCTCGCTCGACGCGGTCACGGGCAAGGAGCGCTGGCGGTTCGATCCGAAGGTGCCGGACGAGGCCATTCCCTACACGGCGGCCTGCCGCGGCGTGGCCTATTTCGACGCGCGCATCGCTGCTGCCGCGCCGGCTGCCGGGGCTGCTGCCGAGGGTGACAGCGATGCCGCGGAACCGGCGACGACGGATGCAGCGGCCGCAGCGACAGCCGCGGCGGGCGATGCCGCCGCGTCACCGGCCGTCGCGGCTCCCGTCGCGATTGCCGAAGGCGCGGCCTGTGCAACGCGCATCATCGAGGGCACGCTCGACGCGCGACTGGTCGCGGTCGACGCGCGCACCGGCCAGCCGTGCACGGACTTCGGCGACAACGGCCAGGTCGACATCACCGTCGGCATGGGCGACGTGTCGCCGGGCATGGTGTCGATCACCTCCGCACCGGTCATCGTGCGCGGCGTGGTGGTCACCGGGCACCAGGTGCTCGACGGTCAGCGCCGCTGGGCGCCTTCGGGCGTGATCCAGGGCTTCGACGCGGTCACCGGCGAACTGCGCTGGGCCTGGGACATGATGCGGCCGGACCGCACCGGACTGCCGCCGGCCGGGGAAACCTTCAGCCGCGGCACGCCGAACATGTGGACCACGGCGTCGGGCGACGAGCAGCTCGGCCTGGTCTACCTGCCGATGGGCAACTCCGCCGCCGACTACTGGAGCGGACTGCGGCGGCCGGAAGAGAACAAGTACGCCACCTCGCTGGTCGCGCTGGACGTTGCCACCGGCAAGCCGGCCTGGCACTTCCAGACCGTGCGCAAGGACGTGTGGGACTACGACCTGGGCTCGACCGCGACCCTGGTCGACTTCCCCGCCGCCGGCGGCAACGTCCCGGCGCTGGTGCTGCCGAGCAAGCAGGGCGATCTGTACGTGCTCGACCGCCGCACCGGCAAGCCGCTGGTCGAGGTCGGGGAAATGAAGGTGCCCGGCGGCGGCGTCGAGCCGCAGGAGCGCTCGCCGACGCAGCCGTATTCGAAGTACCACACGCTGCGGCGCAAGGACGACCTGACCGAGCGCGACATGTGGGGCGTGTCGCCGATCGACCAGATGGCCTGCCGGATCCAGTTCCGCAAGGCCAGCTACGACGGCTTCTACACACCGCCGACCGCGGACCGGCATTCGATCGAATACCCCGGCTACAACGGCGGTTCGGACTGGGGCGGCATCGCGGTGGACCCGGTGCGCGGCATCATCGTCGCCAACTACAACGACATGCCGAACTACAACATACTGGTGCCGCGCGCCGAGGCCGACAGGCTCGGCTGGGCGCCGCGCGATGAGGTGCGCGGCGACATGGGTGGCGCGGAGGGCGCGGGTGATCCGCAGCAGGGCACGCCGTACGCGATCAACGTCAACGCCGGCTGGCGCATGCCGACCGGGCTGCTGTGCAAGCAGCCGCCCTACGGCGGCATCCGCGCGATCGAGCTGGCGACGGGCAAGATGCTGTGGGATCGCCCGTTCGGTTCGGCGCGGGCGAACGGGCCTTTCGGGATTCCCTCGCACCTGCCGATCGAGATCGGCACGCCCAACAACGGTGGATCGGTGGTCACCGCTGGCGGCCTGGTGTTCATCGCCGCGGCCACCGACAACCTGATCCGCGCGATCGACATCGACACCGGCGAGACGGTGTGGAAGGACGTGCTGCCGGCGGGCGGGCAGGCCAATCCGATGGTGTACGAGGCCGGCGGCCGCCAGTACCTGGTGATCATGGCCGGCGGGCATCACTTCATGGAAACGCCGGCGGGTGACTACGTGATCGCGTACGCGTTGCCGCAGTAGCGCAGGGCACCGGAGCCGCGTGCGTTGCGGCTCCGGCGTGCGTCGGAGCACGACGCAACGCAGCGACATCGCGTGCATCACCGCAGCGGCACAATGCGGGAATGGAACCGTCTGCAGGCACCCTCTGGACCATCGGCCATTCCACGCGCGAGTGGGAAGAGTTCGCCGGCATGCTGCGCGAAGCGGGCATCGAGGTGCTGGTGGACGTGCGCCGCTTCGCCGGTTCGCGGCGCAATCCGCAGTTCTCGCCGCTGGCGATGGCGCCGGCGCTGGCCGAAGCGGGGATCGAATACCTGCCGATGCCGGAGTTCGGCGGCCGGCGCAATCCGCGGCCGGATTCGCCCAACGGCGCCTGGCGGGTGGCGGCCTTCCGCGGCTACGCCGATTACATGGCCGAACCCGAGTTCGCCCTGGCGCGCGAGCGGCTGATGCGGCTTGCGGGCGAACGGCGGGTGGCGGTGATGTGCGCCGAGGCGGTGTGGTGGCGCTGCCACCGGCGCCTGATTTCAGACGACTTCACTGCGCGCGGCTGGACCGTCCGCCACCTGATGGGCCCGGGCAAGTCGACCGGGCACGAATTGAACCCGGATGCGCGGATGGTCGACGGCGTGCTGCGCTATCCCGTGCCCGGCGAAGGCCAGGGCGCGTTGTTCGGGTAGCGCGAGCGGGCCTGCATTCGATTCCAGATGCGGCCCCGCGATGCGCGGCGGCGTCTGACGTCGTGACGCCCGGGCAGTGCGGCGGAAACCGGCCCCCTGGAAAAACCGTGACGCTCAGCGGATCACGGTCAGCGGCACCTTCGACAGCGCCAGCACCCGGGTCGCCACCGAGCCCAGGATCAGGCTGCGCAGGGCGGTCTGGCCGCGGGAGCCCATCACGACCAGGTCGACATCGTGCTTGTCGGCCAGGCGGGTGATTTCGGCTGCGGCATCGCCGACCGGGAAGAATTCCTCGTGGGCGAGGCCCGCGCGCTCGAGGATGCGGCGCGCCTTGCGCACGGCGTGCTCGCTGTTGCTGGCGTAGTACTCGGCGGTCGACTTGCGGCCGAGCTTGCGCACTGCCTGTGGCAGCAGCGGTGCCGAGACATTGACCAGGGCCAGCGTCGGTGGCTGCGAAAGCTGGCTGGCCAGCTGGACGACGTACCTGGCGGCGCGATCGCTGGCGCTGCTTCCGTCGATGGCGAGCAGGATGTTCATGGTGCTACTCCGGAACGAAGGGTCGGGACGGCATGGATGCCACGTCCGTGCGTCTGTTCCGTCGCCGCGAACGATCGTGGCCTGCCGGCGCCATGATCGCCCATCGGTCGTGCGCTGTGTTGATCCGGGTCAAGCGCGCCGGGGACGCTGCGTTGCGCTGAATGCTTCCGCGGCCCGGTCAGCGCGGGCCGCGTTCCTCGCGCGGGCGTGCCTTGCGGTCGCCGGCCAGGGCGCTGGCCACGATGGAAACACCGAGCCCGGCGCCGATGACGAACAGCACCAGCGCGACCGCGGGGTAGCCGAGCAGGCGGGTATCGGTTTCGATCCGCATCATCATCGCCGACGCCACGATCAGCGCCGCGGTGACCAGTGCGGCGCTGACGCGGTTGGCGATCTTCTGCAGGTTCTCCATCAGGTGCGACTCTTCCAGCCCGGTCATGCGCACCTGCATGCGGTTCTCGGCCAGCAGCGAGAGCACGTCGGATACCTTGCGCGGCGCCTCGCGCAGCAGCGCCTGCACTTCGATCAGCTCGCTGGCCAGGTTCGAGGGCGACAGCGCCTTCTTCAGCCGCTCGCGCATCACGTGTTCGAGGTGGTGCTCGACCACGGCCTTGACGTCGAGGTCCGGGTCGAGCGCGTTGGCGACCTGTTCGAGGTTGAGCAGGGTCTTGCCCAGCAGGCTCAGCTCGGGCGGCGTGCGCAGGCCGCAGGCGGTGGACCTGCCGACCAGGTCGAGCATCAGCCGCCCCTCGGACAGCGAACTCGCGCCGGCGCGCGCAGCATAGGTGGCCACCATCTGCCCGATCTCGCGCAGGAAGCGCGGCTCGTCGAAATCCTCCAGCCGGGTGCCCATGGCGATGGCTTCGTAGGCGACTTCCTCGCCGCGGCCGTCGACCGCGGCGAACAGCAGCTTGAGCAGGCGTTCGCGCTGCTTGGGCGGCACGTGCGCGACCATGCCGAGGTCGAACAGCGCCAGCCGGCCATCGTCGGCCACCAGCAGGTTGCCCGGGTGCGGGTCGGCGTGGATTTCGCCGTGCACGAACACCTGGTCGAGGTAGCCGCGCATGAGCGCCGAGGCCAGCCCCGACATGTCGTGCTCGGTGCGGCGCAACCCTGAAATTTCCGTGACCTTGGTGCCCTGCACCAGTTCCATCGTCAGTACGCGCCTGGCGGTCAGGTCCCACACCGGGGCGGGGACGAGCAGCTCGGGGTAGGCGCGCAAATGTTCGCCGAAACGTTCGAGGTTTTCCGCTTCGGCCTGGTAGTCGAGTTCGGCCAGCAGGGTGCGGCGGAATTCCTGCACCCAGTCGGAAAAGCGCAGGCGCCGGCCGATGTCGGTCATGCGGTCGGCGCCGCCGGCGAGCTGGGCGAGGGCGTCGAGGTCGCTGCGCATGGTCTCGACGATGCCCGGCCGCTGCACCTTGACCGCGACCAGCCGGCCGTCGCGCAGGGTGGCGCGGTGGACCTGCGCCAGCGATGCGCAGCCCAGCGGCTGCTCGTCGAATTCGGCGAATGCCTTGTTCAGGCGCACGCCGAGCTCGTTCTCGACGACTTCGCGGATGTCGTCGAAGGGCAGCGCGGCGACGTTGTCCTGCATCCGCTCCAGCGCGACCAGGTAGGGCGCCGGCACCATGTCGGCGCGGGTGGAGAGGGCCTGGCCGATCTTGATGAAGGTGGGGCCAAGCGCTTCGAGGTCGTCGACGAATTCTTCCGGCTTGCCGTCGGTGGGCAGCGATTCGGCGTCGTCGACTTCGACGTCGTCCAGGTCCAGGCCGGTGAACACGCCCGCGCTGCGGTACTTGAGCAGGAACTGCAGGATCTGGGCGGTGCGGGCGATGCCGGTGGCGGCTGCCGGCGGCGCGGCGGCGGGTTCGGGGAGCGGCTGCGGGTTATCCATCGCGGCAGCGTAACCCGCTGCGCGTCAATGGGGATTTCATTTGGCTCTTTGCCCATTCGGGCGAAGTGATTTCAGCTGATTGCCCGGTCGTAGGCCATGTCGCGACCTGACGGGCCCCACTGCGACCGGCGGGCCTTTTTTGGGGGAATGTCCCCCGGCATCCGCCTGCGGCGAATGCCTCCTCCTTTATTTCCCCCAAAGGCCCGCCGGCCGCAGTGGGGCATCGGATCGCAGGCTTGCGTGGAAGACGAGTTTCTTCTTGTACGCACCCGCGCCCGGCCTTCGAACCGATGCAACCTCCCTCCGGGGGCGAAGACATCTCAGTGGAGGGAAGCGCCTTTCACTTCAGCGGTAGCCAGCCGCCTGCAGCTCGAACAGCTCCGCATAGCGCCCGTCCTGGGCCATCAGCTCCTCATGGGTGCCGCTGGCTTCGATGCGGCCCTGGTCGAGGACGAGGATGCGGTCGGCCATGCGCACGCTGGAGAAGCGGTGCGAGATCAGCACCGCGGACTTGCCTTCGGACAGCTCCTTGAAGCGCTGGAACACCTCGAACTCGCTGCGCGCATCCAGTGCCGCAGTGGGTTCGTCGAGGATCAGCAGCTGCGCGTCGCGCATGTAGGCGCGGGCGATGGCAATCTTCTGCCATTCGCCACCGGACAGGTCGACGCCTTCCTTGAACAGCTTGCCCAGCATCTGGTCGTAGCCGGCGGGCAGGCGCGCGACGACCTCGTCGGCCATCGCGCGGTGGGCGGCGTCGGTGATGCGGTCGTGGTCGTCACGCGCGTCGATGCGGCCGACCGCGATGTTGTCCGAGGCGCTCATGAAGTAGCGCACGAAGTCCTGGAAGATCACGCCGGTGTTGGCGCGCAGTTCGTCCAGGTCGTAGTCGGCCAGCGGATGGCCGTCGAGCAGGATGCGGCCCTCGTCGGGGTCGTACAGCCGCGAGAGCAGCTTGACCAGCGTGGTCTTGCCGGCGCCGTTCTCGCCGACCAGCGCCAGCACTTCGCCCGCGTGCAGGGTGAAGCTGAGGTTGCGCACCGCCCAGCGCTCGGCACCGGGATAGCGGAAGCCCACGTCCTCGAACACGAAGCCTTCGCGGATCGGGTAGGGGAACGGCCGCGGGTTGGCGGGCGAGAGGATCTCGGGCTTGATGTCGAAGAACGAGAACAGGTCGTCCAGGTACAGTGCCTGCCCGGCGACGGTGGAGAAGCTCGACAGCAGGCCTTCGAGCAGGTTGCGCAGGCGCCGGAACGACGACGACAGGAAGGTCAGGTCGCCGATGGTGAACTCGCCGTGCACCGTGCGCCAGGCGATATAGGCATACGCGGTGTAGTAGCCGACCGTGCCGATGGTGGTGAACAGCCCGCCCCAGCCGGCGCGGCCCAGCGCGATGCGGCGGTTGGCCAGATAGATCGACCAGGCCAGTGTGCGGTAGCGCTCGATCAGGAAGCCGTTGAGGCCGAAGCTCTTGATCTCCTTGGCCGAGGTGGCGCTGGCGCCAGTCTGGCGCACGTAGTCCAGCTCGCGCCGCTCCGGCGTGGCGCGGAAGTTGACCGCGTAGCTGCGGGCATTGAAGTGCATCTCGCCGATGAACGCCGGCACCAGTGCCACCAGCAGCAGTGCGATCAGCCACGGTGCGTACACCAGCAGGCCGACGGCGAAGCTGACGATGGTGACGATGTCCTGCGCCTGCCCGAGCAGCTGCGACATCAGCGAGCTGCGCCCGGACACCTGGCGGCGGGCGCGGTCTAGCTTGTCCTGCAGGTCGGCGTCCTCGAAGTCCTCCAGGTCCAGCGAGGCGGCGTGTTCCATCAGCCGCACGCTGGTCGCGTTGGAGTACAGCTCCGAGAGCAGCGAGTCGACCATGCCGACGATGCGGCCGAGGATGTCCGAGGCCACCGCCAGCGCGAATTCCGCCGCCAGCAGCGCGAGCAGGTGGTCGAGCGCGCCGGCGTTCCACATGTCGGCGAAGCCCTGGGTGCCGGCGCCCAGGCCGACCAGGCGGACCACCTCGTCGACGATCAGTTTGCCCACGTACAGGGTGGCGATCGGCAGTAGCGCGCGCGCCAGGCGCAGTACGAGGCTGGAGCAGGCGAGCAGCGGACTGGTGCGCCAGATGTCGCGCAGGTAGGGCGGCAGGTTGCGCAGCGCCGCGAAGCGCTCGCGCAGGTTCAGGACGGGTGCTTCGTGCCTGCGGCCGAGCCAGGGCGGTGACGACATGTGGTGCGTCCGTACGTGGTGCAGTCCACAGAATGCCACGCCCGCCGGGCGGCGGGCGTGGAGACGGGTGGCCGGACGGTCGCGGCTACTGCAGCAGCAACTCCACGGACCCGGAGAAGGTTTCCAGGTGGATCTCGCCGCTGCCGCTGCCGTAGCGGTGCTCGAAGCTCGAACCCGGCCCGTAGCGCGGCTTGTCGATGCTCACGCCCGGCGCGCGCAGGTGGCCGCTGAAGCTCTCGCCGTGGACGTTGGCCGACAGTGCACGCGGGGTGACGACCTTGATGTTGCCGCTCACCGATTCGGCCTTGACCTGGCCGCCGTCGGCGAGCCCCACCTGCAGGGTGGCGTTGCCCGACACGGTGTTGCTGCTGAGCCGGCGCACGCGCTCGCCGCGGCTGTCGACGGTGATGTTGCCGGAGACGGTCTCGGCCTCGATCTCGCCCTTCAGGCGTCCGCGCAGGGTGATCGTGCCGCTGACCGACTGCACCTCCACGTCGTCGCTGTTGAGGGTCAGGTGCAGGTCGCCGCTGACGCTTTCGATGTCGGCCTGGCGCGGCGCGCCGGCGACGGTGACGTCGCCGCTGACGCTGTCGATCTCCAGCTCGCGGCCGGCGGTGCCGGTTACGCTGATCCGCGCGGCCACGCCGTCGATGTCGAGGCTGGCCCGCGTCGGCACGTCGATCACCAGGCTGGTCGGTTCGGTGTTGCGGCTGTTGCGCGGGTAACGCACCTTGATCTTCAGCGAGCGGCCGCCGTCGCCGATTTCCAGCTTTTCCACACCGCGGCCGAGGCTGCCGCCGATGCGCACCTGCGGCTTGTCCCAGGTGCGCACTTCGATGCGGCCCTTGACGTTGGAGATCTCGACCTTGCCGTCGGCATCGAGCGGGCGGGTCTCGTTGATCGGCGTGGAGGCCAGCGCCGCGGCGGGCAGGAGGGCCAGCAGCAGCGGCAGGAGGATGCGGAAGCGGATGGTCATGGGAGACTCCATTGATCAGGTCGGAAGCGTGGACAGGCGGCGCGAGAGGTCCAGGCGCAGCGCGTAAAGGCTTTGCAGGCGGTCGAGCAGGTAGCGCGAATCCGGATCCTGGCGCAGCGCCGCGCGCACGGCGGCGGCGCTGCGGTCGATCTCGCGCAGCGCGCTGGTATCGACGCCAGCCGGGCGGCGGGCATCGAACGCACGCCAGGCGGTGCGGTACTCGCGGGTCATGTGGCTGGCTTCGCGCAGGATCACGCCGGCTGCGGTCTGCGGGGACTGCGCCGGCGGCGCCATCAACACGCTCCAGCCGATGGCGAGCACGGCGGCGAGCGACGCCGCCGTGGCCAGCGCGGCGAGCCTGCGCGGGCGGCGGCGCTGGCCGCCGTGGATGCGGGTGGGAAGCGGCGTCGCGGTGGCGGCCGGGGCCGGGGAGTGCGCGGGACGCGCCTGTTCGATGCGTGCACGGATGCCCGGCCACAGGTCGTGTTCCGGCGCTGCGTCGCGGCGCAGGGCGCGCAGCGAGTCGCGGAGGTCGTCGGGCAGGCGCAGGCGGTCGTTGTCGATGTTCATGCGCGATCTCCGAATGCATGGGTGCCGGCATGCGCCTCCAGGCGGTCGCGCAGCAGCCCGCGTGCGCGGTGCAGCTGTGCCTTGGAGGTGCCGACGGCCATGTCGAGTTCGTTGGCGATTTCCTCGTGGGTCCAGCCTTCCACGTCATACAGCACCAGTACCGCGCGGGCGCGCGGCGGCAGGGTGGCGACGGCGCGTTCCAGGTCCATCGCCAGCGCGGTAGTGTGCCCGGCCGAATCGGGGCGTCCGATGCGGTCCAGGCGCTCTTCGTCCTCCATCGCCGGGTCGCCGCGGTGCCGGCGCAGCTCCATCAGCGCGGTATTGGCCGCCAGCCGGTGCAGCCAGGTGCCGAAGGCGCTTTCGAAGCGGTACGACCCCAGCGCCTGCCAGGCGCGGACGAAGGCTTCCTGGGTCAGGTCCTCCGCGCGCTGGCCGTGGCGTCCGAGCAGGCGCGTGATCACCCCGTGCACGCGGCCGGCGTGGCGGCGGTACAGGGCCTCGAAGGCGGCCATGTCGCCGTCGAGGCTGGCACGCACGAGGGCGTGGTCGTCGTCCACGGCCGGTGCGGATGCGGGCATCAGGGCGGTCACGATGGTGGTCAGCATAGTCCTTGGGATGCGCTGCGGAGGCGGTGGGTTTAAGCGGCCCGGTCCCGGACAGGCGTACGCACGGCTGTCCGCGCCGGAATCCAGTGTTCCACGGGCGGGGCGTTCATCTGCGTCGATGGGCGCCCGCGCGGGGCCTTGCCGGCCTGCCGTGGGCTAAAATCAGCGGCTGTTTTCGCCAGCCTTCGCGAGCCCGCAGTGAGCACCAGCCGTCCGGTTTCGATCAAGCAGGAAGACCTCATCCAGTCCGTCGCGGACGCCCTGCAGTACATCAGCTACTACCACCCGGTGGACTACATCCGGAACCTCTCGGCAGCCTGGGAGCGCGAGGAAAGTCCGGCGGCCAAGGACGCGATCGCGCAGATCCTGATCAACTCGCGCATGTGCGCCGAGGGCCACCGGCCGATCTGCCAGGACACCGGCATCGTCACCGTGTTCCTGCAGATCGGCATGGACGTGCGCTGGGACGACGCCACGATGGGCGTCGAGGACATGGCCAACGAAGGGATCCGCCGTGCCTATCGCCATCCCGACAACAAGCTGCGCGCCTCGGTGCTGGCCGACCCGGCCGGGCGCCGCAGGAACACCGGCGACAACACGCCGGGCGTGGTGAACGTCAAGGTGGTGCCGGGCAACACCGTCGACGTGATCGTCGCGGCCAAGGGCGGCGGTTCGGAGGCCAAGTCGAAGTTCGCGATGCTCAACCCGTCGGACTCGATCGTCGACTGGGTGCTCAGGACCGTCCCGACCATGGGCGCGGGCTGGTGCCCGCCGGGCATGCTCGGCATCGGCATCGGCGGCACCGCGGAGAAGGCGATGCTGCTGGCCAAGGAGTCGCTGATGGAGCCGATCGACATCGTCGACCTCAAGGCGCGCGGGCCGTCGAACCGGCTGGAGGAACTGCGGCTGGAACTGTTCGACAAGGTCAATGCGCTGGGCATCGGCGCGCAGGGACTGGGCGGGCTGACCACCGTGCTCGACATCAAGATCCGCGACTACCCGACCCACGCGGCCAACCTGCCGGTGGCGATGATCCCCAACTGCGCGGCCACGCGCCACGCGCACTTCACGCTCGACGGCAGCGGCCCGGTGATGCTGGACCCGCCTTCGCTGGAGGACTGGCCGAAGCTGACCTACAACCCGAGCAACGCGCGTCGCGTCGATCTTGATACGGTCACCCGCGAGGAAGTCGCCAGCTTCAAGCCCGGCGAGACCCTGCTGCTCAACGGAAAGCTGCTCACCGGTCGCGACGCCGCGCACAAGCGCATGGTCGACATGCTCGACAAGGGCGAGCAATTGCCGGTCGACTTCAACGGCCGCTTCATCTATTACGTCGGCCCGGTTGATCCGGTGCGCGACGAGGCCGTCGGCCCCGCCGGCCCGACCACCGCCACGCGCATGGACAAGTTCACCGAACAGGTGCTGTCGCAGACCGGCCTGCTGGGCATGGTCGGCAAGGCCGAGCGCGGCGATGCGGCGATCGAGGCGATCCGCAAGCACAGGTCGGTCTACCTGATGGCGGTCGGCGGCGCTGCGTACCTGGTCTCGAAGGCGATCAAGGCCGCGCGCGTGGTCGCCTTCGAGGACCTGGGCATGGAGGCGATCTACGAGTTCACCGTGCAGGACATGCCGGTGACCGTGGCGGTGGATTCGGGCGGCGAGTCGGTGCACAAGACCGGGCCGCGCGAGTGGCAGTCGCGGATCGGGCGCATCCCGGTGGTGGTCGAGGGCTGACCGATCGGAAGCGCGAACGGCGGCACGGTTCGCGTGGCCGGGGTGTCCGGTTTCCCCGCCGCCGCTTGATCGACCGGTGATCGCCACCATGTCGACGGGAACGACGACGGGACACGACGCATGCCGGGCAGCCTGATCCGCGACCACATCGCCTTCGACCGCCTGCTGCCGCGGCTGCGGCGCATCGCCGTGCTCGGCATCAAGCCCGAATCGCGCGCCGACCGGCCCGCGCACATCGTCCCCGCCTACCTGCACCGCGCCGGCTACGAGATCGTGCCGGTGCCGGTGTATTACCCGGACGTGGCCGAGATCCTCGGCCGGCGGGTGTATCGCACGGTGGCCGAGATCCCGGGGCGGGTGGACGTGGTCGACGTGTTCCGCAAGCCGGACGACCTGCTGCCGCACCTGGACGACCTCATCGCGGCACGCCCGCGGCTGGTGTGGATGCAGACCGGCATCCGCCACGACGACTTCGCCGCGCGCCTGCTGGCCGCCGGCATCGACGTGGTGCAGGACGAATGCCTGATGGTGGAGCACCGGCGCTGGCGCAGCTCGCGCTAGGCTGGCCCCTGGAATTCCACATCTGTCTTCGTATCTGCCTTTCGTAGGAGCGACGGAAGTCGCGACCCTGCGCATATCTCAGGGAGACGGACCCCGACCCTGGTCGCAACTTCCGTCGATCCTGCGGGGCGAGCCCGCGAAACTGCTGCCTCAGAACCACTCCAGCAGCGAGATCCCCAGCCCGATATACGTCGACCGGTGGTTGTAGTCGATCAGGCTCTCGCCATAACCGTCGAACACCTGCAAGTGCCCGCGCAGCGAGTTGTGGATCGGGAAACCCCAGTCGAAGCCGACCGCGCCGTGCGAGCGGTCGCCGCCGCGCAGCGAATGCCGGGCCATCAGCGACAGTTCGTGCTTGCCGATAGTGTGCACGATGGTCATGTCGCCGCGGCCCATGTAGTCCTCGATGTCCGGGTTGTCGTCGTCGTTGCCGTCGGAGATGCGGATCCACGGACGCAGCATCACCGCCCAGTTCTCGCGGTCCAGCCCGACGTTGAACATCACCCGGTTCCAGCTGCGCGACAGCGGGTCGGCGCGGCCGTTGGACTGGTGGTTGATGCCGACCGCGGCCATCCGACCTTTCCAGCCGCCCAGCTGATAGTTGTTGCGGAAGACCAGCAGGACCTCCGGCTCGTAGTTGGTTTCGCGGAACGGCCGCGACTGTTCGCCGTTGTAGACCTGCCAGCGCGAGCTCTGGGTGTAGCCCATCCAGATGTCGCCGTTGTTGCCGAACAGGTTTTCCCAGGCCTTGGTCTTGAAGCTGATCTGGAACTTCGTCTCGATCGCGTCGAGGGCCATCGGTTCGGTCGCAGTGTTGCGCGGGTTGGGCGAGTGGGGCAGCTCGTTCTGGTCGCTGCTCCAGAACACCGGCAGCAGGTAAACCGGCTTGTAGGCGCGGAAATTGAAGGTGCCGAGCTTGGAGTCCTTGGCCAGCTCCCAGCGGCTGTCGAGCAGCGAGCCCTTGCCGGCGTTGGCGAGTGCGTCGTCGGGTTCGGAGGCGAACAGGTCGCTGGCGGCGCTGCGCGCGCGCTCGCCGCGCGTCGCGGCGGCGGCTTCGGCTTCGCTGGCGGCTTCGCGGTTTTCGCGCGCAAGCGCCGCGGCGGCGTCGGCGCGCGCCGGATCGGCCGCGCTGCGTCCGGCGGCGCGGTCGTAGCAGGCCAGCCGGTCGGCGTCGATCTCGACCAGGGTGCAGGCGTCGATGCTGGCCCGGGTCGGCGCAGTGTCTGCCGACTGCGCGAACACGGGTGCGGCCAGCCCGAGGGAAAGCAGCGCGATCGAGGCCGGTGGCATGCGGCGGTGTGGCGTCATGGCGTGTCCTGGTCCGGGGTCTTGTCGTGTTCGAGCATGTTGCCGCCGGCGGCCGCGTCCGAGCGCTGAGCCTCGGCGAGCTGCTCGTCTAGATCGCGGTTGACCGACGTGTCCACGTGCGTGCCGTGGAGCGGCTCGGTGGTGTCCGCCGCGGTTGCGGCCGGTTGCTCGGCTTCGCGCGACGTCACCACGTGGTAGACCGTGCGCGGCGACCGGATGCCGGCGCCCGTGTAGGCCGCCTTGACCAGCCGGATCGCCTCGCCGCGGACCTTGCCCAGGTCGCTGCTGCGCTGGTCCACCCAGCCGAAGAACTGCAGCTCGATACCGCCCGGCGCGTTCTGCACCACCGTCCATGACGGCGCCGGATCGTCGAGCACGCCGGCGATGCTGGAATACGCCTCCAGTGCCAGCGTCTGCGCCTGGTGGATCGAATTCGCGGGATCGATGGTGACCTTGAAATCGAAACGCCGCCTGGGATTCTTCGAATAATTCAGCAGCACCGACTTGAACACCAGCGCGTTGGGCAGCTGCAGCTGGTTGCCCTCGGAGGTCATCAGCAGCGTGGCGCGCGAGGTCAGGGCCACGACCTTGCCCTCGTAGGTGTCGACGCGGATCTGCTCGCCCGGTGAGAACGGCTTGCGCACGCTCAGCAGCACGCCGGCGATGTAGTTCTCGGCGATATCCTTGAAGGCGAAGCCCAGCGCCAGGCCGACCACGCCGGCCGAGCCGAGCACCGCGCCGACCATCGCCGACAGCCCGAGCAGGTTGAGCGCCATCACCAAGCCGAGCAGGGTCACGATGATCCGCACCGAGCGCCGGATCAGCCCGTCCATGTAGGGGTTGTCGGTGCGCAGGCGCAGGATCCGCAGGTTGCGCGACAGCAGCCCGCCGATCCACGCCGCCAGGATCACGATCAGGATCGCCACCAGCAGCAGCGGACCGCGCGCGGCGATCGTGACCAGCTTGGCCGTCATCTGCCGGTAGGCGGCGTTGAAATGCGAGCGCAGGCTGTCGTCGACCTCCACGTTGTTGACGACGGTCGACACGCCCGGTGTCTCGGTCGCGATCTCGGCGGCCTCCGCCTTGTGTGTGGGTTGCAGCAGCGTGCCGTCCAGTTCGGCAACCCCGTCGTCGACGCGCGCGGTGACGTCCTTCAGGTCCTCGTCGCTGCCCAGCCGGGTCTGCAGCTGGCGGTTGGCGCTGGCATCGGTGGGCGGCGACCCGTCGGCCGCCTCGCCGGCATCCGCCGTCGCGGGCGTGGCCTGCGGCTGTGCAAGGGCGACCGGCATGGCCACGGCCAGCAGCAGGCAGGCGAGCAGGACAGGCAGGGCTCTCAGGTGGTTCGGGCGTGTCACGGGTGTCGGCTCATCCGGCGTGCGGTGTCACGGTGAAGTGTATCGGTCGCGTGCTTCAGGCGTACCAGGCCCAGGCGAACAGCACGAACATCGTGCACGCCAGTCCGAGCTTGAGCACGATGCCGAACACGATGCCCATCCAGGTACCGAAGCCGACCTTCGTCGCCTGGCCGACGCGGGCACGGTCGATACCGCGCCCGTGCCAGAGTTCGCCGAGCAGTGCGCCCGCGAAGGGGCCGATGAACAGGCCGAATGGCGGAATGATGAACAGGCCGACGACCGTCCCGACCACGGCACCGATCACGGCCTTGCGGCTCGCCCCCACGCGCTTCGCGCCGGCGGCGGTCGCCCAGAAGTCGACCAGCAGCGACAGCGCGGTCAACGCGCCCAGGATCACCAGCCACCACCACTCGACGCGTTCGAAGCCGTCGGTCCATGCCGCCAGCAGCATGCCGGCGAACACCAGCGGAAGTCCCGGCAGGGCCGGCAGGATGATGCCGGCCAGGCCGACGACGACCATCAGCGCGGCGAGCAGGTACCACAGAACATGCAGGTCCATCGGCTTTTCCTGGGGCGCGCGGGCCCGGTTGCTGGTGCGTGTCGGGACGGATGCGGCGCCGGTTTCGGGAGCCTTCCCGGCGCGCGCGCAAGTGCATTTTTACATTACAAATGCCGGGTTCGCTTGCCTTCGCCGCGTTTGTCCATGTCGCCGTGAAGCGTGGCATGACGTGCCGGATCGGCACCGCAGCGCCCGAACGCCGCCCGAACGGAAAAGGCCCGCCGGGTGGCGGGCCTTTCAGTATCCGGATGTGCCGATGTGTGGCTCAGCGCAGCGCGGCGCGGCCACCGCTGATCTGCACGTACGAACCTTCGCGGATGCCGGCGAGATCGCTCTGCTGCACCGTCCGCAGGTTGCCGTCCTCCATCCGCACGGTGACGCGATAGGTCGTGCCTTCCTGCACCCTGTTCTGGATCGCATTGCCGGCGACCGCGCCGCCCACCGCGCCCGCGGCGGCGGCGATGTTCTGGTTGCCCTTGCTGCCGCCGGTCTTGTCCGAGATCTCGTGGCCGGCGACCGCGCCGACGATGCCGCCCAGCACCGCGCCGGTGGCATTGGGCACGTTCTGGCCGCGGGCGACGGTCTCGATGCGCGTCACCGTGCCGCACTCGCGGCAGGTGGTGTTGCCGTAGGACGATGGCGCGCTGCTGTACCCGCCGCCGTAGCCGGGCGAAGTGGTGGCGCAACCTGCGGTCGCGAGCGCAGCGGTGAGGGCTGTGGCGCCAAGCAGACGAATGTTCATGCCGATCTCCTGTCGTGGGGAACGGAGCCGTGGCTCCTTCGGCGTGAACACTAGGGGCCGGGCGATGAACCGGCCGTCAATTACAGCGCGCCGCGGACGGGCGGCGCGATCGTTGTCAGTGCGGGTTCATATCGACGCGCAAGCGCCGACGTGCCGGCGTGGCTTCAGCCGCGGAAGTCCTGGTGGCAGGCCTTGCAGGCCTCGCCGATCTTGCCGGCGGTCGCCTTGACCCCTTCGCAATTGAGCGGGGGCGACGCCAGGCTGGCATCGAGCACGGCGCGCATGTCGCTGGCGTGCTTGCTGAAGCGGGTGTCCTCGCCGAGGTCGCCGAACGCCGGCTCGAGGCCGTCGGCCAGGGCGCGCAATGTCTTCAGGCGGGGCAGCGTGTCGGTGGCGCCGCAGCGGTTGGCCTCGGTGCTGGCCTTGAGCTGCGCCATCTGCGCCTGGAACAGGTCCATCGTCGCGATCGGGTAGCGGTCCTGCCAGGTCTTCCGCGCCTCGAGCGTGCGCAGGATCATCACCACGGCGACTGCGCCGATCACCAGGCCGACCAGCAACACGAACAGGTAGCGGCTGGCGGCGGACGGCTTGCCGGGGGTGGCGGGATTGGCTTCGGGCGTCGTCGACATGGCGGTCTCCTCGATGGCTTTGGCGACGATAGCATGCGCCCGGCGCCGGTAAACTGCGCGGATGGATGAAGCCTGGCAGGAACGTTTCTCCGGCATCGACCGGCTCTACGGGCGCGGCGCGCTCGAACGCCTCACGGCGTCCAGCGTCGCGGTCGTCGGTCTGGGCGGCGTCGGCTCGTGGGCCGTGGAGGCGCTGGCGCGCAGCGGCGTGGGCGCACTGACGCTGATCGATGCCGACGACCTGTGCGTGTCCAACACCAATCGCCAGCTGCCGGCGCTCGAAGGCCAGTACGGCCGCGGCAAGGCCGAGGCGATGGCCGAGCGCTGCCGGGCGATCAGCCCGCTCGCGCAAGTGCGCCCGGTGGCCAGCTTCCTGACGCCCTCGAACATGGAGTCCCTGCTCGGCGAGGGCTTCGACCTTGTGCTCGATGCCTGCGACAGCTTCCGCAGCAAGGTCGAGATGATCGCCTGGTGCCGGCGACGCAAGCAGCCGATCGTGACCGTGGGTTCGGCCGGCGGCCGCATCGATCCGACCCTGGTGCGGGTGCGCGACCTGTCGAAGACCGAACACGACGCGATGCTGGCGCTGATCCGGCGCAAGCTGCGCAGCGAGTTCCGCTTCCCGACCGGGCCGAAGCGCTACTTCAGCGTGCCGGCGGTGTACTCGCTCGAGAACGTGCGCTACCCGCAGGCCGACGGCAGCGTCTGTGGCCTGCGCCCGCAGCTGGGTGCGGACGCCGCGCTCAAGCTCGACTGCGGCGCCGGACTGGGCGCGGCGACCCACATCACCGGCGCGTTCGCATTCGCCGCGGTGGGCAAGGTGCTGGAGATGCTGCTGCGGCGGAAGGCCGCCAGCGCGCCGGCATCGCTGTAGGAGCGGCTTCAGCCGCGAGCTCTTGATGGGCTCTTGGTAGGAGCGACGGAAGTCGCGATAGCTTTCCCGGCAAGGCCCTCGCGACTTCCGTCGCTCCTACAAAAGCAACGGCGAAAAATGCAACAGCGAAGAGCTCGCGGCTGAAGCCGCGCCTACACCGGAGCCGGCAATCCGAACAGGCGC
The DNA here is from genome assembly GCF_039537065.1 of Luteimonas lutimaris. Lineage (NCBI taxonomy): Bacteria > Pseudomonadati > Pseudomonadota > Gammaproteobacteria > Lysobacterales > Lysobacteraceae > Luteimonas > Luteimonas lutimaris. Next base: position 382,965 of record NZ_BAAAZU010000004.1, on the reverse strand, counting down.
CCGGCATTGGCGGCCGTCGCCGCGGCCAGCTCGTCCGGTGCGATGCCGCGCAGTCCGGCAACGACCTCGCACACCGCGCGCAGCCGCGCCGGTTCGTTGCGTTCACCGCGGATGCCGCTGTCGGGCTGGTCTGGGGCGTCGGTTTCCAGCAGCAGGTGTTCGAGCGGCATGTCGGCCACCAGCCCGCGCAGGCGCCGGGCGCGTTCGTAGGTCACCGGGCCGCCGATCCCGAGCATGAAACCCAGGTCCCAGAGCTGTTCCGCCTGCTGCCGGCTGCCCGACCAGCTGTGCACCACGCCGCGCAGCCCGCCGGTGCGGCGGATCGCGGCGATCACGGCGTCCACCGCGCGCCGCGCGTGGACGATCACCGGCAGTGCGTACTCGCGCGCAAGCGCCAGCTGGCCGTCGAAATAGTCCTGCTGCGCGTCGTGGTCGAGGCCGTCGACGAAATAGTCCAGTCCGCATTCGCCGATCGCGACCGGGCGTTCGCGTTCGATCCAGTCGCGCAGCTGCGCGAGATGTTCCGGGCGGTGTTCTTCCAGGAACATCGGGTGCAGGCCGTAGGCGGGGAAGAGGCCGTCGCCGCCGGCGCACAGGCCGCGCAGCTTCGGCCAACCGGCGGCGACGGTGGCGGGGATGACCTGGCGTGCAACGCCGGCGTCGCGCGCGCGGGCAATGACCTGGTCGCGGTCGCGGTCGAACTCCGCCGCGTCCAGGTGGCAATGGCTGTCGACCAGCACGAACGTCAGTCCCGCGGCGCGTGTCCGCCGTCGATGGCGTCGCCGCGCCGCGGCCGCACGCGCTTGAAGTTGGCCAGCAGCAGCGTGCCGAGGCCGAGCAGGATCTCGTCGACGAACGGAATCATGTCGGGCACCAGCACGTCGCCGATGAACAGCGCAGCGGTGAGCAGGAACAGCTTGGGATAGCTCAGCTTGCCGACCCAGCGCATCAGCGGGGCGAGGAGGGGATTGGGCATGTCGGGTGTTCCGGTCGTCTTCGATGGAATGCAGATGGGGGCTTCCACGCTACCACCGCGTGCCTGGGGTGGGCGGATTCATCGCGGCGTCAGTTTGGCGGGGGCATCGCGCAGCTCTGTTCAGGTTGGGGATGATGAAATCGGTCCGCACACAGAGCGGCGCAGTCGCCAGCAGGAGAGACCCCATGAACAAGAACACGATCGCCATCGCCATTGCCGCCCTCCTGGTCGGCGGTGTCTCGGTTGCGGCCTTCCAGCACGCCCGCGCGCCGGACAACGGCCTCGACGCCATCACCGCGCAGGACGATCCCGCCGCGATCGAGGCCCTGCAGGACGACACCGCCACCGACAACAGCATTCCCGATGGCGGCCGCGTGGCGTACGCCGCCGTGGTGGACGTCGAGCCGGTCACCGAGAAGGAAAAGCTCTACGCCACCGTGATCGGCACCGAGCCGCTCAGCCAGACCTCCACCACGTCCACCCCGCGCGAGGTCTGCGAGGACGTGGCGGTGCAGGAGCGCCTGCCCGAGCGCGACGGCAACGTCGGCGGCACCGTGGCCGGCGCCGTCATCGGCGGACTGCTCGGCAACCAGGTCGGCAAGGGCAACGGCAAGAAGGCGGCGACCGCGGCCGGTGCCGTGGCCGGTGGCTTCGTCGGCAACCGCGTCGACCGCAACCACGTCGGCGGCAAGGTGGTCGCGCGCACCGAACGCCAGTGCCACACCGTCACCGACACATCCGAGTCCAGCAAGGTGGTGGGCTACAACGTGACCATTCGCAACCCGGATGGCAGCACCGAAACCCGACGCATGGACAGCAAGCCTGGCAGCCGGATTTCGCTCGGCACGCAGGACAAGACCGTCGGCTATGACGTGACCTACCGCTACGACGGCCAGGAGCGCACCATCCGCATGGACCAGAAGCCGGGCGACCGCCTGCCGGTGATCGACGGCCAGGTGGTGACCCAGACCGCCGCTGCTGCCAGCGCGGACCGCGGCTGACCGCAGCGCGCCAGGCAATGAAGGCGAGGGGCCGGAGTGATCCGGCCCCTTTCTTTTTGTCCGGCCCCGGCAGGCTGCCCCATTCCGGATGGGACAAAGGGCTAAAATGACGGTTTTAACGAGCGAAGAAACCTGCCATGGCCCTGAACCCCTACGACCTCTATGACGTCCGCTCCCTGCTCAGCGAGGAGGAGCGCGCGGTCCAGGACACCGTGGCCCGGTTCACCGACGAGCGCGTGCTGCCGATCATCGGCGACTGCTTCGACCAGGGGCGCTTCCCGAAGGAGCTGATCCCCGAGATCGCCGGCCTCGGCCTGCTCGGCGCCACCCTGCCGGAGGAATACGGCGGCGCTGGCCTCAATGGCGTGAGCTATGGCCTGATCTGCCAGGAGCTCGAGCGTGGCGACAGCGGCCTGCGCAGCTTCGCCAGCGTGCAGTCCTCGCTGTGCATGTACCCGATTTTCGCCTACGGCACCGAGGAACAGAAAAAGCGCTGGCTGCCCGACATGGCCGCCGGCAAGGTCATCGGCTGCTTCGGCCTGACCGAGCCGCACGGCGGTTCGGACCCGGCCAACATGAAGACCAATGCGAAGAAGGACGGCGGCGACTGGGTGATCAACGGCGGCAAGATGTGGATCACCAACGGCAACCTGGCCGACATCGCCATCGTCTGGGCGCAGACCGACGACGGTATCCAGGGCTTCATCGTCGAGAAGGACTTCGCCGGCTTCAGCGCACAGGAGGTCAAGCACAAGATGAGCCTGCGCGCGTCGGTGACCAGCGCGCTGTTCTTCGACAACGTGCGCGTGCCCGAATCCAACCGCCTGCCGAACGTGAAGGGCCTGAAGGGCCCGCTCGGCTGCCTGACCCAGGCCCGCTACGGCATCACCTGGGGGCCGATCGGCGCCGCCATCGCCTGCCTCGACGAGGCGCTGAACTACAGCAAGGAACGCATCCTGTTCGACCGTCCGGTGGCCGCGACCCAGAGCGCGCAGCTGAAGATGGCCGACTGGGCGCGCCGCATCACCGCCGCTCAGCTGCTGTCGCTGCAGCTGGGGCGCATGAAGGATGCCGGCACCATGAAGCCGACCCAGGTATCGCTGGCCAAGTGGAACAACTGCCGCATGGCCATCGACATCGCGCGCGAGGCGCGCGACCTGCTCGGCGGCGCCGGCATCACCACCGAACACTGCCCGATCCGCCACGCGCTGAACCTCGAGTCGGTGATCACCTACGAGGGCACCGAGACCGTGCACCAGCTGGTGGTCGGTCGCGAGCTGACCGGCATCAACGCGTTCTGAATACCCCCGATGACCCTGCAGGAGCGGCTTCAGCCGCGAGCTCTTGACGTGCTTTTGCAGGAGCGACGGAAGTCGCGATGCTTTTCCGGTAAAGCCATTCACGACTTCCGCCGCTCCTGCAAAAACAACGGCGAAAAACGCAACAGCAAAGAGCTCGCTGCTGAATCCGCTCCTGCACCGCCTCCGCAGTCGACAATGAACCTGACCGACATCCGCATCGAAACCGAACGCCTGCTGCTGCGCGTGCCGCGCATCGAGGATTTCGACGGCTATGCCGAACTGCTCGGCGACGAGGAGGTCGCGCGCTACATCGGCGGCCACATGGTGCGTGCCGCGGCCTGGCGCAAGTTCCTGCAGCAGCCGGGCGCGTGGCTGCTGCAGGGCTTCGGCATGTTCTCCGTGCTCGACAGGGCCAGCGGCGAATGGCTCGGGCAGCTGGGCCCGTGGCGGCCGGAAGGCTGGCCGGGCAACGAGGTCGGCTGGTCGTTCCGGCGCGCGGCCTGGGGCAGGGGATACGCGACCGAATCTGCGACGGCTGCGATCGACTGGGTGTTCGAAAACCTCGGCTGGGACGAGGTGATCCACTGCATCGATCCGGGCAACACGCCTTCGCAGGCGCTGGCGCGGCGGCTGGGCTCCAGCAACCGCGGTCCCGGGCGGCTGCCGGCGCCGTACGAGGACCATCCCGTCGAGATCTGGGGCCAGACCCGCGCGCAGTGGCAGGCGCGGCGCGAGGCACCTGCGCGTACGTAAGCGATGGCGCGGTTCGGGGCCACGCCCCCGAGGCCCGGTGATCCGGGCGCGCCCGTGCAACAACCATCGGGTGCGTGGGCCCGGACCATGGAAGCCATCGTGACCGCAAACCCCATCCCCGCCCGCATGCGCGGCCTCAACCGCGCCGAGATCTGCGACGTCAACTTCAGCGAATTCGTGCGCGACTGGAGCGGCCGTGCCGGGACAGGTCCGGCCCCCGGCGACGCCATCCTCGACGGCAGCGCGCTCGACGCGCGCGGGTTTCGCGAGCTGTTCGAATCGCAATTGGTCTCGCGCCACCTCGACCTGATGGCACGCGTGCTGCGGGTGCAGAACAAGGTCTTCTACACCATCGGTTCCAGCGGCCACGAGGGCAACGCGATGGTCGCGCGTGCCACCCGCCATACCGATCCGGCGTTCCTGCACTACCGCTCCGGCGGCTTCATGGCAGAGCGCTTCCGCAAGCTGCCGGGCATGGACCCGGTGATGGATTCGGCGCTGTCGTTCGCGGCATCCAAGGATGATCCGGCCTCGGGCGGCCGGCACAAGGTCTGGGGCAGCAAGCCGCTGTGGGTCTTGCCGCAGACCTCGACCATCGCCTCGCACCTGCCCAAGGCCTTCGGCACCGCGGTGGCGATCGAGCAGGGCAAGCGCATCGGCCATGCACTGCCGATTCCCGGCGACAGCATTGCGATCTGCTCGTTCGGCGACGCGTCGAGCAACCATGCCACCGCGCAGACCGCGTTCAATGCGGCGGCCTGGACCGCCTACCAGCGGCTGCCGGCGCCGGTGCTGTTCGTGTGCGAGGACAACGGCATCGGCATCTCGGTCAAGACGCCCGACGGCTGGGTGGCGCGCAACTTCCGCGACCGCCCGGACCTCGATTACTTCGCCGCCGACGGCCTCGACCTGGCCAGCGGCTACGGCGACGTGCAGGAAGCGGTCGAGCACTGCCGTCGCACCCGTCGCCCGACCTTCCTGCACCTGCGCACGACCCGGATTATGGGCCACGCCGGTACCGACTTCGAGATCGAGTGGCGCTCGATCGAGGAGCTGTGCGCGGTGGAGGCTACCGACCCGCTGCTGCGCTCGGCCGCAATCGCGCTCGAGTCCGGGCTGATGACGAAGGACGAAGTCCTGGCGCTGTACGAAGACACGCGGAAGAAGTGTTTTGCCGCAGCCGAGGAAGCCGACCGCCGCCCGCGGCTGTCGTCGCTGCAGGAAGTGATGGCGCCGCTCGCGCCGTACACGCCGGAGGCGGTGGCAAAGGAGGCCGCGCGCGCGGACTACAACCAGCGCCGCGAGGAAGTCTTCGGCGGCAAGGACAAGCTGCCCGAGAAGCAGGCGCCGCGGCACCTGGCGATCCAGATCAACAACGCGCTGCACGACCTGTTCGCCAAGTACCCGGAAACGCTGCTGTTCGGCGAGGACGTGGCGCAGAAGGGCGGCGTGTACACCGTCACCAAAGGCCTGCAGAAAGCCTTCGGCCCGCGCCGCGTGTTCAACACGCTGCTCGACGAGACCGTGATCCTCGGCCTGTCGCAGGGCTTCGCCAACATGGGCATGCTGCCGCTGCCGGAGATCCAGTACCTGGCCTACCTGCACAACGCCGCCGACCAGATCCGCGGCGAGGCGGCAAGCCTGCAGTTCTTCAGCAACGACCAGTACCGCAACCCGATGGTGGTGCGGATCGCGTCGCTGGGCTACCAGCGCGGCTTCGGCGGGCACTTCCACAACGACAACTCGATCACCGCGCTGCGCGACATCCCGGGCCTGGTGGTTGGCTGCCCGAGCCGGGGCGACGACGCCGCGACGATGCTGCGCACGCTGGCTGCGCTGGCGAAGGTCGACGGCCGCGTGTGCGCGCTGCTCGAACCGATCGCGCTGTACATGGCCAAGGACCTGCACGAACCCGGCGACGGTGGCTGGCTGACGGAGTATCCCGCGCCTGGCGAGGCGATGCCGCTGGGCGAGGGGCGCGTCTACGGCGAAGGCAGCGACGACCTGGTCATCTTCACCTTCGGCAACGGCGTGCCGATGAGCCTGCGCGCCGCGCGCAGGATCGAGCAGGCCCACGGCTGGAAGGTGCGCGTGTGCGACCTGCGCTGGCTGGTGCCGCTCAACGACGCCTGGATCCGCGAACAGGCCGCCAGCGCCAGGCGCATCCTCATCGTCGACGAGGGGCGCCGCAGTGCGGGCGTGGGCGAGGGGGTCATCACCGCCGTGGTCGAGGGCGGCTTCGGCGCGCGGCCGTTCCGGCGCGTGGTCGGCGCGGACACGTTCACGCCGCTGGCGGGTGCGGCGTTCCTGGTGATCCCGTCGGAGGACGACATCGTGGCGGCGGCAGGCACGCTCGACTGAGCCGTGATGCCATGGGTGGAACGGTTCCTTCCGCCCTTGACGCACCGCTGACGGGGCCGTGCGGATAGTCTGGGGATTCCTGTTTCCGGATGGAGCATGCCCCCATGGCCACAATCAGGGTCGCGGTATTCGTCGGCAGCCTGCGCAAGGACTCGTTCAACCGCAAGTTGGCCAAGGCGGTCGAGAAGCTGGCGCCCGGCGACTTCGAGTTCACCCACGTCCGCATCGACGACCTGCCGCTGTACAACCAGGATTTCGACGAGGATTACCCGGCCGAGGCAAAGCGGCTGAAGCAGGACGTCGAATCGGCCGACGCGGTGCTGTTCGTCACGCCCGAGTACAACCGCGCGATCCCCGGCGTGCTGAAGAACGCGATCGACATCGGCTCGCGCCCGTGGGGTACCAATTCGTTCGCAGGCAAGCCGGCCGGCGTGCTCGGCATCTCGATCGGCGCCATCGGCACCGCGCTGGCGCAGCAGCACCTGCGCAACACGCTGGCGTACCTGGACATGCCTACGCTGGGGCAGCCGGAAGTCTTCATGCAGATGAAGGACGGACTGCTCGACGACGACGGCAATGTCGGCAACGATGACACCCGCAAGTTCCTGCAGGATTTCGTCGACAGGTACGTGGCGTGGGTGCGCAAGCAGATCGGTTGATGGCACCGGGTTGACGATGTCGCGGTAGGACGCTGCAGGAGCGGCGTGTGCCATCCGCGCCGTGGCCGACAGGGGCGGTCGCGGCTTCCGCCGCTCCTACGGTGGGAGTTCGGTGCCGTCGTCTTCCGGCGCGCTGCGACCGCGCCCCGTCAGGACTGCGAAGCTGCGCTCGCCACGCCGCTCCACCCGCACCAGCCCGGCTCCCGGCTGGCCACCAATCGACGCTTCGCCCAGCCATGCCAGCTCGCGCATCAGCACGCTCATGCGCAGGCCCAGGCGCTTGCACAGGCGCGGCAGGGAGATGCCGTCGGGCTCGCGCGCGAGCTCGGCGAGCAGTGCCTCAGTCGTGGACGGCGATGGCAATGTCACGCGGCGCCTCGCCGGGCTTCGCAGTGGCGGGATCGTGCGGCGACACCACCACGGGGATCGACTTCGACGTCGGCGTACGCGCCTGGTCGGCGAAGCTCGACAGCGGTACCAGCGCGTTGGTCTCGGGGTAGTAGGCGGCCAGGCAGCCGCGCGGGATGTCGTAGGCCGCGAGCAGGAAGCCGCGCGCATGGCGCGGTACGCCGTCGTCGCAGAGGCTTTCCAGGTCAACGCGGTCGCCGGCCTGCAGGCCCAGCGCAGCGATGTCTTCCGCATTGGCGAACAGGACGCGGCGTTCGCCGAACACGCCGCGGTAGCGGTCGTCGAGGCCGTAAATCGTGGTGTTGTACTGGTCGTGCGAGCGCACGGTGGACAGGTTGAACACCAGCCGGTCGCTCGTCGCCCGCGCGCGGTGCACCGGCAGGTCGGTGGGCACGCGGTGGGCGATGAAGGCCGCGCGGCCGCTGGACGTCTTCCAGCGCCGTTCGCCGGCGCTGTTGGGCAGGCGGAAGCCGCCGGGCACGCGCACGCGCTGGTTGAAGTCGTGGAAATCGTCGAACACGCTCGCGATCAGGTCGCGGATGCGGTCGTAGTCGGCCATCAGTTGGCGCCACGGCACCCGGCTGCGTTCGGCCAGCGTCGCCTCGGCCAGGCGCGCGACGATGGCCGGTTCGGACAGCAGCTCGTCCGATGCCGGCGCGTTGATGCCCGCCGACAGGTGCACCATGCTCATCGAATCCTCGACCGTCACCGCCTGTGGCCCGGCTTCCTGCATGTCGATCTCGGTGCGGCCCAGGCACGGCAGGATCAGCGCTTCGCGCCCGTGCACCAGGTGGCTGCGATTGGGCTTGGTGGCGACATGCACGGTCAGGTCGCAGTTGCGCAGGGCGCGGTGCGTCGCGTCGGTGTCCGGCGTGGCCATGGCGAAGTTGCCGCCCATCGCGAAGAACACCTTGCCGCGGCCGTCGAGCATCGCCTCGATCGCGCCAATGGTGTCGAAGCCGTGTTCGCGCGGCGGATCGAAGCCGAACACCTGCTGCAGGCGGTCGAGGAAGGCCGGCGCGGGCTTCTCGTAGATGCCCATCGTGCGGTCGCCCTGTACGTTGCTGTGCCCGCGCACCGGGCACGCACCGGCGCCCGGCTTGCCGAGGTTGCCGCGCAGCAGGAGCAGGTTGACGATCATCTGGATCGTGGCGACCGAATGCTTGTGCTGGGTGATGCCCATGCCCCAGCAGCAAATGACGCTGCCGGCGGCCATGTAGATGCCGGCGGCGCGCAGGAGCTGTTCGCGTGACAGGCCGGACTCGGCTTCGATCGTGTCCCAGGCTTCGTCGGCCACGTCCGCGGCGAACGCGGCAAAGCCAGTCGTGTGGCGGGTGATGAAGTCGACGTCGACCACGCGCGCGCCGCCTTCGCGCCGGGCGGCCTCGTCGGCTTCGAGCACGTGCTTGATGATGCCCTTCACCGCGGCCAGGTCGCCGCCGATCCTGGGCTGGAAGTAGTCCGAGGCAATGCGCGTGGAACCGCCATGCAGCATTTCCAGCTTGTCCTGTGGATCGGCGAAGCGCTCCAGCCCGCGCTCGCGCAGCGGGTTGAAGGCCACGATCGCCGCGCCGCGCTTGGCCGCGCGGCGCAGCTCGCCGAGCATGCGCGGATGGTTGGTGCCCGGGTTCTGGCCGAAGATGAAGATCGCGTCGGCCAGTTCAAAGTCGTGCAGTGACACCGTGCCCTTGCCGACGCCGATCTGCGGCGTCATGCCGGTCCCGGACGGCTCGTGGCACATGTTCGAGCAGTCCGGGAAGTTGTTGGTGCCGAACTCGCGCACGAACAGCTGGTACAGGAACGCGGCCTCGTTGCTGGTGCGCCCGGAGGTGTAGAAGATCGCCTCGTCTGGCGACGCCAGCGCGTTGAGATGCGCGGCGACGAGGGCAAAGGCCTCGTCCCACGACACCGGCAGGTAGCGGTCGCTGGCGGCGTCGTACCGCATCGGGTGGGTCAGCCGGCCCTGGTCCTCGAGCCAGTGGTCGCTGTAGCGCGCGAGCTCCGCGACCGTGTGCCTGGCGAAGAATTCCGGCGTGGCGCGATGTTTCGTGGCCTCGGCCGCGACGGCCTTGGCGCCGTTTTCGCAGAACTCGAAGGTGGAGGTGTGGTCGCGGTCGGGCCAGGCGCAGCCGGGGCAGTCGAAGCCGTCGGGCTGGTTGGCCGACAGCAGGGTCCTGGCGCCGTGCACCGGCACGTCCTGTTCGATCAGGTGCCTGGCGACATTGCGCAGCGCGTCCCAGCCGCCGGCAGGGCGGTTGTAGGGGCGGATGGTCTTCCTGCTCATGCGACGGCCTCCCGGGCCAGGTCGTGCAGCCGGTGCGGATGCGCGTACACCACGTGGCCGTGCCCGCGCGCGAATCCGACCAGGGTCAGGCCGCTGCCCTGTGCGAATGCGATCGCCAGCGCGGTGGGTGCCGAAATCGCCGCGAGCAGGGTGATGCCCGCCTGCGCGGCCTTCGTCACCATCTCGTAGCTGGCGCGGCTGGTGGTCACCGCGAAGCCGTCGCATGGATCGATGCCGGCGCGCGCCATGGCGCCGACCAGCTTGTCGAGTGCGTTGTGGCGGCCGACATCCTCGCGCACCAGCGCGATGGCGCCATCGGGGTTCGCCCAGCCTGCGGCATGGGTCGCGCCGGTCATGGCGTTGAGCGGCTGCCGGCGCTGGAGTTCGCGCAGGGCATGGTCGAGTGCCGCCGCTGCGATGCGGCGGCCGGGTCCAACCGGCCGGGGCGGGCGCAGGACGGCTTCGATTGCGGCCATGCCGCAGAGCCCGCAGCCGCTGCGCCCCTCCAGGCTGCGGCGGCGCGCTTCGACCGCGGCGGCGCGCGAAGGTGGAACGGCCAGCGCGACGGCGATGCCTTCCAGTGATTCCGCGACGGATTCGACGGCGAGTTCGCCGGCGTCTTCGATGATGCCTTCGCCGAGCGCGAAGCCGAGCGCGAAGTCCTCGAGGTCGCCGGGCGTGGCCATCATCACCGCGAAAGGCGCGCCGTTGACCGCGAACGCGACCGGCACCTCGGCGGCCACCATGTCACTGGCTTCGGCCAGGCGGTCGCCATCGCGGCGCAGGACGTGTTTTTCGACTGCGCCCGGCAGGGATTCGCGCTGGTGACCGACCTTGCTCATGGCAAGGGGAGGGTACCGCGAACACGGCACGGTTGGGCCGTGCAGGCTGCCAGGCGCCGGCCTTCGCGGAAGCGGGCCGGCGCTTGCGTGGCGCCTACCTGGCCGGGACGACGCGGATTTCGACCCGTCGGTTCGGTGCCAGGCATTCGATCAGCGCGTCGCGCGCCATGTCCGCGCATTCGACCACCGGCTCCACGCTGCCGCGGCCGACCGCGCTGATCCGTTCGGCCGGCACGCCCTGCTGCACGAGGTAGTCGCGGACGCTGCGTGCGCGGCGGGTCGAGAGGGCGAGGTTGGCCTTCGCGCTGCCGATCCGGTCGCTGTGGCCGATGATGTGGACGATGTCGAACGGCGCCCCCGCGAGCAGGATGGCGGCGAACGAGTCGAGTTCGGCGCGGCCGTCCGCGCTGATGTCGGCCATGTCGCCCTTGCCGAACGGGAACAGGCCGTCGGCGGACAGCTTCTGGTCCTGCACCACGGGCGGCGGCGGGGCCTGCTCCGCGGCCGGTTCGCTGGTCCGGCATCCGGCCAGCAATGTGGCCGCGGCCAGTACCACGGGTACTGCCATCTTCATCCTGCGCATTGCGTCTCTCCCTGTTTTCCCTGGCGAAATCCGTCCCCGCGGCTGCGCGCGGCAGCCACGGGGACGTCCCGCGGCGAGCATAGCAACGGTATGTGGAGGAAAGGCGATGATCCGGCGGGCCGGGACCGGGCGGCCGGGCGGCCGGGCCGCCGGGCCGCCCGCGGCCGCGTCAGCGCGCGAGTCCGCCGCGCAGCTCCGCCGGATACAGCCGATGGCCTTCCGTCGCGGGCGCGGTGGCGGGCGGGTCGAGCGGCAGCACGGCCAGTGCCAGCGGCTTGCCGGCGGCGTTCGCGGTGGCCACGATCGTGCCCGCGGACCGTCCGCCGTCGTCGATTGCCTGCCCGGGTTCGAGCGGCGCATCGCATTCGAACAGCGCCAGTCCGCGCTTGGCCTGGCCGAGGAAATGGGTGCGGGCGACGATCTCCTGGCCCGGGTAGCAACCCTTCCTGATGCTGTAGGCGCGCAGGCGTTCAAGCGAGAGCTGCTGCGGCGTCCATTGCCCGGTTTGCGAGACCACCAGTCGCGGCAGGCCGTGGACGAGGTCGAAGGCGATCCAGCGGTTGCGGGCGTCCGCGTCGTCGCCGGCCTGCAGTTGCTGGCCGATCCACAGCGCGCGCGCGCCGCCCTCGCCACCGAAGTCGAGCACGATGGCTCCGGGCGTGATGCCCGCACGCGCGCCCTCGGCTTCGGCGTGCGTTTCGAACGCGCCGCCGACGTCCATCGCCCCGGTTTCGATCGCCACCTTGCTGCGGAACACGAAGCGCTGCAGCTGCGCGGCGAAGTCGCCGGGGTCTGTGTCGTGCAGGACCAGGTGGATGGTCTCCGCATCGATTTTCAGCAGCGCGAACAGCGCGATCACGCGCCCCTTGGGCGTGAGCCAGCCGCTCCACTGCCAGTGGCCGTCGGCAAGCGCATCGACATCGCTCATGAACTGCGCTTGCGCGAACGCCATTGCGTCGCGGCCGCGCAGGGTGGCGACATGATGGTCGGGCAGGGCGAATACGGGCTGCTGCATGGCGTGGGCCGGGGTGGCGTGCTTGTCCAAACGGGGGGCTGGACTTAGACTGGAGGGGTTGCGAGACCCCGGAATGATAGGCGAAACCACCCAGCCACCCGAGCCGGACCCGGTCGAACAGACCGTTCCGGAAGTGCCTCCCGCGACGGAAGTCGGCGGCCGCGAAGGCCCCGATCCGACGCGCTACGGCGACTGGGAAAAGAACGGACGCTGCATCGATTTCTGAGGCCCCGCAGCAACCGCCCGGGTCGATCTCGGACCTGATCCGGGACAGATCCGGGGCTTCTGCCACGACGTATCGACTGCGTGCCCGTTCGCGGGTGGCATCAAGCGCCGCGGGCGGGACGCCAGCCACGCGGCCCTGGCCGCCCAGCGAGAGAACGAGGCACGATGGCCAACCGCGAACGCCCACTGTCACCACACCTGCAGGTCTACCGGTGGCAGATCACGATGACGATGTCGATCCTGCACCGGGCCACGGGCATCGCCCTGGTTGTGGGCGCCTTCGCCCTGGCCTGGTGGCTGCTGGCGGTCGCCGCCGGTGGTGAGGCCTATGCGTCCGCCGCGGCCTGCCTGGCCTCGCCGCTCGGGAAGATCGTCCTGTTCGGCTTCTCGCTGTCGCTGGTCTACCACCTGCTCAACGGCATCCGGCACCTGCTGTGGGACGCCGGCTGGGGCTTCGAGATCCCCGAGGTCTACCGCTCGGGCTACACCGTATTCGGGCTGACGGTCGTGCTGACCGCGCTGATCTGGTTCTTCGCACTGCGGGGTGGGGCATGAACGATCCGCAGAATGTCGTGAAGGATTTCCGTACGCCGATCGGCCGCGCCCGCGGGCTGGGCTCGGCGAAGTCCGGCACCGGGCACTTCTGGTGGCAGCGCGTCACCGCCGTGGTGCTGGCGCTGCTGGTGCCGTGGCTGGTGGGCACGCTGGTGTCCTTCATCGGCGCGGACCTGGGCACGGTGCAGGCCACCCTCGCGCGGCCATACAACGCGATCCTGATGGCCGCGTTCGCCGTCGCGCTGTTCTGGCACGCCAAGCTCGGCATCCAGGTGGTGATCGAGGACTACGTCCACACCCGCGCGTGGGAGGTCATCCTGCAGTTCCTGCTGACCTTCGCGTGCGCGCTGGGGGCACTGGCCTCGCTGTACGCGATCGCCCGCATCGCCTTCCTGGCATGACCGCACCCGGCGCCCCGGCCTTCGAGGAGGATGGGGCGGCGGCACGCGCCACCCTGCGCCCGCGAGGCGTGGCAACAAGAGATCGTCCATGAGCAACGCCTACAAGATCACCGAACACAAGTACGACATGATCGTCGTCGGCGCCGGCGGCGCCGGCCTGCGCGCCACCTTCGGCCTCGCCCAGAAGGGCCTGCGCACGGCGTGTATCACCAAGGTGTTCCCGACCCGATCGCACACCGTCGCGGCGCAGGGCGGCATCTCGGCCGCGCTGGGCAACATGGGCCCGGACGACTGGCGCTACCACTTCTACGACACCATCAAGGGCTCGGACTGGCTGGGCGACCAGGACGCGATCGAGTACATGTGCCGCGAGGCGATCCCGGCGATCATCGAACTCGAGCACCAGGGCGTGCCGTTCTCGCGCACCGAGGAAGGCAAGATCTACCAGCGCCCGTTCGGCGGCATGACCACCGAGTACGGCAAGGGCACCGCGCAGCGCACCTGCGCCGCGGCCGACCGCACCGGCCACGCGATCCTGCACACGCTGTACCAGCAGTCGCTGGCGCACCACGCTGAATTCTTCATCGAGTACTTCGCGCTCGACCTGATCATGGACGCCGACGGCGCCTGCCGCGGCGTGCTGGCGCTGGACCTGAGCGAGGGCACGCTGCACCTGTTCCGCGGCCACGGCACGGTGCTGGCCACCGGCGGCTACGGCCGTGCCTACTTCTCCGCGACCTCCGCGCACACCTGCACCGGCGACGGCGGCGGCATGGCGCTGCGCGCCGGGCTGGGCCTGCAGGACATGGAGTTCGTGCAGTTCCACCCCACCGGCATCTACGGTGCCGGCTGCCTGATCACCGAGGGCGTGCGCGGCGAAGGCGGCATCCTGCGCAACGACAGCGGCGAGCGCTTCATGGAGCGCTACGCGCCCAACGCCAAGGACCTGGCCTCGCGCGACGTGGTCAGCCGCGCGATGACGCTGGAGATCCGCGAAGGCCGCGGCGTCGGCGAGCACAAGGACCACATCCACCTGGACCTGACCCACCTCAACCCGGCCGACATCCACGAGAAGCTCCCCGGCATCGCCGAGAGCGCGCGGATCTTCGCCGGCGTCGACGTGGAGAAACAGCCGATCCCCGTGATCCCGACCGTGCACTACAACATGGGCGGCATCCCGACCAACTACCACGGCGAAGTGGTGCAGCTGAAGGACGGCGACCCCGATACCGTCGTCCCCGGCCTGTACGCGATCGGCGAGGCGGCCTGCGTGTCGGTGCACGGCGCCAACCGCCTGGGTTCGAACTCGCTGCTCGACCTGGTGGTCTTCGGCCGCGCGGTGGCCAACCGCTGCGGCGAGACGATCAAGCCCGGTTCGCCGCACAAGCAGCTTGCGGGCGACGCCTGCGACCGCTCACTGTCGAACCTGGACCGCGTGCGCAACGCCAACGGCGGCACCCCGACCGCGGTCATCCGCGACCGCATGCAGCGCACCATGCAGGCCGACGCAGCAGTGTTCCGGACCCAGGAGACGCTGGCCGAGGGCGTGGAGAAGATCCGCGAGATCCGGGCTTCGTTTGACGACGTCCGGGTCAGCGACCGCTCGCTGGTCTGGAACTCGGACCTGGTCGAGACCTTCGAACTGCAGAACCTGCTTGGCCAGGCGCTGGCCACGATCACCTCGGCCGAGAACCGCAAGGAGTCGCGCGGCGCGCATGCGCGTGAGGACTTCCCGGACCGCGACGACGCGCAGTGGCAGAAGCACTCGCTGTGCTGGGTGGACGACGCGGGCGGCACCCGCATCGACTACCGGCCGGTGCACATGTACACCCTCGACGACGAGGTCGAGGTCGTGCCGCCGAAGAAGCGCGTCTACTGAGTTTCCGATATGCGTCTTAGCATCCTCGCCATTCTCTTGTGCTCGATGTCCGTGGTCGGGCACGCTTCGGGGCTGGAGGATGCGGCTTGGGTGGAAGCGCCGCAGCGTCCCTCTCTCGATGGTGAAAGTGGCAGGACGTGGTTCTGGTCGGCTTTCACCAGGAGGAACGGCACATTCCGCGCGATGTACGACTCCATGTTGGACAACCGGGACTCAGTGACAGGCGACTTCCTGGTGGCGCGTTACCGCTACACATTTGATGCGCCGATCGGTGATGGCACCGGCCTGATTCCGCGTCACGACGAGTTGATTGCCGAAGTGTTGCTGGACTGCGATGCGCATTTCAGTGGCACCGCTTCGCAGCGGTACTTGCTGGAGGGCGAGGAAGTCGCGCGCGAAGACAACGATGACGTGTTGATGATTCAGATGACGAACGATGCCGACACCACCGTCGGCGACCTTTGCGAATTCGCCCGCCAAAGCGGGGAGAAGTAGGAATCCATGGCCGAATTCACCCTTCCCAGGAACTCGAAGATCCACAAGGGCAAGCGCTTCGCCGCGCCCGCCGGCGCGACGCGCGTGCGCGAGTTCAAGGTCTATCGCTGGAGCCCGGACGACGACGAGAACCCGCGCACCGACACCTACGAGGTCGATCTCGACAAGTGCGGGCCGATGGTCCTGGACGCGCTGATCAAGATCAAGAACGAGATCGACCCGACGCTGACCTTCCGTCGGTCGTGCCGCGAGGGCATCTGCGGTTCGTGCGCGATGAACATCGACGGCACCAACACGCTGGCCTGCACCCGCGCGATCGAGGACTGCGGCAGCGGCAAGGGCGAGGTGCCGATCTACCCCCTGCCGCACATGGACGTGGTCAAGGATCTGGTCCCGGACCTGACCCACTTCTACGCCCAGTACGCCTCGATCCAGCCGTGGATCCGCACCCAGAGTTCGCCGCCGCCGGACCGCGAGCGCCTGCAGTCCAAGGAGGACCGGGCCAAGCTCGACGGCCTGTACGAATGCATCTTGTGCGCCTGCTGCAGTACCGCTTGCCCCAGCTACTGGTGGAACGGCGACCGCTACCTGGGGCCGGCGATCCTGCTGCAGGCCTATCGCTGGATCATCGATTCGCGCGACGAGGACACCGGCAAGCGCCTGGATGACCTCGAAGACCCGTTCAAGCTCTACCGCTGCCACACGATCATGAACTGCACCCGGACCTGTCCGAAGGGATTGAACCCGGCCAAGGCGATCGGCGAGATCAAACAGCTGATGCTGGCGCGGCAGCAGTAACGACGCGGCTGCAGCGGCCCCGGGCGGCAGTGGGAGCGGCCATGGCCGCGATCCGCCGGCAGCCACCGCGGCCATGGCCACTCCCACAACGCACCGGAGCCTCCGATGCCTCGCGCCATCTTCCTTCCCGCCTTCGCGATGGTCGCCCTGACCATCGTCGTCTGGCTGCGCATGTACATCACCCGCGTCGCGCAGATGAAGCGCGAACGCATCCACCCGCAGTCGGTCGCGACATCGGCGCAGGCGGCGGCCAGGCTCACCGACAGCCGCGCGGCCGACAATTTCCGCAACCTGTTCGAACTGCCGGTACTGTTCTACCTGGCGCTGGTGGTGGCCGCGGTGGCGGGATTGGCGAACACCACCACGCTCGCGCTGGCCTGGCTGTTCGTGCTGCTGCGCGTGGTCCACAGCGCGATCCACTGCGGCTACAACAAGGTCATGCACCGCTTCCAGGCCTATCTCGCCGGTGGCGTGGTGCTGTGGCTGCTGTGGGCGTGGCTGGGCTACCTGCTGTTCCTGCGGTGAGCGGGCTGTCGGCGGCGGACGAGGCCGAACTGCGGCGCCTGCGCTGGCGCTGCCGGCGGGGCATGAAGGAACTCGACCAGCTCCTCAACCGCTGGCTGGACCGGGAATGGGCGGCATCTTCCGAATCACGACGCGGGGTTTTCCTACAGCTGCTGGCCTGCGAAGACGATAGGCTCTGGCGCTGGTTCCTTGGCCACGAGAACGCCCCCGATGCCGCACTCGACGCGCTCGTCCAGCACATCCGCACCCTGCCGCCTTGAGCGGCGCGCATCGCCGCTGCTGACCTGCACGCTGCTGCTGATCGGGCTTGCCGCGTCGTTCGCCGTGCTGGCCTCGGAGATGCCGCGGGCGGCGGCGTGGCCGCTGGCGTTGGCCGCGCTGGCGTACGGCGCCTGGCTGGCACGGCGCGAGGGGCGCAAACCGGCAGCCGAACTGGTGATCGCCGCGGATGGCCGGGCGACGGTCGATGGCCGGCAGGTCGATGCGATATCCGTGCGCTGGCGCGGACCGGCCGCCTTCGTGCAGTGGCGTGATGACGACGGCCGCCGCTGCCGGCATGTGTTCCTCCCCGACACGCTGCCCGCCGCGCGCCGCCGTGAACTGCGGCTGGCCGCGCCGGCGGCCCGGCCTGCGCGGCGGGCGGCATCGATGGCACCATAGCGCCTGCCCAGTCGGCCGGACCTCATGTTCAAACCCATCCCCGTCGCCATCGGCCTGCGCTACCTGCGCGCCAAGCGCCGCAACGGCTTCATCTCCTTCATCTCGCTGGCCTCGATCCTCGGCATCGCCATCGGCGTGGCCGCACTGATCACCACACTGGCGGTGATGAGCGGCTTCCAGCGCGAGATCCGCGACCGCATGCTGCAGATGGCCGCGCACGCCACCGTCACCGCCAGCGGCGAGGCGATGGAGAACTGGCAGCTCGCCATCTCCGAGGCCCGCAAGGACCCGCGCGTGGCCGGTGCGGCACCGTACATCGAGACCCAGGCGCTGCTGTCGGGCACGCGCAAGCAGGGCGCGCTGATCCGCGGCGTCGACCCGGTCGAGGAAGGCAAGGTCTCGGTGCTGGCCGAGAAGATGGTGCAGGGCAGCCTCGGGGACCTCACTCCCGGCAGCTTCAACATCGTGCTCGGGCGCGAACTCGCGGTCTGGATCGGTGCCGGCGTCGGCGACAAGGTGCTGGTGCTGACCGACGTGCGCGCCACGCCGATGGGCGCGGTCAAGCAGATGAAGCGGTTCACCGTCAGCGGCATCTTCGAGGCCGGCTACCAGGAATACGACAAGGGCCTGGCGGTGGTGAACATCCAGGACGCGCAGCGGCTGATGCGCATGGGCGACGGCGTCACCGGCGTGCGCCTGCGCATGCACGACATGGACCAGGCCTGGAACGTGGCGCGCGACCTGGCGCTGCGACTCAAGGGACCGTACCTGGTCAGCGACTGGACCCGCGACAACGCCAACATGTTCCGCGCACTGAAGCTGGAGAAGACGATGATGGCGATCCTGCTGTCGCTGATCATCGCCATGGGTGCGTTCAACCTGGTGTCGTCGCAGGTGATGCTGGTGACCGACAAGCAGGCCGATATCGCGATCCTGCGCACGCTCGGGCTCACCCCGCGTGGAGTGATGCAGGTGTTCATGGTGCAGGGTTCGCTGATCGGACTGATCGGCACCGTGTCCGGCGTGATCGGCGGCATCGTGCTGACGCTCAACCTCGAGCACATCCTGCGTGCGATCGAGCGCGTGTTCGACGTGCAGCTGATGCCCGAGGATGTCTATTACATCACCGGCCTGCCGACGCAACTGGAGCCCAGCGACATCACCATCATCGCGGTCGTGGCGCTGGTGATGGCGTTCCTGGCCACGCTGTACCCGGCCTGGCGCGCGGCGCGCACGGCACCGGCGGAGGCGTTGCGCTATGAGTAGCCGGGAATCGGGAGTCGGGAGTCGGGAATCGGAAGTGCAAGAGCAACGGCACATGCACAATGGCGAGGTGATCCGGGCGGAGGGGCTGGCCAAGACCTACGCCGAAGGCAACCTGCGCACGCCCGTGTTCGACGGACTGGACCTGGCGGTGCAGGCGGGCGAAACGGTGGCCATCGTCGGCGCCTCGGGCGCGGGCAAGAGCACCCTGCTGCACCTGCTTGGCGGCCTCGACACGCCGACCGCGGGCGAGGTGCACGTGGCCGGGCAGCGGATGAGCACGCTGTCCGACGCCGAGCGCGGGCAGCTGCGCAACCGCGCGCTCGGCTTCGTCTACCAGTTCCACCACCTGCTGCCGGAGTTCACCGCGCTGGAAAACGTGATGCTGCCGGTCATGCTCGGTGGCGCGGCGGTCGATGACGCGGCGAAGACCGCGCGCGCGCTGCTGGAATCGGTCGGCCTCGGCCATCGCATCGAGCACAAGCCCGGCGAGCTGTCCGGTGGCGAGCGCCAGCGCGCCGCCGTGGCGCGGGCGCTGGTCAACCGGCCCGGCTGCGTGCTCGGCGACGAGCCGACCGGCAACCTCGACGACCGGACCGCCGCGACCGTGTTCGACCTGATGCTCGAACTCAACCGCGCGCACCGCACCAGCCTGGTGCTGGTGACCCACGACCGCAGCCTGGCGCGCCGGCTCGACCGCGTGCTGGAGCTGCACGAAGGAAAACTCAGGGAGTTGCCCCCCGACAAGGTGTAAGGAGACACCATGGACACGACGGCAAGGATGCCGCCTTTCGGAATCGCCACCGCGGTGGCGCTGTTGCTCGGAATCACCGCCTGCCTGTGCCTGCCGGCGCCGCTGCCGTGGCTGGCTTCGGCGGCGGCGCTGGTCGCCGGCATCGTGCTGTGGACGCGCGGCGACTGGAGGCGCGCGGCCGGTGCATGCCTGCTTGGCTTCGGCCTGTGCGGCCTGCACCTGGCTTACGCGCTGTCGCTGCAACTGCCGCGATCCATGGAGCGGCAGGACGCCGTGGTCACGGGGCGCCTTGTCGACCTGCCGGCGCACGAGGCGCGGCGCACGCGCTTCCTGCTGCGGGTGGACGACGACGCGGCGATCCCCGAAGCCCTGCGCGGACGCTTGCTGCAGCTGTCCTGGTACGACCCCTACCGCGCTATCGGTCCGTCGCTGCGGTTCGGCCTGCACGCCGGCAGCCGCTGGCGGGTGGAGGTGCGGCTGCGCGCGCCGCGCGGGCTGCGCAACCCGGGCGTTTTCGACAGCGAGAAGACCACGCTGGCGCGGCGCGTGGCGGCGACCGGCTACGTGCGCGCGCCGGAATCCGCGCGCCAGCTTGCCCGGCCGCAGGGCGTGGACGCCTGGCGCGAGGCGATGTCGGCGCGGATCGCGGCAGCGGCGCCGCCGACTGCGTCGCGTTTCGTGCGGGCGCTGGCGCTGGGCGACACGCGCGCGCTGGATGACATCGACTGGGAAACCCTGCGCGCCACCGGGCTGACCCACCTGATCGCGATCTCCGGCTTCCACGTCGGCATGGTCGCGGCGCTGTTCGCGTTGCTGGCGTCGCTGCTGTGGCGCGCGCTGCCGTCACTGGCGCGTCGCATCCCGCGCCCGCAGGCGGCGGCGCTGGCCGCGCTGGCCGGCGCCGGCGGGTATGCGGTGGTCGCCGGGTTCGCGCTGCCGACGGTGCGCACGCTGCTGATGATCGCGGTGGTGGTGGCCGCGCGCGGCCTGCGCCGGCAGGTGCGGGTGGGCGATGCGCTGGCGATGGCCGCGCTGGCGATGCTGCTGGTCGACCCGCTGGCTGCGCTCACCGCCGGTTTCTGGCTCAGCTTTGCCGGCGTGGCATGGCTGGCCTGGTGCCTGCCGGACGCCGGGGACCGCATCGTCGGCGACTTCCTGTCCGCGCAGGGCGTGGCCACGCTCGGGCTGCTGCCGCTGACGGTGGTGCTGTTCGGACAGGCTTCGCTGGCCGGGCCGCTGGCGAACCTCGTCGCGATCCCGTGGTGGAGCCTGGTCGTCGTGCCGCTGTCGCTGCTCGGCACCGCGCTCGATGCGTTGCATGCCGGCGCCGGCGGCTGGGCATGGCGCGCGGCGGCGTGGTGTTTCGACCTGTCGTGGCCGCTGATGCAGTGGCTCGCAGGTAGCCGTTTCGCGCTGTGGTGGCTGCCGGAGGCGCGCTGGTTTGCGCTGCCGCTGGCCCTGCTCGGCGCGTTCTTGTGCCTGCTGCCGCGTGGTCTTCCCGGAAAGCCGCTGGCGCTGCTGCTGTGGCTGCCGCTGCTGTGGCCTTCGCGCGACCTGCCGCCCGCGGGCGCGGCGGAACTGATGGTGCTGGACGTGGGGCAGGGGCTGTCTGTGCTGGTGCGCACCGCGCGCCACAGCCTGCTGTATGACATGGGCCCTGCGCAGCCGGATGGGTTCGACGCCGGCGAGCGCGTCGCCGTGCCCTCGCTGCGCGCGCTGGGCGTGCGGCGGCTGGACGCGGCGGTGGTCAGCCACGGCGACAACGACCACGCCGGGGGCCTTGGCGCGGTACGGCGCGCGTATCCGTTGCAGGTGGCGTTCGCGCCCGAAGGCGTCGGCATCGACGGCATGCGCACCTGCCAGGCCGGCGTGCAGTGGCAGTGGGACGGCGTCCGGTTCCGGTTCCTGCATCCGCCCCGGTATTTCCCGTATCTGAAGAATGAATCCAGCTGCGTGCTGCGCATCGAGTCCGCGCACGGCGCCGTGCTGCTGACCGGCGACATCGGCGCAGTCATCGAGCGCGACCTCGTCCGCCGCGACCGCGCCTCGCTGCGTGCCGACGTGGTGCTGGTCGCGCACCACGGCAGCGCCGAGTCCTCGGATCCGGAGTTCATCGCCGCCACCGGCGCCCGGCATGCGCTGCTGTCCACCGGCTACGGCAACCGCTTCGGGCACCCCAGGCCGGAGGTGGTCGAACGCTGGCAGCGGGCCGGCGCACAGGCGGAGGACACCAGCGTGGCCGGCGCGCTGCGCGTGCGCCTGCAGGCCGGCGGCGCCACGGTGGAAGCGAGACGGCGCTCGCATCCGCGCCCCTGGGATGCGGCCCGGCGCTGGCGACGCGCCGCCGGCGACGCTGGCGAGCCGGCCCTTGTATCCTATCGGCCGGATTGAATCGGCCGACGGCCGGGGGACGAAAGCGTGCTGGAACTGGTGAAGGCGGGCGGTTGGCCGATGGTGCCGCTGTTGCTGTTGTCGGCGGTCGCGCTGGCGATCATCGTCGAGCGTTTCTGGGCACTGCGGCGCAAGACGGTGCTGCCGCCCGGGCTGGGGCGGGAAGTGCGCACCTGGGCGTCGCGCGGCAGCCTGGACCCGGCGCACATCGACTCGCTGCGCGGCACCTCGCCGCTGGGTGCGCTGCTGGCCGCGGCGCTGGACGTGCGCAACCGTTCGCGCGAGGAAGTCCGCGAGCGCGTCGAGGACGTCGGCCGCCACCAGGCCTTCCGCATGGAGCGCTACCTCAATGCGCTGGGCACGATCGCCGCGGCCGGGCCGCTGCTGGGCCTGTTCGGCACCGTGGTCGGCATGATCCAGATGTTCCTCGGGATCATGGATTACGGCGTGGGCGACGTGAACGAACTGGCCGGCGGCATCGGCAAGGCGCTGGTGTGCACCGCCACCGGCATGATCGTCGCGGTGCCGGCGCTGATGTTCCACCGCCATTTCCGCTCGCGCATCGACAGCTACCTGGTCGACATGGAGCACGAAGCGATCCAGCTGCTGGACGCCATCGACCCGCGCACCCGCCGCGCCGGCACGACGGCGCCGCAGCCGGCCCCGGCGTACACGCAGGGCTGACCGCGCATGCGCATCCGCGACCGCCGCGCCGAGGACAACCCGGAGATCAACCTGGTCCCGATGATCGACGTGATCCTGTGCCTGATCATCTTCTTCGTGATCACCACCACGTTCGACGCGCGCTCGGTGCTCAAGCTGGAACTGCCGCGCGCCGATGGCCAGCGCAGCGAGGCCAAGGTGAAGCAGCTGAGCCTGCTGATCAACGCCGAGGGCCGCTACTTCGTCGACGACCGCGAGGCGCTGCGCACCGACGTCGAATCGCTCAAGCGCACGATCTTGGAGGTCGCCGGCGACGACCGCGAACGCACCGTGCTGATCCGCGCCGACGCGCGCACGCCCTGGCAGGCCGTGATCACCGCCTACGACGCGCTCGGCCAGCTGGGCTTCACCCGCATTGCCAACGCCACCGCGCCCGAGCAGCGGCCCGCCGCGGAGCCGGCCGGATGAGCGGGAGCGGACAGCCCGCGGCGGCGTGGCCGATCTACCGGCGGCTGACGGGCTTTGCGAAGAAGTACCGGGGCCTGCTGCTGCTGGCGCTGGTGGGCATGGTGGTCGAGGCCGCCGCCGGCGGCGCCTTCACCAAGCTGATGGAGCCGGTGGTCAACGAGACCTTCGTGGTCCGCGACGCGAAGAACAGCGCCTGGCTGCCGCTGGCGATCGTCGGCCTGTTCGTGCTGCGCGGCATCGCCGGCTACCTGACCGACTACAACATGGCGCGTTCGGGCCGCGGCATCGCCCGCGACATGCGGGTGAAGGTGCTGGGCAAGTACCTGCGCCTGCCGGGCCTGCGCTTCGACACCGAGCCGGTGCCGTCGATGCTGGTGCGGCTGGGTTCGGACAGCGACCAGGTCGCGCAGGCCACCATCGATGCGGCCAAGGTGATGCTGCAGCAGTCGTTCCAGATCATCGCCGCGCTGGTGGTGATGTTCTGGACCAGTTGGCAGGTAACCCTGGCCGTGCTGGTGCTGGCGCCGCCGCTGGCCTGGGTGATGAACAAGGTCGGCAAGCGCTACCGGCGCGTGAGCCACCGCATCCAGGAGAGCTCGGCGCACTTGATGCAGTCCGCCGACCAGTCGCTGGGCAGCCACCAGGAAGTGAAGGTCTACGGCGCGCGCGACGTCGAGTTCACCCGCTATTCCGCGCTGGCCGACCGGCACATGAAGCTGTCGCTGAAGGTCGAGGCCACGCGCAGCATGTCCTCGGCGCTGGTGCAGCTGATGGGCGCGATCGGCCTGGCGCTGCTGCTGTTCGTGGCCGGCAGGGAAGCGATTGCCGGGCGCCTGAGCGCCGGCGGTTTCGTCGCGCTGATGCTGGCGATGATGGCGGTCATCCCCGCGCTCAAGCAGCTGACCAATGTGCAGAACATGCTCCAGCGCGGCGTGGCTTCCGCCGAGCGGCTGTTTGGCGTGCTCGATGCGGCGGACGAAGTCGACACCGGCACGCTGCCGCTGCCGCGCGCGCACGGACTGATCCAGTTCCGCGACGTCAACGCCCGCTACGCCGGGCAGGATGCGCCGGCGCTGGAGGGCATCAGCTTCGATGCGCGTCCGGGCACCGTCACCGCCATCGTCGGCCGCTCCGGCAGCGGCAAGTCGACGCTGGTCAAGCTGATCCCGCGCTTCTACGAGGTCGAGTCCGGCCAGATCCTGCTCGATGGCCACGCGCTGGGCGAGTATCGCCTCGCCGACCTGCGCCGGCAGATCGCGCTGGTGGGCCAGCAGGTGATGCTGTTCGACGGCACCGTCGCCGAGAACGTGGCCTACGGCGAGATGGCCGACGCCGATCCGGAAGCATTGGAACAGGCGGTGCGCGGCGCCAACGCGATGGAATTCGTCGAGCGCATGCCGGGGGGACTGCAGAGCGAAGTCGGCGCCAACGGCGGCCGCCTGTCCGGCGGCCAGCGCCAGCGCGTGGCGATCGCGCGCGCCATGCTCAAGGACGCGCCGATCCTGATCCTCGACGAGGCGACCGCCGCGCTCGACACCGAGTCCGAGCGCCTGGTGCAGGACGCCCTCGAACGGCTGATGCCCGACCGCACCACGCTGGTGATCGCGCACCGCCTGTCCACCATCGAGCACGCCGACCAGGTGCTGGTGCTCGACCACGGCCGGCTGGTGGAGCAGGGCACCCATGCCGAATTGCTGGCACGCGGCGGCCTGTACGCGCACCTGCACAGGATGCAGTTCCGGGAGCAGCCCGACGCATGAGCAGGCGCGCGAAGGCCCCGGCGTACTGGTTCGAAGGCCCGGTTCCCTGGCATGCGCGGATGCTGTCGAAGGTGTACGCAGCCGCGATCGGGCTGCGGATGCGGCTGTTCCGCGCGCGCCTGCTGCGGCGGGTGAAGGTCGCGGTCCCGGTCGTCGTGGTCGGCAACCTGATCGCCGGTGGCAGCGGCAAGACGCCGTTGGCGATCGTGCTGGTCGAACGCCTGCGCGCGGCCGGCTGGAATCCCGGCGTGGCCACCCGCGGCTACGGCCGCGATGACGCGGGCACGCCGCGCTGGGTCGACGCCGATACCGATCCCGCCCTGGGCGGCGACGAGCCGGTGCTGGTCGCCCACCGCACCGGCGCGAAGGTGCGCGCCGACGCCGACCGCGCTGCTGCCGCGCGCGCGCTGATCGGCGCCGGTTGCGACATCGTCGTCTGCGACGACGGCCTGCAGCATTACCGCCTGCGGCGCGACATCGAGATCGAAGTCATCGACGGCCGCCGCCGCTACGGCAACGGCCGGCTGCTGCCGGCCGGTCCGCTGCGCGAGCCGGTCGAACGCGGCGGCTCGGTCGACTTCCGCGTGCTCAACGTCGGCGACGGCGGGACCGAGGCCGGCTTCGGCGAATGGCCGATGCGGCTGCTTGCCGACTGCGCGCTGCCCCTGCCCGGCGGGCGTCCGCTGCCGCTGTCGGTGTTTTCCGGCAAGCGCGTGCATGCGGTAGCCGGCATCGGCGATCCGCAGCGATTCTTCGACACCCTGCGCGCCCACGCCATCGGCGTCGTCCCGCACGCCTTCGCCGACCACCACCGCTACGTCGCCGACGATCTGGCCTTCGGCAGCGACCTGCCCGTGCTGATGACCGAAAAGGACGCGGTGAAGTGCCGCGGCTTCGCCACCGGCCGCCACTTCAGCGTCCCGATCCGCGCCGAGCTGCCGGAAGCATTCTGGGTCGCGCTGCTCGACCGCCTGGCGACGCTGAAGCCGAAGGCCTGACCCGCGCCGGACTCCCGATGCGCGTGTGGGAGCGGCTTCAGCCGCGAGCTTTTCCCCGTCGAACCTTGAAGACCGAAAAGTTCGCGGCTGAAGCCGCTCCTACAAAGCCTGTCCGGATTGGCCGCTAGAATCGACCGCATGACCATCTCCGATTTCGTCGTCGCCATTCCCGCCCGTTTCGATGCCTCGCGCCTGCCGGGCAAGCCGCTGCGTCCGCTGGGCGGCGAGCCGCTGGTGTTGCACGTCGCGCGCCGTGCGCTGGCGGCGGGGGCGCGCGAGGTGTGGGTGGCTGCCGACGACGAGCGCATCGTGCAGGCGCTCGACGGCTGCGGCGTACAGGTCGCGCTCACTTCAAAAGCCCACGCCTCCGGTACCGATCGCCTCGCCGAATGCGCCGACATCGCCGGCTGGGACGACGACACCCTGGTCGTGAACCTGCAGGGCGACGAACCCTTCGCGCCCGCGGCCGGGATCGAGGCGGTGGCGGCGACGCTGGCGGCCTCCGGCGCGCCGATGAGCACGCTCGCGGCCGTCATCGACGACGCCGGCGACCTGTTCGACCCCAACGTGGTCAAGCTGGTGCGCGGTGCCGACGGCCATGCGCTGTACTTCTCGCGTGCGCCGGTCCCGTGGCCGCGCGACGCCTTCGCCCGCGACCGCGCCCGGCTGCCGGAAGGCGGCCACTGGCTGCGCCACATCGGCATCTACGGCTACCGCGCCGGCTTCCTGCGCCGCTTCGCGCAGATGCAGCCGGGGCGCCTGGAACAGATCGAGGCGCTGGAGCAGCTGCGCGCGCTCGAAGCCGGGCACCGCATCGCGGTGGCGCTGACGCCAGAGCCGTTCCCGCCCGGCGTCGACACCCCGGAGGACCTCGCGCGCGCCGAACGACACCTGCAGGAATCCCGCAATGGCTGAGCCGCAGCGCCTGCTGGTGGTGTGCCTGGGCAACATCTGCCGTTCGCCGATGGGCGAGGGCGCGCTGCGCGCGCGGCTGCGCGAGGCGGGCCTGGAGACGCGGGTCGAAGTCGATTCGGCCGGCACCGGCGACTGGCACGTCGGCCAGCCGCCCGACAAGCGCGCGATCGCCACCGCGCGCCGCCACGGCGTCGACATCGGCGGCCTGCGTGCCCGCCAGCTGTCCGTGCGCGACTTCGACGAGTTCGACTGGTTGCTGTGCGCCGACGATTCCAACCTGCGCGACGTGCGCGCGCTGGCACCGGCCAGCGCCCGCGGGCGCAGCCGCCTCTTCATGGACTGGGCGGGGCTGTCCGGGCCGATTCCTGACCCCTACACCGGCGGCGAAGACCACTTCGAGCAGGTCTGGGCGCAGGTCGATGCGGCCGCCCTGGCCGCGGTGGAACGGCTGCGGGGCGACGGCCGCGCGGATTGACGCATAATCCGGGGCCTCGCCACGGAATCACGACAGGCCCATGGACCAGACCATCGCCCCGGAATTCCCGCAGTCCCTGGAATGGCTGAACCTGGCCGAGCCGCTGCGCATGGCGCAGCTGCGCGGCAAGGTCTGCGCGATGGCGTTCATCAACGCCGGCTCGGCCTGGTCGCAGCAGCGCCTGGGTGAGCTGGCCCACCTGCGCGCCCGCCACGGCGAGCGGCTCAACGTGGTGGCCGTGCACGTGCCGCGCTTCGACCACGAGCGCGACGCGCGCCGGGTGGCCAAGCGGCTGGCACGGCAGAAGCTCGACTTCCCGATCGTGCACGACCCGGACTGGACACTGTGGCAGCAGTACGGCATCGAAGCGTGGCCGACGGTGGTGCTGATCGACGGCGAAGGCCGCATCCGCGAACGCTGGGTCGGCGACGGCCAGGTGCGCGAGCTCGACGCCGCGGTGGCCGCGCTCAACGATGCGGTCGTGCCGCGCTCGCGCAATGCCGCGCCGATTGACGTGCGTCCGATGCGCGAGCCGCTGCTACCGCTGCGCTTCCCGGTCGGGATCGCGGTCAACGCCAATTACCTGTACGTGGCCGACAGCGGCCACCACCGCGTGCTCGAGTGCGACCACGGCGGGCGGGTGCTGCGGCAGTTCGGCAGCGGCGGTCCGGGTTTCATCGACGGTCCGATGGAGCTGTCGGCGTTCAACCGCCCGCAGGGCATCTGCCTGCAGCGCGACATGCTCTACGTGGCCGACAGCGGCAACCACGCCGTGCGCCGGATCCAGCTGCGCACCGGCGATATCGACACTGTCTGCGGCGCCGGCCGCCCCGGCAGGCCGGTCGAGGGCGTGATCACCGACCCGCGCGCCGTGGCGCTGGACCAGCCGCGCGCGGTGGCGCTCGGCGCCGACGCGATGTACATCGCCACCGCCGGCGACAACTGCATCTGGATGTACGACTTGGGCAAGCAGGAGCTGCGGCTGCTGGCCGGCTCCGGCGCGCTGGGCGTGGCAGACGGCAATGGCACGCGCGCGCAGTTCGCGCAGCCGGTGGGGCTGGCGACGGTGCAGCAGGTGCTCTACGTCTGCGACGGCGCAGGTTCGGCGATCCGCAGCGCCAACGTGCGCAGCGCGCAGGTCACCACCCTGGTGGGCGAGAACGCCTGGAACTTCGGCAACGCCGACGGCGTGCGCGTGGAGGCGCGCCTGCAGCAGCCACAGGCCATCGCACTCGACCCCGATTCGCCGGTGCTGTGGATCGCCGACAGCGGCAACGACGCGCTGCGTACGCTGCGCCTGGGCGGCGGCGAACTGGCTACCTGGCCACTGCCGCAGCCGCTGCACGCGCCGTCCGGGCTGGCCGTGGCCGATCGCGTGGTCTGGATTGCCGACACCGACGCGCACGCCGTGCTGCGCCTGGACACCCAGAACGGGACGCTGCGCCACGTTCCCATCGGCGAATGACCGCCGGCGGGGCAGGGGCGGCCTGTTCCGGCGCTGACCGGCCGCCGGGCTTGCGCCGGGCCGCCGCGGCCCTCACGTTGTGTGGTCGATGACTGCGCCGAACCACACCTTCGACGGCAAGGCCTTCGCCCGCGGGCTGAGCACCGCGCCGGGCGTCTACCGCATGTTCGCAGCCGACGACGGCGTGCTTTACGTCGGCAAGGCGCGGGCGCTGAAGAACCGCGTCGCCAGCTACTTCAACAGCACGCCCAAGCCGGCGCGGACGATGGCCATGCTGGCCCAGGTTGCGCGCATGGACGTGACGGTGACCCGCAGCGAGGCCGAGGCGCTGCTGCTGGAGAACCAGCTGATCAAGTCGCTCAAGCCGCGCTACAACGTGCTGCTGCGCGACGACAAGAGCTATCCCTACGTGCTGCTGACGCAGGAACCGTGGCCGCGGATCGGCCTGCACCGCGGCGCGCGCAGCATCCCGGGGCGCTACTTTGGCCCGTACCCCAGCGTGGTGGCGGTGCGCGAGACGCTCAACCTGCTGCACAAGCTGTTCAAGCTGCGCAGCTGCGAGGACAGCGTGTTCCGCAACCGCTCGCGGCCGTGCCTGCAGTACCAGATCGGCCGCTGCACGGCGCCGTGCGTCGGGCTGGTGCAGGCGCACGAGTATGCAGAGGCCGTGCGCCGGGTGACGCTGTTCCTCGAAGGCCGCAGCGACGAGCTCAGCGACGAACTCACGAACGCCATGGAAGCCGCCAGCGAGCGTCTGGACTTCGAAGAGGCTGCGCGCCTGCGCGACCAGGTGGCGATGATCCGCAAGCTGCAGGCGCGCCAGTACGTGGAAGGGCAGGCGGCCGACATGGACGTGCTGGCCTGCGCGATGCAGGGCACCCGCGCCTGCGTGCTGCTGCTGGCCTTCCGCGACGGCCGCAACCTGGGCACGCGCCCGTTCTTCCCGAAAACCAACGGCAGCGACAGTCCGGCCGAAGTGTTGGCCGCGTTCGTCTCGCAGTACTACGCCGAACAACCGCCGCCGCGCGAGATCATCCTCGACCGCGACATCGAGGACGCCGACCTGCTGCAGGAGGCGCTGGGTGCCGCCGCCGGGCACCGGGTACAGGTCAAGACCAGCGTGCGCGGCGATCGCGCCGGCTATCTCGACCTCGCCAGCCGCAACGCCGCGATGACCCTGGCCACCGAACTGGGCAGCCAGGCCGCGCAGCGCGAGCGCGCCGAATCGCTGCGCGACATGCTCGGCCTGGACGAGCTGCCGCAGCGGATCGAGTGCTTCGACATCAGCCACACCATGGGCGAGGCCACGGTGGCATCGTGCGTGGTGTTCGATGCCGAAGGCCCGGTGCGCGGCCAGTACCGGCGCTACAACATCGCCGGGGTCGAGCCGGGCGACGACTACGCGGCCATGCACCAGGCGCTGCTGCGCCGCTTCCGCCGCGCGGTCGAAGAAGACGGTGTGATGCCCGACGTGCTGCTGATCGACGGCGGCGCGGGGCAGGTGGCACAGGCGCGGGACGTGCTCACCGAACTGGGCATCAGCGGCCCGCTGCTGGTCGGCGTGGCCAAGGGCGAGGCGCGGCGGGCCGGGGACGAGACCCTGCTGCTGCCGGACGGGCGCGAACTGCACCCGGGCGCCGCCTCGCCGGGCCTGCAGCTGGTGCAGCAGGTGCGCGACGAGGCACACCGCTTCGCCATCACCGGCCACCGCGGCCGCCGGCAGAAGGCGCGCAACAGCAGCCGGCTCGAGGACATTCCCGGCATCGGCCCGCGCCGCCGCTCCGCGCTGCTGCGGCATTTCGGCGGTTTGGGCGGCCTGAAGAACGCAAGTGCGGACCAGATCGCGCACGTCGAAGGCATCAGTTCCGAGCTTGCCAGGCGGATTTACGCCACACTGCACGGGTTGCAAGGGCCGGGCATCGAACGCCGGCCGGACTGAAGGGCGTTATGAAGCTGACCATCCCCACATGGCTGACCCTGCTGCGGATCCTGATGATCCCGGTGCTGGTGCTGGTGTTCTACCTGCCCTACAAGTGGACCAACCTGGCCGCCACCACGGTGTTCGCGCTGGCGTCGGTGACCGACTGGCTGGACGGCTGGATCGCGCGTCGTTACCACCAGTATTCGGCATTCGGCGCCTTCCTCGACCCGGTGGCCGACAAGCTGATGGTCGCCGTGGCGCTGTTCCTGATCGTCCAGGGCCACCCCACGGCGTGGATGGCGCTGTGGGCGGCGGTGATCGTCGGCCGCGAAATCGCGGTGTCGGCGCTGCGCGAATGGATGGCCGAGCTGGGCCAGCGGGCGCGGGTCAAGGTCGCCACCATCGGCAAGATCAAGACCGTGGCGCAGATGGTGGCGCTGCTGTGCCTGCTGTACTCGGTCTCGCCGGACCGCCTGCCCCGGCATGATCTGTTCATGCGCGACCTGGTTTTCCACGTTGGGGACTGGCTGCTGGCGGTCGCGGCGCTGCTCACGCTGTGGTCAGGTTTCGCCTATTTGCGCGCCGCGTGGCCCGTTTTGCGTGCCGGGGAAGGAATTCCTGTTGACAGTTCCGAACGCGACGGTAAAATTCCGGCTCCTCCGCGGGAATAGCTCAGTTGGTAGAGCACGACCTTGCCAAGGTCGGGGTCGCGAGTTCGAGTCTCGTTTCCCGCTCCAGATTCAGCGAAACCCCGGCACTGCCGGGGTTTCGTCTTTCCGGACCGCGCGCAATCGTCGCGCATGGTCCGCGATCCGGGTATCGTCACCTGGACCAATGCGTCACCGGCCTGGTGGCAGAGTGGTTATGCAGCGGCCTGCAAAGCCGCGTACGCCGGTTCAATTCCGACCCAGGCCTCCATCTTTCCGTACAGGGCCCGCTTCCGGCGGGCCTTGTCGCGTCCGGGATCGGCGGCGGGCGTTATGCCGGACCGCCATTTCCCCTCTGCCGCGAGAGTTGCGATCATCCCGCGCACCGGCCCCGGCCGGTTCGGCCCACCGCCCGGGTGGCGAAACTGGTAAACGCAGCGGACTTAAAATCCGCCGGCCGCAAGGCCTTGTCGGTTCGATTCCGACTCCGGGCACCACGCGCTTCCATCGACGTCCACGTGCCGGCAGGCATGCGGTCGGCCGGGAAACGTCGCGCCGCGTGGCGGGCGTCTGCAACAATGGCCGGCGACCGCAAGCCAAGGCCAGCCGCATGTCGCGTTACTTCCTGTACATCGCCTGCATCATCCTGACGCTGTTTTCGGCGTGGATGTCACTGCAGCATCCCGCCTGGCGCTGGCCGCTGGGCATCTTCGGCGCGCTGGCGCTGCTGGGGACCTGGGACATGCTGCAGACGCGCACCACGCTGCGCCGCAACTACCCGATCCTCGCGCACCTGCGCTACGCGCTGGAGTCGATCGGGCCGGAGATCCGCCAGTACTTCATCCAGGAAGACCTGCAGGAAGTGCCGTTTTCGCGGCGCCAGCGCGCACTCGTGTACCAGCGCGCGAAGAACGTGATCGACGTGGTGCCCTTCGGTACCGAGCGCAACGTCTACGGCCTTGATTACGAGTGGATCAACCACTCGCTGCTGCCGACGACGATCCCCTCGCACGATTTCCGCGTCCGCATCGGCACGGACACGGCGCAGCCCTACGACGCCAGCGTGTTCAACATCTCGGCGATGAGCTTCGGTTCGCTGTCGGCCAACGCCATCCGCGCGCTCAATGCCGGCGCCAGGCGCGGCAATTTCTACCACGACACCGGCGAGGGATCGATTTCGCCCTACCACCGCGAGAATGGTGGCGACCTGGTGTGGGAAATCGGCTCGGGCTATTTCGGCTGCCGCGGCGATGACGGGCGTTTCAGCGAAGAGCGCTTTGTCGCCAACGCGCACGAGCCGCAGGTGAAGATGATCGAGGTCAAGCTGTCGCAGGGCGCCAAGCCGGGCCACGGCGGCGTGCTCCCGGGGCCGAAGGTCAGCCACGAGATCGCGATCACCCGTGGCGTGCCCGAGGGGCTGGACTGCATTTCCCCGTCGCGGCATTCGGAGTTTTCCACGCCGGTGGGGCTGCTGGAATTCGTCGCCCGCCTGCGCGAGCTGTCCGGCGGCAAGCCGACCGGATTCAAGCTGGCGATCGGCCATCCGTGGGAATGGTTCTCCGTCGCCAAGGCGATGCAGGAAACCGGGATCCTGCCGGACTTCATCGTCGTCGACGGCGCCGAGGGCGGCACCGGTGCGTCGCCGGCGGAATTCATCGACCACGTCGGCCTGCCGATGCACGAGGCACTGATGCTGGTGCACAACACGCTGGTGGGCGTGGGGCTGCGCAACCGGATCAGCGTTGGCGCCGCAGGCAAGATCACCAGCGCCTTCGACATCGCCCGCACCATGGCGATGGGCGCGGACTGGTGCAATGCCGGGCGTGGCTTCATGTTCGCGCTGGGCTGCATCCAGTCGCTGAGCTGCCACACCGACCGCTGCCCGACCGGTATCGCCACCCAGGACCCGAAGCGCTGGCGCCGGCTCGACGTGCCGGACAAGGCCACGCGCGTGTTCCAGTTCCACGAAAACACCGTCAAGGCGCTGCGCGACCTGCTGTGCGCCGCCGGGCTGGAGCATCCGCGACAGCTCGGGCCCGAACACATCCTGCGCCGCGTCTCGCGCACGGAGGTCCGCTCGCTGGCCGCGCTGTACCGCTTCCTGGATCCGGGCGAACTGCTCGAACGCATGCCCGAGCACGCGGTGTTCCGCAATTTCTGGTCGGCGGCACGCAGCGATTCGTTCGTCGCACCGGACCGGGTGCTGGCGATGCGGGAGGTCAAGAACCGGTAGGGGCGGGACCGGTCACGATCGTTGGGGCGGGAACATTCCCGGTCGTCACGCCCGCCGCGATTGTCATTCCGTCCCAATGGTCACCATCGGCCACGATCGTTGTCCCAAGCCCCGACCGTTATCCCCGCGCATGCGGGAATCCAGTGGCTTTGGCGGTGCCTCGCAGCAAAAAGCTCGCGGCTGAAGCCGCTCCTGCAACAGCGCCCTGCGAACAGCGCGTGGCGCGGCGGAAACCCGCTCCTTGCCGCTCAGCCGTGGCAGGCCACCAGCACCGTATCGCCGCAGCGCATCCTCACCTTGACCCCGGTCGGGCGGCCGGTGCTGTTGTGCCGGGCGCAGGCCAGGCGCTCGGCGTGTTCCAGCGCCTGCAGCGGCGTCGGATCAGGCGGCTCGTTGCCGCCGTTGACGGTGTGGACCACCCAGCCGCGTGCCGACTGCTCGATCGAAAACAGCTCGCGTTCCATGAATGCCTCCCGGAAGCCATTGCCATGCCGACAGTGATGCAAGTCCCGTGCCGGACAGGGATCGCTTCCTGAGGGCCCGGGGCGACCGGCGGAGATGACGCCATGCGGCATCCGGGTGCCGTGATGCGTCGCTGGCGACCTGGCCGGAGCGGTGGGATTCCGTCCGCCGGGACGCGGACGACCACCGGCATGGGTTGGCAACGAGCGCCCCATCCGGATACACTTCGCGCCCCGAATCGGGCGGTTAGCTCAGCGGTAGAGCATTGCCTTCACACGGCAAGGGTCACAAGTTCGAACCTTGTACCGCCCACCATCGGACGCACGGGCCACCCTCAGGGGTGGCCTTTTCCGTTTCGGGCCCGGGGCCTGGGATCAGGGTTCCAGCTCCTCATCGGGCAGCCGCACCCACAGGTGCACCCAGTGCCGTGGCATGCCGCTGTCCGGATTGAAGCGGTAGTCGGCGTCGATGGCGTCGGCGCGGTCGCGGATGTTGAGCAGGCCGCGGCCGGGGCGCTCGGGGTCGACGGCGATGGCGCCGGCGTGGTCTTCGATTTCCAGGATCAGCTCGGAGGCGGCGGGCGAGGGCAGCAGCACCAGGCGGATGTGCATGCGGCCGCCGCAGCCGTGGCGGGCGCCGTTGGTGACCGCTTCCTGGCAGATGCGGTACAGGGCGGAGGCGATGTTGTCGGGCAGCTGGTCGACGCGGCCCTGGACGCGGCTGGTGTAGAGCACGCCGTGGTCGCGCAGCAGTTCCAGGAACGGACCCGCTGCGATGGCGCGCGACAGGCCGAAGCGGTCGAGCACCGCCGGGTGCAGCTTGTCGATCACCTCGCGCAGGTGGCCGTGGGCGCTGGTGATCAGGCTGCTGATCGACGACAGGCCCTTGAGTACTTCCGGGTTGGACGCGGTGAGTTCCACGATGCGCAGGCGCGTGGCGATGGCGGTCATGTCCTGGCCGATCTGGTCGTGCAGTTCCACGCCGATGCGGCGGCGTTCCTGTTCCTGCAGCACCGCCATGCGATTGGCGGCCAGGGTGAGTTCGACGCCGCGCCGGCGCAGGGCACGCACGATCTCGTCCATCTCCCGGCGCTGCGTGCGCAGGGCATCGGTGGCCACGCCCAGCAGCAGCGCCGCGCAGCCGGCCATGCCCATCAGCAGCGGCAGCTGGCCAGGCTGAAGGGCGCTGGCGAACGGCAGCGGCACCACGATCAGGGTCACGCACAGCAGCCCGTACGCGACGGCGGTGGCCCGCCATCCGTAGCGATGCGCGAGCAGGAACAGCGGCAGCAGGGCCATCGCCAGCGGGTAGATCGGGGCTTCGATGGCGGGCAGCAGCGCCAGCGCGAGCACGATCGCGGCCGGCGCCACGGCCACGCCCCAGGCGGCCAGTTCGGGCCACGGGTGACGCTTCGGTCCGACCTGTTCGGCCAGCGCCAGCATGATCGGCACCAGCAGCACGCTGCCGGCGAAGTCGCCCAGCGCGAACGACACCAATGTGGCCGGGAGCCCGGCGCCGAGCATGCCACTGTCGTCGAGGTCGATCGCGGTCAGCAGGATGCTGTTGAACACGGCCGCGACGAACGCCACCGCGAACAGCCGCGGCAGCGCCTTGACGGCCGGCGTTCCGCGGCCGTGGCGGCCGATCCCGCGCAGCACCGTCGCATAGACGCACCAGGGCAGGACGGCGCCGAGCACCAGGTTGACGGGGTTGGCGTAGTCCAGTCCGATCGCGTTCCACGCGAGCAGGGTGGCGACCTCGACCCCCGCCATTACCGGCCACAGCCGCCGCGGCAGCAGCCACAGCGTGCCCAGGCGCAGGCCCGCGGGCAGGAACCACAGCGTGCTGGAAGCCGCGAGCAGCGCCATCCATGCGGCGGGGTACAGGGCCAGCCCGATCACCGCAGGTCGACGCCACCATGGCGATTGCGTTTCAATGGTGGCGTTTTCGGGAAGTTCGGGCGGCGGATTGGATGTCGACACTGCGCATTGTCCTGGTCGATGACCACCCCATCGTGCGGTCCGGCTTCCGCCAGCTGCTCGAGCTCGAGCCCGGCTGGGAAGTCATTGCCGAGGTGGGCAGCGCGCAGGAGCTGGCGGCGTGGATGCTGCACTCCACCTGCGACGTGCTGGTGCTCGACCTGTCCCTGCCGGACGGCGACGGCCTGGTCATGCTACGGCACCTGCTCGCCCAGCGGCCGGATCTGGCGATCGTAGTGCTGACCATGCATGACGGCGCGCTGTACGTGCAAGACGCCATCGCCGCGGGTGCGCGCGGCTTCGTCACCAAGAGCTCGGCGCCGGACGAACTGGTGGACGCCATCCGCGCCGTCGGCCGGGGCGAAACCTACCTGGGCACCGACGTGCGCGATTTCGAAGCCGACGGCATGCAGGAAGGCCACAGCGAGCTGCCCGAGCTGACCGAACGCGAAGCCCAGGTCTTCCTCCTGCTGGCCCGCGGGCATTCGGTCGCCCGGGTGGCGGCGACGGTCGGCATCAACGCCAAGACGGCGTATGCGCACCGGACGAACATCTACACCAAACTCAGGCTGACGTCGGATTATGAGTTGCGGCTGTTGGCGATGAAGCGGGGGTTGATTGGGAGGGCCTGAGGGGGAGTTCGTCATCCCCGCGTCGGCAGGAAGCGCTTTGCAACAGCCTAAGGCTGGTCATCCAGTGGCTTCGGCGCGGGCGACGGCAAAAGCTCGCGGCTGAAGCTGCTCCTACAGGAGCGCGCAGGCACAAGCGTGCCGGAGTGGTGCCGTCACTCGAGCTGCGACTTTGCGTAGGCCGCGTCCAGGGCCTCCATGGCATCGCGCGGCTTGAGCTTTGCGGCCTTTTCGTATGCGGCTGCGGCGGCGTCTTCCTTTTTTTCGCCGTGCAGCAGCATCAGGATGTTGCCGTGCTCGATGTGGGCAATGGGAGAGTCGGGGGTGAGCTTGAGCGCGGCCTTGATGTGCGATTCGGCCTCGGCAGCCTTGGCGCCGTAGGTCAGGCCGCCGATCATCGCGCCGATCTTGCCGATGATCTCGGCGTGGTACAGGGCCAGCGCGGTGTGCGCTTCGGCGTGTTTGGGCGCGAGTTCAAGCGCGCTGTCCAGCGACTCGCGTACCTTGCCGGCGATGCCCTGCTTGAGCGCCTTGGCAACCGACAGCCCCTGGCTGTAGCGGCCCAGCGCGAAGGCGTGCCGGTAGTGGCTGTTGGCCTCGCCAGGCAGCGCCTTGATCGCGGCTTCGGCCAGCTTGGCAGCCTGTTCGAAGCGCTTGAGCTGCTCGGCCTCGGCGTCGACGAGATAGCTGGCGTGGATGCCGATCGCTTTCACCGCCACCGAGGTGCCTACCGGTCCGAGCGCACTGCCAGCGTCGAAGGCGGCCTTGAAGTCGCCCGCATGGAAAGCGCGCCAGGCGTCCTGCAGCGCGGTTGCGAGCGCGGCGGCGTCCAGCTTCGGCGCGGCCTTGCCGGCCGCCTTGAGCAGCGTGGCGGCGCGTTTGTCGTCGGGGAAGGGCTCGCAGTCGCCGGCGTGCAGTTTCGGCCATGCCTTCTTCAATGCGTCGCCGGCGTAGGCAAAGGCCCTGGCGTCGTGCGGAAATGCGGCCCAGGAGGTCTTCGAAGCCATGATCGCGTCCTGTCTGATCGGTGCGTCGAGCATTGCCCGACGCGGCGCGGCTGGCAAGGGGCAGCAGGGGCCATCCGGGTCGTGACGGCCCGGGCGTCAGTCGATGTACGCCTGGGTCAGGGTGTTCAGGTGCACGCGCTCGGCGTCGCGCAGGAACGGGGCCAGCAGCATCATCACCTGCACGATGCCGTCGCGGATGGCGGCGTTTTCGTCCTTGTCGCCACGCACGGCGGCGTAGTTGAGCCAGAACGTGGCCAGCACCAGGATGTTGGTGGCCGCGGCGTCCAGTTCGGCCGCCGAGGCGCGCATTACGCCGGCCTGGGAAAGGCCGCGCATCACGGCGTGTGCGTTGTCGTCGGCGCGCTTGAGGATGCGCGCGAAGCGCACGCGCAGGCGGCGGTTGCGGCTGAGGATCTCGACCAGGTCGCGGTACAGGAAGCGGTAGTCCCAGATGCACTCGAACACCAGGTGCAACTGCAGCCAGATGTCCTCGAGGTTGGGCAGGCGGCCGTCCGGCGCCGCCAGAGCATCGTCCATGCGCGCATCGAAGCGCGCGAAGAGCTGCTCGATGATGTCGTCCTTGTTGCGGAAGTGGTAGTACAGGTTGCCGGGGCTGATCTCCAGCTCGTCGGCGATGTGGTTGGTGGTGACCGTCGGCTCGCCCTGCGCATTGAACATCGCAAGCGAGCAGTCGAGGATGCGGCGGCGGGTGTCGCGGGCCATGGCGGGTTCTCTGTTCCCCTGTCTCTTCCCCGTCGAGGAGAAGGCCTGCTTTCTCCCTTCCCATCAGGGGGAAGGCCTGCTTTTTCTTCCTCCCCTTCAAGGGGAAGTCCTGCTTTTTCTCCCTCCCCTTCAAGGGGAAGTCCTGCTTGTTTCTCCCTCCCCTTCAAGGGGAAGTCCTGCTTGTTTCTCCTTCCCCTTCAAGGGGAAGGCCGGGATGGGGATGGGTTTGGTACTGCTGCGGGCGACAGGCGCGACCGGCGGGAAACCCATCCCCAGCCAAACCCTCCCCTTGCAGGGGCGGGCTCCAGGGCTCAGCCCCGCAGTTTGCCGACCAGGTCGATGTATTTCTGCCTGGCCTCGTCCTGGGTGGTGCCCTTGAGCTTGGCCCAGGCCTCGTACTTGGCGGTGGCGACGAAGTCGAAGAAACCCGGTTTCGGGCCGCTGACGTCGCCTTCCGAACCTTGCTTGTAGAACGCGTACAGGCGCAGCAGGGTGTCGTTGTCGGGGCGTTCGGACAGTCCCTGGACATCCTGCCTGGCCTGTTCGAAGCGTGCTTGCAGATCGGACATGGTGACCTCCCGGAAGACGCCCGCATGACAGCACGCGGGCGAAGGAGGGTCAACCGGTGCACGCGTGCCCCTGCAAGAGCGGCTTCAGCCGCGAGCCTTTGCCGGCACACCCCGCACCGGAGTGACTGGACCCCGCCTGCGCGGGGACCACGGTCAACGGCTTGGCCTTCGCGGGGCTGACGGTCAACGACTCTGCTTTTGCGGGAATGACGATCGACGGCCCGGCTCTTGTAGGAGCGGCGGGAGCCGCGAGCTCTTGCTCCCCCGGGCAGGGGAGTGGGCATCTTCCGGATCACCCCGAACCGCAGGCGCCCCCTCCCACCTCCCCACGCCTTCGCAGGGGGAGGGCCAAGCCGAAAGCCCGCGGCTGA
The DNA here is from genome assembly GCF_039537065.1 of Luteimonas lutimaris. Classification (NCBI taxonomy): domain Bacteria; kingdom Pseudomonadati; phylum Pseudomonadota; class Gammaproteobacteria; order Lysobacterales; family Lysobacteraceae; genus Luteimonas; species Luteimonas lutimaris. The sequence continues at coordinate 343,551 of NZ_BAAAZU010000004.1, read as the reverse complement.
AGCCAGTCCCACAGGCTGCGGGCGGCCGTTTCGGCGCGGGAATTGTCCCGGCCGCGCCGCTCTGGCATTTTGGCCGGCAATGGTCGCCGCCGTGCGACGCGATCCCATGAGGGCAAGGACATGAGCTATTTCGTTACCGGCGCCACCGGGTTCATCGGACGCTTCCTGGTCGCCAACCTGCTCCGGCGCAAGGGCACGATCCACGTGCTGGTGCGCAAGGACTCGCAGAAGAAGTTCGACGCCATCGCGAAGAAGATGGGCTGGGATCCCAAGCGCATCAACGTGCTGCACGGCGACATGGCCGCCGCGCGCTGCGGGCTGACGGCCGCGCAGGCGCGCGCGCTCAAGGGCAAGGTGAAGCACTTCTTCCACCTGGCGGCGATTTACGACCTGGATGCCGGTGCCGAGGTGCAGCGGGTGGCGAATGTCGAAGGCACGCAGAACGCGCTCGACCTCGCCGCCGCGATCGAGGCCGGCTGCTTCCACCACGCGAGTTCCATCGCCGCGGCAGGGCTGTATCCGGGGATTTTCCGCGAGGACATGTTCGACGAGGCCGAAGGCCTGGACGATCCCTATCTGCGCACCAAGCACGATTCGGAGGGGCTGGTGCGCGAAGAGAAGCGAATCAAGTGGCGCATCTACCGTCCGGGCATGGTGGTCGGCCATTCGCAGACCGGCGAGATGGACAAGATCGACGGGCCCTACTATTTCTTCACCCTGATCAAGAAGCTGCGCGAAATGCTGCCGCCGTGGATGCCGACGCTGGGCCTGGAGGGCGGGCGGATCAACATCGTGCCGGTGGATTTCGTCGCCGACGCGATGGACCACATCGCGCACAAGCCGAAACTCGACGGCCACACCTTCCACCTGACCGACCCGGAGCCGATGCGCGTGGGCGAGGTGCTCAACACCTTCTGCCGCGCCGGCCATGCGCCGGAGATGACGATGCGCATCGACGCGCGCATGTTCGCTTTCGTGCCGCCGGGCATCCGCGGCGCGGTCGGCAACCTGCCGCCGGTGCGGCGCTTCGTCGGCATGCTGCTGCGCGACTTCAAGATCCCCAGGAGCGTGCTCAGGTTCATCACCTATCCCACGCGCTTCGACAGCCGCGAGACCGAGCGCGCGCTCAAGGGCAGCGGCATCGCCGTGCCGCGGCTGGAGGACTACGCCTGGCGGCTGTGGGACTACTGGGAACGGCACCTGGACCCGGACCTGTTCATCGACCGATCGCTCAAGGGCAAGGTGCGCAACAAGGTCGTCGTGATCACCGGCGGGTCGTCCGGCATCGGCCTGTCGACCGCCAAGCGCGTGGCCGAAGCAGGTGCGACCACGGTGATCGTGGCGCGCGGCAAGGAGGAGCTGTTCAAGGCGCGCGACGAAATGAAGGCCGCGGGCGGCAAGGTGTTCGCCTACACGGCGGACCTGTCGGACATGGCCGACTGCGACAGGCTGGTGAAGAAGGTGCTCGACGAGCACGGCCACGTCGACGTGCTGATCAACAACGCCGGGCGCTCGATCCGGCGTTCGATCGAGGCCAGCTACGACCGCTTCCACGACTTCGAGCGCACGATGCAGCTCAATTACTTCGGCAGCATCCGCCTGATCATGGGTTTCATGCCGACGATGACCCATCGCCGCAAGGGCCACATCATCAACATCAGCTCGATCGGCGTGCTGGCCAACTCGCCGCGGTTCGCGGCCTACGTCGCGTCGAAGGCGGCGCTGGACGCGTTCAGCCGCTGCGCACAGGGCGAACTGTCGGGCAAGGGGATCGCCTTCACGACGATCAACATGCCGCTGGTGAAGACGCCGATGATCGCACCGACCAAGATGTACGACAGCGTGCCGACGCTGACGCCGGACGAGGCCGCCGACCTGCTGGTCAAGGCGATCATCGAGCGCCCCAGCCGCATCGCCACCCGGCTGGGCATCTTCGCCGCGCTGATCAACGCAGTGGCGCCGAAGGCCTACGAAGTGGTGATGAACACCGCGTTCGAGCTGTTCCCCGACTCGGCCGCCGCCAGGGGGGACAAGAAGGCGCTCAAGGGCGAGGCCGAGCCCAGCGGCGAACAGATCGCCTTCGCCTCGCTGATGCGGGGGGTGCACTGGTAGAGGTTGCGGGCGCCCCGGGTTTGTCCGCCGGTCCCATTCGAATGCCTGTGGGAGCGGCTACAGCCGCGATGCCTTCCGGTCATTGTCCACAGTGCAAAAGCTCGCGCCTGAAGCCGCTCCTGCAACGGGCCGTGGTGCGTCAGTAACTCCTGCACTGCCGGAACCGCGTCTGCGCGGTGCTCCCCGGCGGCGGGGTGAGCTGTATGCGCGAGGACGCCAGCGCGTCGTGACGCAGTAGCAGGGGGCAGATCTCGTCGAAGGCGTCGGGCTGCGTTTCGAGCAGGTAGACCTGCAGGGTGGACTGCGTGGACCACACCGCGCGGTCCACCATCGGCAGGGTGGAGACGGCGTCGGCAACGTCCGTGCGCTGCCGTTCGAGCCCTTCCTCGCTGTCGTCCGCTGTCGGCACGGCCGCGGGTGCGGCGTCGCTCGCCGGCGCCGGCGCCGGCGCGCTGCGCTGCGCCGGGGCGGCCACCGTCGACGACGCGCCGGGTGCCGGCGACGGCAGCGCAAGGAACACTGCAAGTCCCGCCACCAGCGCGAGCAGCCATGACAGCAGCGTGCGCTGACGCGCCCTGGTCGCGGCGCCGGCGAGGATGGAGGCGCGCGATTCGGCATCGATCAAGTCGCGCAGTTCGGGCCAGAGCGCGGGGCCGTCGAGCAGTTCGATGCGCTGCATCTTTGCCGCCGGCCGCGCTTCCATGGCGATGGCGCCCTGGGTGGCGAGGATGCCGCCGGTGGCGTTGGCCAGGCGGATGGCATTGCCCAGTTCGGCGACCTGTCCGCTCCCCAGCACGAAGGCACTGCCGTGCTTGCACGACAGCAGGTAGCGTCGGCCGTCGCGTTCGAGGGTGTAGTCGTCGTCGCCGGACGGTGCTTCGCGGTCGAACACGCGCGCATAGCCGCGGCGGCCCATCGCATCGAGGACCAGGTGGATGAACTCGCGCCAGGACATCGCTGCCAGCGCGGCAAGTCCGGCCGCGGTTTCATCGCGGCGCATGACCACGAGGCGGAAATAGAGGGTCCCGGCCATGCCGATCAGGACGGTGACGGCGAGGGCGATGATCCAGTGCGCGCTTTCGGTCACGGGGTTCGGTCCGCTGTGGGGACCGGAAGGATAATCGCTGCGTGCCCCGGCTGCGCACCCGAGCGCGAAAGATGCGGGGGGAAGAGCCCGCCAGCCTGCAACCGAACGGGGAGGGGGAAACAGACGGTCGTTGAACGGCTGGCGGGCGAAACAGCGGCCGCCGCACTGGCGCGGCGGCCGGATGGGCGGGGATCAGCCCTTGGCGACGGTCTTGCGGGTGGCCTTCCGGCGCGTGGTGGCGCGCTTGGCGGTCTTCGTCGCCTTGGAGGCCTTCTTCGCAGGTGCCTTCTTCGCGGGGGCTTTCTTCGCCGCAGCCTTGCGCGCGGCAGACTTGCGCACCGTGGCCTTGCGCGCGGCGCTGCGGCGCGGCGCCGAGCCGCCCTGGCGGCGCAGTTCGGCGGTCAGGTCCTCGACGCGGTCGCTGAGATCGGCAAGGTCGTCACGGCCGGGCACGCCAAGCCTGGTCAGGGCGCGCTGGACGCGGTCCTCGAAGACCTTTTCGAGCCGGTCCCAGGTGTCGGTGGCGCGCTCACGGGCCTGGTCGACGCGGTTCTCGACGGCGTCACGCACGACGGTGGTGCGGTGGCCGGCGAACCTGCGCGCGGTCTGCTCCAGGTTCAGGCCGTCCTTGACCAGGCCTTCGAACAGCTTGGTGCCCTCGGCCTGGGCGCGGCCGAATGCGCCGACACCGGCGAGCCAGATCTGCTGCGCGGATTCGCTCAGCGTCTTCGACAGCTTCTCGGCCTGCGCCTGCAGGTCGTCGGCGCTGGCGCGGGAGCCGGCGGTCTTCTTCTTCGCGGTCTTCTTGAACTTGGCCATGTGCCCTCCGGCGGGCTCGTGTGATTGCGATGCAGGATCACCGCATTGTCTAGAGCATTCACACAAGACGTGGCGCCGGTTCAGCGTTCGCGGGCGCGTGCCCTGGGCCGCTTGTCGCGGCGGGCGATGACGCGCTCGGTGGCGTCGAGTGCGCGGCGCAGTTTCGCCGTGGTTTCGGTGCTGCGCGGCGGGCGCCTGGCGAGGCCGTCGAGCAGGGTGCGGTCGTCGTCCTCCAGCACCTCGTCGCGCAGGCGGATGCCGTTGGCGGCCAGCATCGGGCGCAGGTCGCTGGCGCGGCGGCGCAGGTCGTCGACGGTGTTGCGCCAGGCCAGCTGGCACACGCGGCGGCGCGCGGCGAAGCTGAAGGCGTTGGTGTGGAACAGTTCGCCGTCGCGGGCATTGGGCTCGAACACGACCTGGTCGATGTCCGGGTACTGCTGCGCGTAGCGCGCCAGACCCACGTGCATGCGCGACTGCAGCAGGGTGCGGAAGGTCTGCGACAGCACCGCGGGCAGGCCGCCGTGCACCAGCCGCTGGCCGTCGTTGTCGTCGTCCACCGGCGCGCCGCCACGGGCATCGCCGAGGCCGGCGTTGAACGGCACCAGCGGGTTGATGCCGATCAGCAGGTCGATGTCGCGCTCGAGCAGCACCGAGGCGTGCATGGTGCGGCGCAGGGCGCCGTCGACCAGGTGCCGGCCGCGGACTTCCACCGGCGGGTACAGGCCGGGCAGGGCAGCGCTGGCCTGCACGGCGCGCGAGATCGGTACGTCCTCCCAGCCTTCGCCGCCGAACAGCACCGGCTCGCCGCTGTCGAGTTCGACCGCCACCACGAACAGCTTCGCGTCCAGCTCGCGGAAGTCGTTGCTGCGGCCGCGGCGGGTAAAGATGTCGCGCAGGAAGCGTTCGACCTCGGCGTTGTCGAACAGTCCCGTCGGCACCAGCCCGCCGAAGCGGTTGATCAGGTCCGACCAGCGCACGTCGAGCGGGTCGAGCAGCACGCTGCGCCACCAGTCGAGCGTCAGCCGTGGCAGGCTGGCGGCGCGCTGCAGGTATTCGAACAGGGCCGGGCGCAGGAAGGTGTCGGCGCGGAAGCGCGCGTCGTCGCTGTCGCCGGTGATGAAGATCCGGCACATCTGTTCGGTCGACAGGCGGTTGGCCAACCCCGCCGCCAGGAAGGCGCCGCTGCTGACGCCGACGTAGCTGTCCAGGTCGGTGAGGTCGAGGCCGTCGAGGGCTTCGTCCAGCGCGCGCAGGGCACCGAGTTCGTACATGCCGCCGATCGGACCGCCGCCGGCGATGGCCAGGCCGATCCGGGCCGGGCCGCGGGAGGAGGGGTTGCCGCGTTTCCGGGCCGGGTGGAGTGAAAGCATGCAGGTGTCGAGGGCGGGGTCGGCCGGAGTGTAGCCGATGGCTGCCAGGCACCCGGGTGGCGGCCTTCACCCGCGGCCTGCGAATATGCGCACATGCCACGCCCGTCACTGTCCCGCCGTCTCGAGCGACGCCTGGCCTGCCACCAGGCACTGCATGACCCGCAGCGCGAGCCGCGCAACCGCCTGCGCTGGCTGCCGGAACTGCGCCGCTGGCAGGCCGGACGGCTGCGCGGCAGCTTCGCGCATTTCCTCGAGGACCCGTCGCGGCGGCCGGCGGCGGAGTTCTTTCTCGACGACGTCTACGGCGACCGCGACTTCACCCGCCGTGATGCCGACATCGCGCGCGTGCTGCCGATGATGCAGCGCCTGCTGCCGGAGAAACTGCTGGGCACGGTGGCCGACGCGATCGAACTCGGTGCACTGACCCAGGCGCTGGACCTGCGCATGGCGCAGGCGCTGCAAACCCTGGCGCCGCGGCGGAAGAAGCTGGACGCGGCGCTGTACGGCGAGGCCTACCGCGAGGTCGGCCTGCCGCGGCTGCGTGCGTACCAGATCGACCTGATCGGCAGCGTCGGCAGCGGCTTCGGCAGGGCGCTGAAACTCCCGGGCGTGGCCGCGCTGCTGGCGTTCTCGCGCGGACCGGCGAAGCTGGCCGGGCTGAGCGAGCTGCAGGGGTTCCTGGAGCGCGGCGTGGCGGCGTTCGAGGAACTGGGCAACGCCGATGCGTTCGTGGCCGAGATCGAGCGCGCCGAGCGCAAGGCGTCGAAGCGGTTGTTCGCGGGGCACGCCGACCCGTTCGGCTGACCGCGTTCCAACGCAGCTGTTGCAGGAGCGGCTTCAGCCGCGAGCCTTTGATGTTCCCTGAATCTCCAGGAGCTCGCGTCTGAAGCCGCTCCTGCAGGAGCAGGTGCCTATGAAAACTTCTCGTCCAGCACCTTGCGGATTTCCTGCTCCACGGTGCCCTGCAGCGCGGACAGCAGGAAGCCGAGCTTGGCGGTGACGTGCAGCTGCTCCGGGGTGACGGCGATGTTGCCGTCGACGCCGGCACGCTTGAAATGCATGTCGTCGCCTTCCCAGCCGTATTCGAAGTCGAAGCGGTCCGCCAGCTTGCGGGCGACGTCTTCGACGGCCTCGCGCGCCTTGGCGATCGGCATGGAATGCGGGTGGTGGATGTCGATGCCGGCCATGGCGGCCTCCGGTGTTGGGATGGGCCATTCTGTCGCCGTCCGCCGCGGCATCCAAGCCCCGGCGGCGTGCTAGATTGCCGGCGCATGGAAATGTTGAAGTTGCGTTTCGCCGACGAGGCCCATTCCGAGCTGCCGCTGGCCGTCGGCGTGCACGCCATCGGTCCGCTCGACGAAAACGGCGACCGGCTGGGCCTGCTCGATGATCCCGAGGCGGCGCGGGTGCGGTTCTGCGTGGACCGCCGCGGCGTCTGGCTCTCCGTGGCCGAAGGGGCGCAGGGCGTACACGTGAACGGGCGCGAGGTGCGGCGGATGGCGATGCTGCGCGTGGGCGATGCGGTCTACGTCGACGGCGTGGAGATGCGCCTGGTCGGCGCGACGCCGCCTGCTTCGCCGGGCGATGCCCTGCACGAACCGGCATCGGACGCCGACGGCGATCCGCGCGTGGTGCTGCGCGGCGTCGGCGGCCAGTACCACGGGCGCAGCTTCACGCTGGAACGGCCGCGGCTCGTGGGCCGCAGCGGCGACGCGGACATCCGCATCGACGATCCGGCGTTCGCCGACCGCCACGCGCGACTGGAACTGCTGGGGGACGACGTCCTGCTGCGCGACCTGGGCTCGGCCGAAGGCAGCCTGGTCAACGGCGAGGCGGTGCGCGATGCCGTGCTGCGACCGGGCGACCAGGTGGTGTTCGACGCCCACCACCGCTTCGTGGTCGAGGCTCCGGCGCGCGGACGCGGCGCACGCGAGCGCGCGGGCGAAGAACTGGACGGACCCGCCGCAGAGGAAGACGACTTCGCGACGGAGCCAAAGGCCTCGCCCTGGCGCCTGCCATGGCTGCTGGTGGCCGCGCTGGCGATTGCCGGGCTGCTGGCGCTGCTGCTGCTGTTCGGCAGCGGCTGAGGACGCTCAGGCGCTGCGGACCGGCGCGGGCCGTCGCCTGGCGAGCCATTTCCACGCGCGCCAGCCGAGCAGGGCGGCGAGGATGCCCGCGTACAGGGCCGGCTCGCGGATGTCGGACTTCACCAGCCACCAGAAATGCAGCACGGCGAGCACGCCGACGGCGTAGACCAGCTTGTGCAGGCGCACCCAGTTGCGGCCCAGGCGCCGGATCCAGCCCTGGGTCGAGGTGACCGCCAGCGGCACCAGCAGCAGCCAGGCGGCAAAGCCGACGGTGATGTAGGGGCGCTTGGCGATTTCCTCGAAGATCTGCGTCCAGTAGCCGCGCAGGTCCAGCGCCAGGTAGGCCGTCAGGTGCAGGCAGGCATAGGCGAAGGCATACAGTCCGATCATGCGCCGGAAGCGCACCAGCACCGCCTGGCCGGTGAGCTGGCGCAGTGGCGTGATCGCCAGCGCCAGCATCAGCATGCGCAGCGCCCACAGGCCGAGGCGGTGCTCGATCTCGGCGACCGGATCGGCACCGAGCGCGTCGCTGTTGGTGCTGTACACATCCCAGAACTGCCACGCCAGGATCGCCAGCGGCGTGAGCGCCAGCGCGTGGACGAGGGTCTTGGCGGCGATGATGCGGGGTGGCGTCTTCCGTGGCGGCATGGGTCAGGGTTCCACGTTCCGTGCGTGCTGTCGCAGCAGCGGCAGCGTGCGGTGGCTCAGAACCACTTCTTGAGGTCCAGCCCCGCGTACATCGATGCGACCTGCTCGCCATAGCCGTTGAACATGCGCGTGGGAATGCGTTCGGCGAACAGCTTGCTGGCCTTGCCGGCGATGCGGCGTTCGGTCTTCTGGCTCCAGCGCGGGTGGTCGACGCTCGGGTTGACGTTGCTGAAGAAGCCGTATTCCGAGGGCTGCAGGTCGTGCCAGGCGGTCTCGGGCATCTTCTCGACGAAATCGATCGCGACGATGGACTTGATGCCCTTGAATCCGTATTTCCACGGCACCACCAGCCGCAGTGGCGCGCCGTTCTGCTGCGGCAGCGGCTTGCCGTACATGCCGGTGGCCAGCAGGGTCAGCGGGTGCATCGCCTCGTCCATGCGCAGGCCCTCGCGGTAGGGCCAGTTGATCGAGCGGTAGCGCACGCCGGGCATCTGCTTCGGGTCGGCCAGCGAGGTGAAGGCGACGTACTTCGCCTTCGAGTTCGGCTCGAACCTCTTCAGCACCTCGCCCAGCGGCACGCCCAGCCACGGGATCACCATCGACCAGCCTTCCACGCAGCGCATGCGGTAGATGCGTTCGCCGGACGTGGTTCCCTTGAGCAGGTCGTCCAGCGAGACGGTGCCGGGCTTTGCGCATTCGCCGCCGACCGCGACCGTCCACGGACGGGTGCGCAGCGTCTTGGCCGCGCCGGAGGGGTCATTCTTGCGCGTGCCGAACTCGTAGAAATTGTTGTACGTGGTGGCGTCGGCGTAGGTGGTCAGCTCCTCGTCGGTGCGGAAGCCGGTGCGCGCCTGTTCGGGGGTGATGGCGGTCTTCGGCGGCGGGGGAGGCTCGGCCCCGGCGCAGCCGTTCAGCGCCAGCGCGGGCGCGGCTGCGAAGGCAGCCAGCAGGTGCCGGCGCTGCCGGTAGACCGGCTCGTCGGTGATCGCGGAAGCGGGGATCCGCAGGACGTCGCGCAGGGACATGGTGGCTCCGGGCGAGGGAATAGCGGTAAGACGCAGGAACGGCCGGGAAATTCCCGGCGCCGATCCGTGTTGCGCTGCGGCATACTTGGGCGCAGCGCGGCTCGTCTTCGAGCCTAGCACCGCATTGCGCGGCCGATGCACCGCGACGGCCGCGCGTTTGCCCACAAGTCATCCAGCCAACAGGAACTGCCGATGTCGCGCGCCTACAACTTCGCCGCCGGTCCCGCCGCGCTCCCGGAGCCGGTCCTGCGCCAGGTGCAGGCGGAGCTGCTCGAATGGGACGGCGTGCGCGCCTCGGTCGCGGAGATCAGCCATCGCAGTCCCGAGTTCATGCGGGTTGCGACCGAAGCCGAGGCCGATCTGCGCCGGTTGCTGTCGATTCCAGGCGACTACGCGGTGCTGTTCCTGTCCGGCGGCGCGACCACGCAGCAGGCGCTGGTGGCGCTGAACTTCGCAGCGCCCGGGCAGGTGGCCGACTACGTGGTCAGCGGCCACTGGGGCAAGGTCGCGATCAAGCAGGCGAAGGACTACGTGCGCGCGAACGTCGCCGCGAGCGGCGAGGCCGGCGGTTTCCGCGACATCCCGCAGGCCGCGGAATGGAAGCTGTCGAAGGACGCGGCCTACGTGCACATGACCGCCAACGAGACCATCCACGGCGTCGAGTTCCGCCCGGAGTGGGGCGCGCTGCCGGAGACGGGCGACGTGCCACTGGTCGCGGATTTCAGCTCCAGCATCGCTTCCGAACCGCTGGACGTGTCGCGCTACGGCGTGGTCTATGCCGGCGCGCAGAAGAACCTCGGCCCGGTCGGCGTCACCGTGGTGATCGTGCGCCGCGACCTGCTCGAGCGCGCCGGCCAGCCGCGCGCGGACATCTTCAACTACGCCTCGCACGCGAACGCCGGCTCGATGCTCAACACCCCGCCGAGTTTCAACTGGTACCTGGCCGGGCTGGTGTTCAAGTGGATGCTGGCCGAAGGCGGGGTCGAGGAATTCGCGCGCCGCAGCGCGGAGAAGGCGCGGCTGCTGTACGCGGCGATCGACGGCTCCGACGGCTTCTACCGCAACGAGGTCGCGCCGGGCGTGCGTTCGCGGATGAACGTGCCGTTCTTCCTGCGCGACGACGCGCTCACCGCTGCTTTCCTCGCCGGCGCGAAGGATGCCGGCCTGCTCGCGCTCAAGGGTCATCGCGTGCTCGGTGGCATCCGTGCCTCGCTCTACAACGCCATGCCGGTGGACGGCGTGCGCGCGCTGGCGGATTTCATGCAGGATTTCCGGAAGCGGCACGGCTGACCGGTGTCACGGCTAAATCGCGGCCATGGCCGCTCCCACAAGGCAATGATTTCATGAGCTCGTCACGCACGACCAAGACAACAACCCGCCCCGGGAAGCCCGCGAACAAGCGCGCCGGGAAGGCGGCAGCGGCGAAAAATCCGGCCGCAGGCAAGTCCGAGAAGGCGGCGGCAGCGAACAAGCCCGTCCGCAAGACGGCCGGCAAGCGTACGCCGCCGAAGGCCGCGCCGGCCGCGAAGCCCGACCTGCTCGCCGTGCGCGCGCAGATCGACGGCATCGATCGCGAGATCCAGGCCCTGATCGCAGAGCGCGCGCTGTTCGCGCACCAGGTCGGCAAGGCCAAGGGCAAGCTCGCGGCAGCCGTCGAGTACTACCGCCCCGAGCGCGAGGCGCAGGTGTTGCGCCGCGTGGTCGACCGCAACGACGGCCCGCTCACGGACGAGGTGCTGGTGCGGCTGTTCCGCGAGATCATGTCCGCATGCCTCGCCCAGCAGGAGCCGCTGAAGATCGGCTACCTCGGGCCGGAGGGCACGTTCTCGCAACAGGCGGTGCATAAGCATTTCGGGCACTCGGCCAGGGGGCTGCCGCTGGCGAGCGTGGAGGAGGTGTTCAACGAGGTCGCCTCGGGCACCGCCGACTTCGGCGTGGTGCCGGTGGAGAACTCGGGGCAGGGCACCATCCAGTCGACGCTGGACCTGTTCCTGACTTCACCGCTGATGATCTGCGGCGAAGTCGAACTGCGCGTGCACCAGTACCTGCTCTCGCGTACTGGTCACGTCGAGGACATCGAACGCGTGTACTCGCACGGCCTGTCGCTGGCGCAGTGCAAGAACTGGCTGCGCAAGAACCTGCCGCAGGCCGAGCGCCAAGCGGTGGCCAGCAACGCCGAGGCCGTGCGCCGTGCGAAGAAGTCCGACGATGCCGCCGCGATCGCCGGCGAGAACGCCGCCCACGTCTACGGCATGAAAGTCGTCGCCGGCCCGATCGAAGACCGCAGCGACAACACCACGCGCTTCCTGGTGATCGGCCGCGCTTCGTTCCCGCCGTCGGGCAACGACCGTACCTCGCTGATGGTGTCGATCCGCGACCAGCCCGGCGCGCTGTACAGGATCCTCGAACCACTCGCGCGCCGCGACATCAGCATGAACCGGATCGAATCGAGGCCCGACCACGGCGCGCTGTGGCAGTACGCGTTCTTCATCGACGTCGGCGGCCATGCCGAGGAGTCGCCGCTGAAGGACGCGCTGGCCGAAATCGACCGCTACGCCGGCGACGTGCGGGTGCTGGGGTCGTACCCGGTGGCGGTGCCCTAGGAGCCGGGAATGGGGAATCGGGAGCCGGGAATGGGAACGAAGGGCGACCAGTGGGCCGAGGAACTGGCGGTGCCCGCGGTACGTGCGCTGCGTGCCTACGATCCGGGACATGACCTGGTCGCGCTGCGACGGCGTGCGGCCGGGACGGGTCTGGTCGAACTGGGATCGAACGAGAACCCGTGGGGGCCGAGTCCGCGTGCGCTGGACGCCGCAGCAGCGGTCCTGGGTGAACTGCATCGCTATCCCGATCCACTTGGCGGCAACCTCAAGCGCGCGCTGGCGGCGGAACACGGCATCGACGCGTCGCAGGTCGTGCTCGGCAACGGTTCGCACGAGCTGCTGATGCAGCTGGCGCAGGCGTTTGCGGGGCCGGGCGTGGACGTGGTGGCTTCGCAGTTCGGCTTTGCCGTGTACGCGATCGCCGCCAGGGCGGTCGGCGCGCACCTGCGCGTCGCGCCCGCGCTGCCGTTGGACGACGCCATGCCGCGCGGCCACGACCTCGATGCCATCGCCGGCGCGATCACGCCGGCCACGCGGCTGGTGTACCTGGCCAATCCGAACAACCCGACCGGGACCTGGTTCGCGCGCGACGCCTTCGCCGCGTTCATGGCGCGCGTGCCGGATCACGCCATCGTGGTGCTCGACGAGGCCTACGCCGAGATCGCCGCCGCGCCGGACTTCGGTTCCGCGCTGCCGCTGCTTGGCGCGCACCGCAACCTCGTCATCACCCGCACCTTCAGCAAGGCTTATGCCCTTGCCGGGCTGCGCGTGGGCTACGCGATCGCGCACTCGGCGCTTGCCGCAGTGCTGGAGCGCCTGCGCGAGAGTTTCAACGTCAACGCCGTCGCACTGGCGGCTGCCGAGGCGGCGCTCGGCGACAGGGGCTGGCTGCGCGATACGCTGGCCGCCAACACGCGCGAGCGCGAGGCACTGGCCGCCGCGCTGCGTGAACGCGGCTGGCCGGTATCGCCGTCGCAGACCAACTTTCTGCTGGTCGAATTCGGCGCACGCACCGCCCGGATCGAACAGGCACTGCTCGAACGCAACGTGGTACTGCGCCCGATGGCCGGCTACGGCCTGCCGGAGTGCCTGCGCATCAGCGTCGGCGGCCCCGGTGAAAACCGCCGGTTGCTGGCGGCGTTGGACGAGCTGGCAACGACAGGCGATTTTTCTGCCACGGATCAACGCGGATGAACACGGATCAAGCACTGGTTGTGCAGTTCACCCCATCTGCCTTGTCCGCGCTCATCCGCGCAAATCCGTGGCCAGACAGCTTTCCGGAACAGGCACGATGACAAGTCCACGGCAAGAAAGCTGGACCGCCACGCGCGGCACGCCGCTGCGGGGCGAGGTCGCAATCCCGGGCGACAAGTCGGTCTCGCACCGCGCGGTGATGCTGGCGGCGCTGGCGGACGGCACGTCGCGCATCGACGGTTTCCTTGAAGGCGCCGATACCCGCGCCACCGCCGCGATCTTCGAGCGCATGGGCGTGCGCATCGAGGCGCCGTCGCCGTCGACGCGGATCGTGCACGGCGTCGGCATCGACGGACTGCGCGCGCCTTCCGGCGTGCTCGACTGCGGCAACGCCGGCACCGGCATGCGCCTGCTGTCGGGCCTGCTGGCCGCGCAGCCGTTCGACAGCGTGCTGGCCGGCGACGCCTCGCTGTCGCGACGGCCGATGAAGCGCGTGATCGAACCGCTGTCGCGCATGGGCGCGCGGATCGACGCGGAAGGCGGCCTGCCGCCGCTGCGCATCCATGGCGGGCGCGCGCTGCGGGGCATCGACTTCGAGTCGCCCGTCGCCAGCGCGCAGGTCAAGTCCGCGGTCTTGCTGGCGGGCCTGTTTGCGCGGGGCGAGACGTCGGTGCGCGAACCGCACCCGACCCGCGACTACACCGAGCGCATGCTGGCCGCGTTCGGCGTCGACATCGATTTCGCGCCCGGGCGCGCACGCCTGCGTGGCGGCCAGCGCCTGCGTGCGACCGACGTCGCGGTGCCGGCGGACTTTTCCTCGGCCGCTTTCTTCATCGTCGCGGCGACGCTGGTGCCCGGCTCGGAGCTGCGCCTGCGCGCGGTCGGCCTGAACCCGCGCCGCACCGGCCTGCTCGCGGCGCTGCGCGCGATGGGCGCGGACATCGTCGAGGAAAACGCCGCCACAGAAGGCGGTGAGCCGGTGGCCGACCTGGTCGTGCGCCACGCGCCGCTGCGCGGCATTGCGGTGCCGGCGCAGCTGGTGCCGGACATGATCGACGAATTCCCCGCGCTCGCCGTTGCCGCGGCCTGCGCCGACGGCACGACCGTGGTTTCGGAGGCCGCGGAACTGCGGGTCAAGGAATCCGACCGCATCGCGGCCATGGCCACCGGCCTGCGCGCTTTGGGCGCGGCAGTCGAGGAACGCCCGGACGGCCTGGTGATTGCGGGCGGCGCGTTGCGCGGCGGGACGATCGAAAGCCACGGCGACCACCGCATCGCGATGGCATTCGCCGTGGCCGGACAGCTTGCGGGCAGGGAGGTGGCAATCGCCGACGTCGCCAACGTCGCCACCTCGTTCCCTGGCTTCGATGGACTCGCGCGGCAGGCCGGCTTCGGCCTGCGCGCGCGTTGAAGCCCGCGGGGTCGGGTCCTACTTGTCGTCGAGCTTGTAGTCGACCGGCACCTGCACGCTCGACGCGACGGTCTTGCCGTCCTTGATCGCCGGGGTGAACTTCCACTTGCGCACTTCGTTCAGCGCTGCGCGATCGAGGATGCGCGAACCGCTGCGCTTGGCGATCTTCACGTCGCTGGCGTTGCCGAGCTCGTCGATCTGCGCGCGCACCAGCACCACGCCTTCCTCGCGGGCGCGGTAGGCCTCGGGCGGATAGGTCAGCGACGGCTGGTCGATCAACGCGGCTTCCCGGTCCCGCGGCGCGGTCGTGGCGGGCTTGGGCGCAGCGGCCTTCGCCCGTTCGCGGGCCGCGGCCTCGGCGGCCTCGGCTTCGGCGGGCGAACTCTCGGCCGGCGTCATCGCATCGCTGGTCGCGGGCGGAGGCGTCAGGTCGCTGATCGACTCGGAGCCGGCGTTGCGGTTGTAGAAGTACCAGGCGAAGGCGATCAGTGCGATCAGGATCAGGATCCAGATCAGCGGGCTGCTGCTCTTGCGCTCCTCCTGCGGCGGCGGTGGGGGCGACGGCGGGGTGGTGTCGGGGCGGTTGGTCATCGGGTCCGACATGTGGTGGCACTCCCTGGAATTGGACGCGCCGAGCGTTCCACACACCTCGTTGAGGCCGCGTCACGGCCCCGGGCCCCGTTCAGGCAACCGTCACCGCTGCGGGCTGAAGGAAACCGGCGCCCGCACTTCACCACTCACCGGCTGGCCGTTGCGCATGGCCGGGCGGAAGCGCCACTTGCGCACCGCATCGGTCGCCGCGCGGTCGAGATACCGCGAGCCGCTGCCCTCGATCAGGCTCACGTCGGTGGGCACGCCGTCCGGCCCGACCATGATCCGCAGCAGCACGTTGCCCGACTCGTTCCTGCGCAGCGCCGCGCGCGGATAGACCGGTTTTGGCTGTGAAATGGCCACCGGCGGCGTGTAGGCACCGGTCGGGGCGGCGGCTGGCGTCGCGGCGGGGGGCGCCTGCACCGGTGCAGGCGCCGGCGGCGGGGCGGTCTCGACGATCCGCGCCTCCGCTTCGGCTTCGTCGCCGGGCGTCGGCCGTGCCTGGCCCAGCTCAGTGTCGTCGGTGGCCGGCTGGGGCAGGGGCTCGAACTCGATTCCGCTGGCGCCGGTGTGGCTGCTGTCGGGCCGGTAGAAGTCGTCGGCGCCACGCTGCTTCGACCAGATCAGCAGGAACAGGCCGACGCCGAGCGCGAACGCGATGGCCACGTACAGCCATGCGCGCGGCGACAGGCCGAGGACGAACCGGCGTCGGGTGGTTGGCGACGAATCGGCGGATGGAGGCATGCGGGGGACCGGATCCGGGGACTTCCCGCATTCTGGCATAGCGTTGCTGCGGCATTCCGTGGCGCGACACGCGATAATCGGCGTTTCCGTCGCCGACACCACGCCTGCCATGCTCGATCCCAGCCTGTTGCGCCAAGACCCCGCCGCCCTTGCCGAACGCCTGCGCGCCACGCGTGGATTCGAACTCGACGCATCGGCCCTGGAGCGGCTGGAGGCGTCGCGCAAACGCATCCAGGTGCGCACGCAGGAACTGCAGAACCTGCGCAACACGCGCAGCAAGGCGATCGGCCAGGCCAAGGCGAAGGGCGAGGACGCCTCCGCGCTGCTGGCCGAGGTGGCCGGCTTCGGCGACGAGCTCAAGGCGTCGGAGACGGAACTGGATGTCATCCGCGCGCAGCTCGACACCATCCTGCTGGGCATCCCGAACCTGCCCGACGATTCCGTGCCTGCCGGCAAGGACGAGTCGGACAACGTCGAGCAGTCGCGCTGGGGCACGCCGCGTACCTTCGATTTCGAGGTCAAGGACCACGTCGAACTGGGCGCGCGCCATGGCTGGCTCGACGCCGACGTCGCGGCCAGGCTTTCGGGCGCGCGCTTCACTGTGCTGCGCGGCCAGCTCGCGCGCCTGCACCGCGCGCTGGCGCAGTTCATGCTCGACCTGCACGCGGGCGAGCACGGCTACGAGGAAACCAGCGTGCCGCTGCTGGTCAACGCCGATTCGATGCTGGGCACCGGCCAGCTGCCGAAGTTCGAGGACGACCTGTTCGCGACCACGGTGGGCGAGGGCGAGGCGGCGTCGAAGCGCTACCTGATTCCCACCGCGGAAGTGCCGTTGACCAACACCGTACGTGGCGAGATCGTGGACGCGGACAGGCTGCCCCTGCGGATGGCGGCGCATTCGCTGTGCTTCCGCGCGGAAGCTGGCGCCTACGGTCGCGACACGCGCGGCATGATCCGCCAGCACCAGTTCGAGAAGGTGGAACTTGTGTCGGTGACGCGTCCGGGCGAGAGCGACGCCGAGCACGAACGCATGACCCGCTGCGCCGAAACCGTGCTGGAGAAGCTCGGCCTGCCGTACCGCAAGGTGCTGCTGTGCAGCGGCGACATGGGCTTCTCGGCGCGCAAGACCTGGGACCTGGAGGTGTGGCTGCCGTCGCAGGACACCTATCGCGAAATCTCGTCGTGCTCGAACTGCGGCGACTTCCAGGCCCGCCGCATGCAGGCCCGCTGGCGCAACCCGGAGACCGGCAAGCCGGAGCTGGTGCACACGCTCAACGGCTCCGGCGTCGCGGTCGGCCGCGCCCTGATCGCGGTGATGGAGAACTACCAGCAGGCCGACGGCTCGATCGAGGTGCCGGCCGTGCTGCGGCCGTACATGGGCGACGTCGAACGCATCGCCTGACCGGCCGTCCGGCCGCCTGCCTGGATTGCTTCGCAGGAGCGACGGCAGTCGCGACCGGTTTCGCGGGGGAGGCCCGCGCGACTTCCGTCGCTCCTACAAGGCAAAGCGGCCCAACGTCCGCGGCTGAGGCTGCACCTGCAGCAAGCCGGTGCGATCAGGCCGCCTCGGCCAGCGGCTTCGCGATCGCCGCGCGTGCTGCCGCCAGCGCTTCGCTGCGGTGCTGCGGCGACAGCCCCAGGCCCTCGGCGCGCACGAATTGCAGGCCGGTGATGCCCAGGAAGCCGAACAGGAAGCGGAGGTACGGCTCCTGGAAATCGCTCGGCCCGTCTCCGTGCAGGCCACCGCGCGCGCTGGCGACGATCACCTGCTTGTTGCCTGCCAGGCCCTCGGGGCCGTCGGCGGTGTAGCGGAAGGTCCGTCCGGCGACGGCGATGCGGTCGATCCAGGCCTTGAGCGTGGACGGGATCGAGAAGTTGTACATCGGCGCCCCGAGGACGACGATGTCGGCGTCGAGGAACTGCTGCAGCACCCGCTCGGACTCGGCGGCTGCCCCGGTGTCGGCCCCGGCGAGGGTCGCACCGTCCAGATGGGGGAGTGGATCGGCGTCCAGGTCGCGGTATTCGATCGAAAGACCCGGGACCTGGGCTTGCCAGCGTGCGACGATGGCCGCACTGAGTTCGCGGGAAGCGGAATTGGCGCCCAGGGCGCTGGAATCGATGTGCAGCAGTTTCATTGGCGTGTGTCCCGATGCGGCAATGCCGCGACCGGGAAAGCATAGATTGTTGCTTGTATAGAATAAAGATGACAAAATATCACTTAACGTTCTAAATATGGAACTATGGCGATGCAGGATCTCAACGACCTCTATTACTTCTCCGCCGTGGTCGAGCACGGCGGTTTCGCCGCCGCCGAGCGCGCGCTGGGTATCCCCAAGTCGCGCCTGAGCCGGCGCATCAGCCAGCTCGAGAACGAGCTGGGCGTGCGGCTGCTGCAGCGGTCCACGCGTCGCTTCGCGGTCACCGACGTGGGCCAGAGCGTGCATCGCCATGCCCAGTCGATGCTCGCCGAGGCCCAGGCCGCGCGTGAGGTGGTCGACCGCCTGAGCGCCGAGCCGCGCGGGGTGGTGCGGGTGAGCGTGCCGGTGGGGCTGGCTCAGCAGCAGATGCCGGCGCTGCTGCCGGAGTTCCTGGCGCGCTATCCGCAGGTGCGCGTGCAGATGCACGTGAGCAACCGCCGGGTGGACGTGATCAACGAAGGTTTCGACGTCGCCGTCCGCGTGCGTTCGAAGTTCGACGACGACGGCAGCCTGATCATGCGCACCTTCGGCCAGATCGAGGAGCTCCTGGTCGCCAGCCCCGCGTACCTCGATCGCGCCGGGCGCCCGACCGACCCCGACCAGCTGCGCGACCACGTCACCCTGACCATGAGCGAGGACGAAGTGCGCCAGCGCTGGGAGCTGCAGGGCGCGGACGGCGGGGTACGCCGCATCGACCTCAAGCCGCGCGTGTCCGGCTTCGACTTCCCGATGCTGATGGCGCTGGCCAAGCAGGGCCTGGGCATCACCATGCTGCCCGAAACCCTGTGCGCCGAGGCCGTGCGCAAGGGCGAGCTGGAGGTGGTGCTGCCCGAGTGGGGCCTGCCGCAGGGCATCGCCCACGCAGTATTCGCCTCGCGCCGCGGCCTGCTGCCGGCGGTGCGCGTGTTCATCGATTTCCTCGCCGAGCGCCTGCCCGGCCTGATCGAGGAGTCGCGCCTGGACTGCCAGAACTGCGACCGCAAGAAGGAAGGCCATCGCAAGGAAGCCGCTACCGCCGAGGCGTGACGCAGCGGCCGCGCATGCGACAATCTGCAGCCGCGGCGGCACGGCAACGCCCGCTGCCGCCAGGGACGAAGCAATCGATCCGGAGAGATGGCCGAGCGGTTTAAGGCACCGGTCTTGAAAACCGGCGAAGGGTCAAACCTTCCGTGGGTTCGAATCCCACTCTCTCCGCCACGACCCCGCATGGATCGCGAATCAGGAAATCCTGACCCGAAATCGCGGCGAACCACGCTTGTCCGGGTATGGGGCGGCGCTTAGTCTGGGTCGCATCCGCTGGGAGCGGAAAAGGAGAGGGCAATGACGATAAGGACGTTTCTGGTCGACGACCATGCGCTGGTGCGAACGGGCCTGCGGATGATCCTCGGCAACGCGGTGGACATCGAGATCGTGGGCGAAGCCGAATCCGGCGAGGAGGCGCTGCCGCGCATCCGCGAATTGCGGCCGGACGTGGTGGTCTGCGACATGCACCTGCCGGGGATCAGCGGGCTGGAAGTCACCGAGCGGCTGGTCAAGGGCAACTACGGCGCGCACGTGGTGATCGTGTCGGTGCTCGAGGACGGTCCGATCCCGAAGCGGGTGATCGCCGCGGGCGCCACGGCCTATGTCGGCAAGGGCGGCGACCCGGCTGAACTCATCGAGGCGGTGCGCGAGGCTTCGCGCGGCAAGCGCTACCTGGGCAGCGGGGTGGCGCAGAACCTGGCGCTGTCGAGCATCGGTGGCGGCAGCACGCCGTTCGACGACCTGACGCGGCGCGAGCTGGAAGTCGCGATGCTGCTGCTGCAGGGCTTGCGCCAGGAAGACATCGCCAAGCGCCTGAGCCTGAGCTCGAAGACGGTCAACACGCACAAGTCCCGGTTGTTCATCAAGCTGGGCATCGAGGACGGCATGTCGCTCGCGCGTCTGGCGCAGCAGTACGGCATGGTCGATCCGGGGCAGGCGCTTCCCGGCTGACACGGCGACGCCCGCAGCTTATCCGGGCCGCCCACGCGCGGCATTCCCGCAACGGGAAGCGGCACGCATGTTGGCATGCGTGCCGCGATTGCTACCTGTGTTGTCGGCGACTCACCGGGGCGGGCATGCCGCCCCGGCGGTTTCCGGTCAGGCGCCGTGCGAGGCGGTCCTGTCCTGCTGCTGCCCGTCGGCCTCGTCGTCCGCTTCCGCGGACTCTGCGGCCGTCGTCGCGGCGACATCCGCCGGGGCGGGCGGCTCCGGGGTGTTCTGGTCGAACAGCCCGGGCATGCGGTTGCCATCATCCGCCGGCTGCGTGGCATCCGGCGTCGGATCGGGAGCCGCTGCCGGGGCGGCAGGTGCTTGCGGTTCTTCCGGTTTCACCGCCGCGGTTTGCGGGGCGGGGGCCACGTCGGCCTGGGCCGTTGCCGCATCGTCCGCGGGCGTGGTGCTGTCCGCGGACGTGCCGGCGGACGGGCCGGGCGTGGCTTCGGTTTCGGGCGCGGCCGGGCGCGTATCACGCGGAGTCTGCGCGACGGGCTCGGTTGTGTCGGCCTGCTGCTGCGCGCTTGGTGCCGTCGCTGCGACTTCCGCCGGTGCCGCCGGGGCCGGCGACTGCGTTGCGGCAACGCTGGCAACCGCGGCCTCGGCCTGCTTGGCTTCCGCTGTCCGGGCAGGCGCCGCCGCCTGCGCTGCGGCCGGAGGCGTGGCTTCGTTCACCGGGATGGCGGCGGGTGCCGTTGCGTCGGACTGCCGGGCGGCGGGGGCGGGCTTCGTGGACGGAGCATCGTCGAAATCGAACTCCGGCTGCGAGCGGTCCGCGACCTGCGTACCGCTTTCGCCATCGGCCTGCTCGTCGTCGATCGGCGCAGCGGCGACGGCGTCGCCATTGTTGCGGCGACGGCGGCGACCACCGCGGCGTCCGCGACGGCGGCGGCCGGTGCCTTCGCCCGTCTCGCCCTGTTTGGCTTCTTCCTGCTGGTCGCCGGCAGTTGCTTGCGCCGACTCTTTCGCCTCGTCCTTGCGGGCCTCGGCCTGCGGCGTGGAAGCCGCGTCTTGCACGATAGCGGCAGCGCCGGTCGCAGCGGCCGTTGCTGCGGTAGCGGCAGTTGCGGTATCGGCCTGCGTGGCTTCATCAACAACCGGGGCCTTCTTCTCCGGCTTCGCCGCCGGCCTGCGGGCCTGGGGCTGCGACGCGGTGTCCTGCGTGGCGTTCGCCTGCGCGTCGGTGGCCGGCTTTGCGTCCGCGCCCTGCTGCTGGCCCTGCTTCTTCTGCCGCGACTTGCCCCGGGACGACTTGCTGCCCTGGCCGTCCTGCGCCTGCTGGCGCGGGCTTTCGCCGCGGGATTCGTCGCGACGATTGCGGTCGCGTCCGCCCTGACCCTGCTTGCCGCCGCGGCGCTGGCCGTTGCGTTCGCCACCGCGTTCGCTGCGATCACTGCGCTCGCCGCGGTTGCCGCGTTCGCCCTGGGGGCGTTCGGGTGCCGGGGTGCCGGCCTGTGCAGGCGCCTCGGTGGCGCCGAACAGGCTCTTCAGCCAGCCAAGCACGCCGCCGGTGGCGACCGGAACCGGTGCCGCGACCGGCTTCGGGGCGGCCGGCGCCGGAGCCGGCTCCGGGCGGGGCTCGCGGGTCGGCGCGGGATTGGCCGGGCGCACGTTGGTGACGGCGGCCGGCGGCGGGACGTTGAGGTTGGCCTTGGTCAGGGCGATGGTCGCCACCTTGCGCGGCGAGCCGCGGCGGTAGCTGGGCTTGCTCGATTCCTCGCCCAGTTCGTTCTCGCGCAGGCGCGTGACCTCGTAGTGCGGGGTGTGCAGCTGCTCGTCGGCGACGATCACGATCGGGGCGTCGTGGCGCTGTTCGATCTCGCGCAGCGCGCTGCGCTTCTCGTTGAGCAGGTAGTTGGCGATGTCCACCGGGGCCTGTACCAGCACCTGCCCAGTGTTCTCCTTCATCGCGTGCTCTTCAGCGACGCGGACGATCGACAGCGACAGCGATTCGATGCTGCGCATGCGGCCGTGGCCTTCGCAGCGCGGGCACACGATCTGGCTGGACTCGCCCAGGCTGGCGCGCAGGCGCTGGCGCGAGAGTTCGAGCAGGCCGAAGCGTGAGATGCGCCCCAGCTGCACGCGCGCGCGGTCGAACTTCAGCGCGCCCTGCAGGCGGTTTTCGACTTCGCGCTGGTGCTTGTTGCTCGACATGTCGATGAAGTCGATCACCACCAGGCCGCCGAGGTCGCGGATGCGCATCTGGCGGGCGACTTCCTCGGCCGCCTCCAGGTTGGTGTTGAACGCGGTCTCCTCGATGTCGCCGCCCTTGGTGGCACGCGCGGAGTTGACGTCGATCGCGGTCAGCGCCTCGGTCTGGTCGATCACCAGCGCGCCGCCGGACGGCAGCCGCACGGTGCGCTCATAGGCGCTTTCGATCTGCGACTCGATCTGGAAGCGGTTGAACAGCGGCGTGTCGTCGACGTAGTGCTTGAGCTTGCGCAGGTTGTGCGGCATGACCTGCTCGACGAACTCCTTCGCCTCCTCGTACATCTCCGGCGTGTCGACGAGGATCTCGCCGATGTCGGCGCGCATGTAGTCGCGCAGGGCGCGGATGATCAGGCGCGACTCCTGGTAGATCAGGAACGGCGACGCCTTCTTCAGGGCGGCTCCGGCGATCGCGCGCCAGATGCTCAGCAGGTAGTCCAGGTCCCACTGCAGTTCTTCGGCGTCGCGGCCGACGCCGGCGGTGCGGATGATCACGCCCATGTCGTCGGGGATCTCGAGCGCGTCCATCGCCTTCTTCAGCTCGGCGCGGTCGTCGCCCTCGATCCGGCGCGAGACGCCGCCGGCGGTGGGCGAGTTGGGCATCAGCACCATGTAGCGGCCGGCCAGGGAAATGAACGTGGTCAGGGCGGCGCCCTTGTTGCCGCGCTCGTCCTTGTCGACTTGGACCACCACTTCCTGGCCCTCGCGCAGCAGTTCCTTGATCGTCGCCTTGTTGTGGTCGACGCCGGACTGGAAGTAGTCGCGGGAGATTTCCTTCAGCGGCAGGAAGCCGTGGCGCTCGGCGCCGTACTCGACGAAGGCCGCTTCCAGGGAGGGCTCGAGCCGGGTGATGCGGCCCTTGTAGATGTTGGACTTCTTCTGTTCCTTCGACGGCTGCTCGATATCGATGTCGTAGAGCGTCTGTCCGTCGACGATGGCCACGCGCAGTTCTTCTGCCTGCGTCGCGTTGATCAACATGCGTTTCATGGTCGTTCCTTGCGCGCTTCATCCCGCCAATACGGCAGGCGCGCGGAACGCCGGGGCGTTTCGCCTGGAGACTTCGTGCCGGCGGCCGCGCGTTCGCGGCCCCCGGCCTGGTTTTCCAGCGCTACGACACCACGGCAGGCCGCGGGAGCGCTTGTTCTGTTCGAATGTGTTGCGGGGCCGGCGGCAGCCCCGGACCTGCCAGGGGCAGGGCACGCGGCGCCACGCGGGACATGTTCAGCAACCGGCTTCTGACTGGCCGGGCTTGGTTCGGGGCCGATGGGCCGTCGCTGTTAACATCAATGCCCCGGGGGCAGTGGTGCCGCGCGGACCTATCCGTGGGAAGGTGGGCTTTCGGCCCGGTATGTCGCCTGCCGGACAACCGGCAGGCGGCGGTAACTCCCCGCGAAATCAGAACCTTACCTCGCATCGCGAGTGTATCAGACCAAGAGAGCCGATGGCCCATTCAGATTCCCGGTCCACTCCGGCCCGAGCGCAGGGCGATGCCGGCGGTGGCGTGCGCCTGGTGCGCGTGCCGGACGACCGCGCCGGCCAGCGGCTGGACAACTTCCTGCTCGGCCAGCTCAAGGGCGCGCCCCGGTCGCTGGTCTACAAGATCGTGCGCAGCGGTCAGGTGCGCGTGAACGGCGGCCGGGCGAAGGCCGAGACGCGGCTGGAGGGCGGCGACGAGGTCCGCATTCCGCCCGTGCGTCTCACTCAGCCGGGCGACGCTGGCACGCCGGGCAAGGGGCTGCTCGATGCGATGGCCGCCAGCATCGTGTTCGAGGATGCGCGGCTGCTGGCGATCAGCAAGCCTTCCGGCGTGGCCAGCCATGGCGGCAGCGGGATCAGCTTCGGTGTGATCGAGACCCTGCGCGCGCTGCGGCCGCAGCAGTCGCTGGAACTGGTGCATCGCCTTGACCGCGACACCTCCGGCCTGATGGTGGTGGCCAAGAAGCGCTCGGCGCTGACCGAGCTGCAGGCGCTGATGCGCGAAGACCACGGCGCCGGCCTGCGCAAGCGCTACCTGGCGCTGCTGTCCGGGCGGATGCCCGACGGCGTGATGAGCGTCGACGCGCCGCTGCATGTCGGCCTGCGCCAGGGCGGCGAGCGCCACGTGCAGGTCAACGATGCCGGCAAGGTGTCGCTGAGCCATTTCCGGGTGCTGGAACGCCGCGGCGGGCATTCCTACTGCGAGGTGCGGATCGAGACCGGCCGCACCCACCAGATCCGCGTGCACGCCCAGCACATCGGCCATCCGGTGGCCGGCGACGACAAGTATGGTGATCCGGACGTCAACCGGCGCCTGCGCGAGCAGGTCGGGCTCAAGCGTTTGTTCCTGCACGCCGCATCGCTGGAGTTCGCGCTTGACGACGGGCGCACGCCCTACGTGCTCAATGCGCCACTGGCGCCGGAGCTGGTGGCGGTGCTGGACCGGCTGGGCGGCTGAAGCGCGGGGTCGCACGGCCGCGGACTTTTCGATGCGGTCCTGCCGGATTGCCTGCGGGACCCTTCCTTGACCGGTTTCGCTGCGACCGTACATGCGGTGTATTCGCGACAGCCGGTGTGGTGGCGGGCATGCGGCGGTGTGTCGTTTCCAGATGCGGTTTCGATTGCCACGTCAACGCGCGGCGACGCCGGCGCGTTGTCATGTGGCCGCGGCAGTGCCGCGTCCGTAAAGGAGAACGACATGGAACGACCGATTGCATGCCTGCTTGCGGCGGCGCTGGGACTGGCGACGCTGCCGGCAGCGGCCGACTTTTCATTCCGCTTCGGCAATGCGGTGGTGGCGACGGGCGACAGTCCCGCTACCGTGATCCGCAAGGCGGGACGCCAACCGGACCGCATCGTGCGGCTGGAAAACCGCCGCGGCGCGGCGGTGGGCGAACGCTGGGAGTACTACCTCGACGACAAGCAGGTCAATTTCGAGATCCGCAATGGCCGCGTCGTGGACATCCAGGAGCTGCGCTAGACCCCGCATCGCCCGCGGGCCGGGGGTCGGGTCCGTCCCGGCAATGCCGTGTAGGGATTTCCCTACACGAACCGGGGGCATTGCCCGACTGTTTCGGCCTGCCGCCCGCGCCAAGCTTGTCGTGCCCCGGCGGCCCGCCCATGCGATGGCATTGGATGCTGCTCTGCAACGGAACACGGGTGCGACCCTGAGCAAGTCGTGACGCCGGGCCGGGGCACCTTCTTCAGCGCATGGAGTGTGAGATGGAACGCCACTTGCTCAGCGTCAGGCCCGACCGCGGCGGTTGGGTGCTGCTCGACGGCGACCACGCGATCGAATGGTTCCATACCCGCGAGGGCGCCGTGGCCATCGGCGAGGTCAAGGCCTACGCGCTCTACCACTGGACCGGCATCCCGAGCGCGCTGACGGTCTACGTGGACGACACGGTGAGCATGACCGAGGCGCAGTTCGGGTAGCGGCATTGGCGCACGAAAAAGCCGCGCATGGGCGCGGCTTGTCGTGGTGCCGAAGGTGGGACTCGAACCCACACGGTTTTAAGGCCGGCGGATTTTGAGTCCGCTGCGTCTACCGATTCCGCCACTCCGGCGCGGGGCGCGAATTATAGCGGATGGCCGGAGCTCAGAATCCGCCGTAACGGGCCATGGCGGCGGCGAGGAGGAAGATCACGCCCACCAGGGCCAGTTCGAAGCGGACGATGCGGTGCAGGCCGCAGACCTCGACCGTCGTGGGCAGGAAGCCGGGGTCGGCCTTCAGTGCCTTGCGCCAGCGCAGGAAGCGCAGGGTGGGCCAGATCGAGAGTACGCCGGCAAGCAGGTAGGCACCCAGCTTGGCGTGGAACCACGGGTTGTGCAGGTAGAAGTCCTCACCCTTGATGCCGTGGAAGACGCGCAGCAGGCCGACCACGAGCAGCAGGACGGCGACGGCGCCGTAGCCGCGATCGATGCCGCCCAGTTTTGCCAGCACGCCGGCATCCATGCGGCCGCGGAGCAGCACGGACTGGGTGACGAGCATTGAGACCAGGCCGAAGACCAGGACGTGGTGCAGGGCCGCGAGGGAGAGATCGGTGAGCATGGGCGTCGCTCGCGTCGGGGGGAGTGGCGAGGTTAGCAACGCACACGTGCGCGGCGAGGTGCCGCAAGTCACTGCATGCCCCCGATCCGGTATTCAGGCGGAGCGATGGGCGCGGTAGCCCCGGAAAACGTGCGCTTGATTGTTATTCCGGCGAATGCGGAAACCCGCGGGGCTGGCCATCGTCCGTGGTCCCTTCTGCTGGGTCCCCGATTCAGGGGGTAGCTTCCGCGACCGCGTGATTGATCGAATGCGGGCTGGCCGGACATCGCCCGCGGTCGTCGCTTCAGTGCGCGGGCGGCAGCGACGACAGCCACGCGGCCAGCGCCTGGATGCTGTCGTCGTCCAGCCGGTGGCCGATGCCGGTCATGATGAAGTCCGTGGTCGAGTCGTCCATCGCGCCGTCGCGGTATTCGCCGAGCTTGGTCTGCAGGTACATCGCCTGCTGTCCGCGCAGCGCAGGCCATGCGGCGTAGGGGGTGTGGCCGCTGCTGTCGGCGCGCCGCGCGTCTGCGTGGCCGCGTGCGTCGACGCCGTGGCAGCCCTGGCAGGGCGGGATGCCCTTGGCCGGGTCGCCGGTGAGGTAGAGCTGTTCGCCGCGCTGCAGCAGGGCGGGATCGGCCGGTTCGGCTTCAGCGTCGGGATCGGCGGGCGCGGGCGTCGGCGCCAGGCCGGCGTAGTAGACCGCCAGGTCGCGCATGTCCTCATCGCTCAGGTCGGCGACCAGCGGGGACATCGGCGAATCCGGCGAGCGCTTGAATTCCACCAGCTGCCAGTACAGGAAGTCCGCGTGCTGGCCGGCGAGATTGGGAAAGGCGGGTGCGATCGAGATGCCCTGCGGGCCGTGGCAGGCGGCGCAGACTTCGGCCTTGGCCTGGCCGGCCGCGACGTTGCCGGTGATCGGCCGGGCGCGACGCAGGTCGACGTAGTCGTTGTCGGCCTTTGCGGCCGGCGCGTCTTCCGCTTCCGGCCCGGTTGCCGTTTCGGTTTCCGCGACCTGTTCCTGGACCTGCGCGTCCTGGACCTGCGCGGCCTCCGCGTCGGCCGGTGCCGGCGCCTCCTGCGCAAGCGCGATGGCGAAGACGCTGACGGTGCAGGCGGCAAGGACGGCAAGCAGTTGGCGTGCGCCCGTCATAGCTGCATCTCCAGCAGGGCGCCGACCATGTTGACGCTGTAGTTCTCCGGTCCGCCGTCGGTGTAGACGCGGTGGTCGTAGACCTGGCCGTCCTCGAAGCCGACGTAGTGCCAGTCGAACAGGCGCCCGCGCTGGTAGCGGTCGAACAGGCGCAGCGTCACGCGACGATGGAGCGGGATCGTCAGGCCGACGGTGAGTGCATTGGTGCGGTAGATCATCGGCTGGAACTGCCCTGTCAGCAGCGGGTCCAGCGCCGGCAGTGTCAGGGCGCCGTCCGAGTTGTAGCGGTAGCCGGTGGTGCCGCGCGAATAGCTCCAGTCCCAGGCCGCATCCAGGGTGAACCTGCCCAGGCGCTGGGTCAGGTTGGCGCCGGCGTAGTGGTTGCGCTGGCGGTCGTCGATCCACCAGCGGTTGGCCTCGGGGTAGGTGGGGCCGCCGAGCGTGGGATCGGCTTCCAGTGCCAGGTCATTGACGTTGGCGATGTCGAGGTCGGAGCGGTCGTAGCCGTACCAGGCGCTGGTGACGGTGGCGGGCGAGGGCTGCCACTCCCACTGCAGGCTGCCGCCGACAGTGTCGTAGCCGCGCCTGCCGAGGGTGGCGTCGTAGTCGTTCCAGTCGCCGCGCACCGAGGCGTAGACCGTCATCTCGCGCGGCAGGATGAAGGTCGCCATCAGGTCGACCTTGTTCTGCGTGCGGCGGCCGACGTCGTACTTGCGCAGCGCCGAGACGGTGTGCGCGACTTCCTCGCCGGTGTAGCCGGGCAGCGCGGCGGAGAAGGTGAATTCGTACGGGTCGTAGTCGTATTCGCTGCCGGTGCGCTTGAGGAGGGTGTAGTTGGCGCGGAAGGTCAGCCAGTCGAGCGCGCGGTTGTGCCAGCTGAGCTTGATCGAATTGTCGCGGGTGGTCGCGACCTCGCGATGGGTGCGCTCGGTGCGCTCGAAGGTGTAGGTCGCGCCGAGCGTGTTCTTCTCGCCCAGGCGCCAGTCGCCGCCGAACGACAGTTGGTGCAGCTCGCGGTCCAGCGGCAGGTTGCGGATGCGGGTCGGCGCGCCGGGGCTGAACACCGGATCCCAGATGCCGGCCTCGCCGGGCACCACGCTGCCCTGCGAACCGTTCTCGGCCGGATAGCCCCACTGGCCCGTGAGCGGGTTGTACATCCAGTAGGTGCCGTCGTAGTCCTCGCGCTGGTACTTCGCGTTCGCGCGCCAGGTGACGGCGGCCGTCGGCTGCAGCACCACGCGCGCGTCGACCATCTGCGAGTCGATGCCCAGGTCTGCGCGCTGGCGCGAGAGCGCAGCCGGGGTGTTCCAGTTGGCGCAGTCGAACAGCGCGCCGGGGATGCCGGCGATGCCGAACTGGCCCTGGCAGGTCATGGGCGCAACGATGTGGTCGTTCTGGCTCATCCGGCCACCGCTGGCGGTGAGCGAGAAGTCGCCGTTCCAGGCGATCTTGCGGCTGAAGCTCGCGCGCAGGTGGTGGTAGTCGTTGTCCGGCTCGTACGAGAACTGGCCCAGGGTGAGCGCGGGCGACACCAGCCCGGGCACCACCGGCGACAGGCCGAACGGCACCTCGTAGTCGAACGCCCCGTTGGCGTGGCGGAAGAACGAACCCGAATAGCTGAAATCCATCCGCCACACGTTGCCGGCAAAGCGCATGCCGCCGTTGAAGTTGAGCGTGCTGTCGTCGACCGGGCGCGGGATCTCGTAGACGCCGCCGTTGTTGGCAAAGGGGTAGTTGAAGAAGAACGGCCCGCCGAACGCACGCGCGCCTTCGCGGCTTTCGTGGCTGGCGTTGGCGTAGGCGGTCCAGCGGCGGTCGAACATGTAGGTGATGCCGACGCCCTGCTTCTGGCGCACCACGGTCAGCAGTCGCTCGGGCTGCGCGGCCGAGACCGCGGCGACCTGCGCCGACGTGCTGCCGGCCGGGACAAGGCCGTCCTTCAGCGTGAGATGGTTGCTGCCGACGCCGTTCCAGATCGAGCGTGCGTTGCCGCTGGTGATGTTCGGCTGGCTGCGCGCGAATGCCTGCACCCGGTATTTCCCGGCGCGGCCGAACACGGCGCGCACGTACTGGCTGTCATCGGCGATGTGGCTGGCGCGCAGGTCGAAGTAGCTGCCGTCGGCGGCCTTTTCGAAGCGCAGGTCGGCGCCGACATGGATGCCGTCGTCCCAGTTGGAGAAGCGGCGCCAGTCCATGTTGTTCTCGTCGCCCCACACGCCGATGTAGCCGAGCGTGACCGAGCCGCGGTGGCGCCAGTCGCCGTCGCCGGAAAACGCCGGCCACGCCGGCGGGCAGCGATAAAGGAAGCCGGTAGGCGTGCGCTTGCGCTGCGCGGTAAGCCAGGTGGCGCCGTCGGGATCGCAGGCGAGCACGGCGGTGCCGCCGCTGGGATCCAGCGCGTTGCCGAACTGCAGGTCCGTTCCCAGGCCCGAGTCCTGGGCGAGTGCCGCCGGTGCCGCGAGCAGCGCCGCGGACAGCAGCGACAGCTGCAGGACGGTCTTGCGTTCGCGCTTGCGCA
Organism: Luteimonas lutimaris; assembly: GCF_039537065.1. Classification (NCBI taxonomy): domain Bacteria; kingdom Pseudomonadati; phylum Pseudomonadota; class Gammaproteobacteria; order Lysobacterales; family Lysobacteraceae; genus Luteimonas; species Luteimonas lutimaris. The sequence continues at coordinate 313,761 of NZ_BAAAZU010000004.1, read as the reverse complement.
TCGCCGTGCCTCCCTACTTGTGGAACCGCGGGCCTGCCGGGTTGTTGGAGCCGTGGATCTGCGAATGGCAGGTCAGGCAGCCGCGGCCCATCAGGCGTTCGTCCGGTGCCATGCCGTTGGCGAGCATCTGCTCGTTGAACATGTCGTTGGGATGGCGCGTGTGCGAATGGCACTGCTGGCACAGCATCGGCACCGGCGCGACCAGCAGCGCGTGCTGGTTGGAGCCGTGCGGGGTGTGGCAGTTCAGGCAGTTCTCGCGCACCGGCGCGTGTTCGAACAGGAACGGGCCGCGCTTCTCGGCGTGGCACTGGTAGCAGGTCTCGTTGACGGTGTCGGTCTTGAGCAGGGCGGTGTTGATGGTGCCGTGCGGGTTGTGGCAGTCGACGCAGGCCATCTGGCCTTCGGGCAGCGGCATGTGCGAGCGGCGGTTGAACTGCTGGCGGATGTCCTTGTGGCAGGTCGCGCAGGTCTGGTTGATCGAATCCTGTGCCTGCAACCCCTCGGCCGAGAACTGCGCCATCGGGTTGTGGCAATCGCTGCACGAGAGCTGGTTGCGCTGGTGGATCGAACCCAGCCAGTGGTCGCGTGGACCGCCTGCGTGGCAGCCCATGCAGGCGCCGGCCTGGGTTTCGACCGGAGTGCCGCCGTCGTGGGTGAAGGCGATGATCGCGCCGGGCTGCTCAGGTGCCTGCGCGTGCACCGAACCGGGGCCGTGGCAGGCCTCGCAGGTGGGGGTGTCGGGATTGGCGGTGAAGGCCACCTGCATGCCAAGCGCATGCGTGGTGTGGGCGAAGGTGTCGCTTTCGCGGCTGTGGCAGGCGGTGCAGACCTGCTGCCCGACGGGCTTGGCGTCGGGCGCCTGCGGGTTGCGTGCCAGCGGCGCGTCGGCGAAGCCGGGTGCATCGACGAATGCGTGCACGGCCTGCGGGTTTTCGCTGCCGAAGTGGGTCGGCGGCAGGTGGTAGGGATTGGCCGGGTCCTGCGCTGCGGTGCCTGCGGTGTCCTGCGCCGGTGCCGAGGCGGATATGGGCGCGAATGAAGCCGCGACCGCAAGAACGCCGGCCGTGGCTACGCCAATCAACAGGAAGATCCGCATCGCTCCGTCCCCATGCGCCTGGCTGGCCGATTGCTGGCTTGCCGCAGGGCGTAATCCTCGTTACGTGGAGGTTGCACGGCCCGGCCAGCCGCGTCAACCCCGGCAGGCGCGGACAAAGCGGGTAACGCGGGAAACGGGCGCTGTCAGCGCGGCAGTGCGCCGTGCAGGAACAGATCGACGGCCGCGCGCGCTTCCTCGCGGGCGACGGTGATGTCCGGGTTGGCCAGGTTGCCGCTGGCCACGCGGATCATCAGCTCGCCGAAGATCATCATGAAGAACTGGCTGGACGCGATCGCCGGTGCGCGCAGCGACAGGCGGCCCGCGGCGATCTCGTTTTCCAGGTAGTCGGTGAGGATCCCCTGCGCGGGCATCACCGCGTGGCTGAAGAACCAGTCGCGCAGCTCGGGGAAGTCCTTGCCTTCACCGATCACGATGCGGTGCAGCAGCAGCGACTCGCGGCTGACGCTGGCTTCCAGGATGCTTTCGCCGACCTGCAGCAGCGCGGCCTCGGGCGGCAGGCCCGACAGGCTCAGGTCCTGCAGGCGTGCGGTGACCACGGCCATGTGGCGTTCGATGATCGCGTGCGCCAGGCCTTCCTTGTCGCCGAACACGCGGTAGAGCGTGGACAGCGAGCCGCCCGCGCGGCCGACGATCTCGCCCAGCGAGGCGCGGCGGTAGCCCTTTTCGATGAAGGCGTCGGTCGCGGCATCGAGGAAACGCTCGGTGCGCAGTTCGCCGCGCTTGCACAGCTCGACGTCGGGCCGCGTGCGGAACGGGGCCGGCGTCCGCCTGGGCGACGGGGACGGTGGAACGGGGGTTTTGGACATCGGGGCGGGGTCGTTGCGCGGGTGGGAGCCGCGCCACCGCGGCGGGGCGGTGGTCAGGAGGGGGCGTTGTCGGTCTTCAACGCGCTGTCCGTGCGCAGGAACCATTCGCCCGAGTGCGGCTGGAATTTCGAACAGCACTCCATTGCCGCCTTGTAGATGTGCAGCGAGATCGCGACCGTGTCGCCGCTGGCATTGGTGATGGTGTGGTACTCGTGCGGCGGGATCAGGCTGCCGGCACTGCCGGGGCCGGCGTGCATGCCGCCGGCGGCGCGGAAGCGGAAGCGCTCGCCGTCGCTTTCAAGCAACTCGTACTGGGTGATCTCCAGCTCGCCGTCCCACACGCCCTCGACGCACCACAGGCCGCAGTGGTCGTGGATCGGCGTGCCCTGGCCGGGCGCCCACGTCATCGCGACCACGCTGTAGCCGTGTTCGGGGCTGCGGTAGAGCTCGCGGCGGGCGTAGTGGTCGTCGATCGGCTCGAACACGGAGTCGGGCAGCTGCACTTCGCGGTCGCGGATCAGCGCGCACATGCTGTTGCGCAGCGCGGCGGTGACCGCGTGCTCGTCGCCCTGCGCGATCGCGGCATCGACGGCGGCGATCAGCTTGTCGCGGCCGGGAAAGGCAAGGTCGGGGAGGGCGGCAGTGTTCATCGCGGCCATTCTAGCGCGTGCCAGCGCGGTGGATCTGCCGGGGTGGCGGAACCCGCCAGGAGGCGCTTCCGGGGCGTGCGGAGGGGCGGTTTCCCGCGGATTCCACCCTGCATGTGCCTGTGCCTGTGGAGTGTGGGAGCGGCCATGGCCGCGATGGGCTGGTGGACTTCCTCATCGCGGCCATGGCCGCTCCCACAACTGCAGCGACAGGCTTGGTGCGGGGTGGCCTACAGCGCGTCGAGGAAGCCGGAAACGGCGGGGCCGAAGCGGTCGAAGTCGACCAGGAACGCGTCATGGCCCTGCGGCGACTCCAGCGGCAGGAAGTGCGCCTCCGCACCGCCCGCGCGCAGGCCGTCGGCGATCTGCTGCTGCTGCTGCAGCGGGAACAGGATGTCGGTGTGCACGCCGATCGCCAGCGCCTTCTCCACCCGGATGCGCGCCAGGCCCTGGTCGGTGGTGCCGCCGCAGGATTCACCGATGTCGTACCAGTCCATCGAGCGACTCAGATACAGATAGCAATTGGGGTCGAAGTTGCGCACGAAGCGGCGCGCGTGGCCTTCGAGGTAGCTTTCGACCTCGAACTCCAGCCCGAACGGGTCCTCGCCGTCGCGGCGGTCCGAATCCAGCCGCACGCGGCCGAAGCGGCCGTCCCACTCCAGCGCCGAGCGGTAGGTGATCACGCCCAGCTTGCGCGCCATGCGCATGCCGCTTTCGGGATAGCGGTCGTCGTCGTAGTTGCCTTCGTTCCATGCCGGATCGAGGCGGATGGCTTCGCGCTGCAGCGAACGGATCGCGATCGAGAACGGTAACGCGCGGGCGGCGCCGGAGATGTTGACGTGGGCGCGCGCGATGCCCGGGTGGCGGGCGAGGAGGGCCAGCGCGTTCATGCCGCCCATCGAGTTGCCGATCACGCAGGCCAGGCGCTCGATGCCCAGCGCGCGGACGACGGCGTGCGCCGCTTCAGCCGCGTCCTCGACCGACAATTCTGGGAATGCCAGCCGGTACGGCTCGCCGCTGCGCGGGTCGATCGAGGCCGGGCCGGTCGAGCCCTTGCAGCTGCCCAGCGCGTTGACGCAGACCACGTGCCAGCGGTCGGTGTCGATGGGCTTGCCCGGCCCGAGCATCGCCTCCCACCAGCCGGGTGCGGGATTGTCCGGGCTTGACGCCGCATGCGCGTCGGGCGACAGGCCGGGAAGGATCAGGATGCTGTTGTCGCCGGCCGCGTTCGGCGTTCCCCAGGTCTCGTAGGCGATGCGCGCGTCGCGCAGGTCGCCGCCGCGTTTCATCGGAAACGGGGACGGCAGGTCGATCCAGCGCGTGCCGGGCGGGATGAATTCGGTCATGCGCGCCAGTGTAGCGGGGCGGCGCTTCTGGATGATCCCGCGGGCGGCCTGGCAGGAGCGGCTGAAGCCGCTCGCGCACGAGCGGGTTTCATTTCCCGCCGATGACGAGTTCGATGGTGTCGGTCGCCGGCAGCTTCACCCGCACCGGCTTCGATTCGAGGTCGCCGTCCTGGCGCATTGCCTCGCCGCTGCTGGACAGGCGCGCGAACACTTCGACCTCCTGCAGCGCGGACAGCTTCTGCGTTGGCATCGGGCTGTCGTCGTCGTCGAGGGTGACCGTCATCGGCAGGTCCTGCAGCGGGTGCTTCTCGGCGGCGACCGGCATTGGCGGGCCGTCCGGGATGCGGGCGATGACGAAGACGCTGGCGTCGCCGCGCAGGCGCACGCGCGAGGCGAAGTCGGGGTCGAGCGAGACCTTCACCGTCAGCGCGTTGGCCGATCGTGCCGCCGCGCCGGGTGGTGGCGCGGGCAGCGGCTCCAGCCCGGCGTCCCTGCGCGCAGCGTCGATCTGCACGCGCAGGGTGTTGGCGGTGGCCGGGTCGACCTGCGCAAGCAGTGGTTCCCAGGTTTCCGCCGCTTCGGCGGACTGGCCTTCCTGCCGCTGCCAGACGCCGAGGAACCAGCGCGCGCGCTGATGCTCCGGCTGCAGTTCGAGCGCGTGGCGCAGCATCGCGACGGCTTCGTCGTCGATGCGCTTGTCCTTGTCGGCGAACAGGCGCGCCTGCGCCGTCTGCACCAGCAGGTCGGGGTTGTCGGGGTCGAGCTTGAGCGCACGCGCGTAGGCGTCGCGCGCTTCGGCGCGGCGATCGAGCATTTCGTACGAGCGTCCGAGCAGCTGCCAGCCGTCGGCGCGGCCGGGATCGCGCTGCAGCTGCGCTTCGAGCTGCGCCACGGCCTCTTCCATCGTCCGCGGGGTGGGCGCCGCGGCGGGCGCGTCGATCGCCGCCGGCGTGCCGACCAGCCGGTACAGTCCCAGCGCCGCCACGGCGAAGGCGAGCACGCCCGCCAGCGCCACGCCGCGCGATTCGCGCCAGAGCGGCCACAGCACGACGGCAAGCACGACGATCGTCAGCGCGGCGGCGATTGCAACGAACAGCGCCATCACCACTCCTGGTCTTCAACGGGGGCGGGGACTTCGCGCCGCGAACGCGCGCGCACCACGCGCGCCACCACGATGCCGCCGCCGAGCAGCAGCAGCGCGGGGCCGAACCACAGCAGCCAGGTCGAGGGCTCCACGGCCGGCTTGTAGCGCACGAACTCGCCGTAGCGCGCGACCAGGAAGGCGACGATCTCGTCGTCGGACTTGCCCTGGTGCATCAGGTCCAGCACCTCGCGGCGCAGGTCGTGCGCGATCTGGGCGTTGGAATCGGCCAGCGACTGGTTCTGGCACATCACGCAGCGCAGCTCGCTGGTCAGGTCGTGGAAGCGCGCTTCCTCGGCGGCGTCGCTGAACTGCAGCGGGGTGGGATCGCCCGCGGCCTGCGCGAACACCGGGCCGGCGTGTGCCAGCAGCATGCCGAGCGCCAGCGTCCACGCGACGGCCAGCAGCATGGCGCGGCTCACTGGCCGGCCTCCAGCTGGTCCAGCAGCGGCACCAGTTCGCCGTCGATGATCGCGTCGTCCACGGCGCCGACGTGCTTCCAGCGCACGATGCCCCGCGCGTCGACGAGGAAGGTTTCCGGCGCGCCGTAGATGCCCCAGTCGATGGCCGCGCGGCCGTCGCGGTCGGCCAGCACCAGCATGTAGGGGTTGCCGAACTGCTCCAGCCAGCGCAGGGCGTCCTCGGGCTCGTCCTTGAGGTTGTAGCCGATCACGCGCACGCGCTTGGTCAGGGCGAAGCGGGTCAGCACCGGGTGTTCGACGCGGCATTCGGGGCACCAGCTGCCCCAGACGTTGAGCACGTAGGGCGTGCCGAGCAATTCCTTCGAGGTCACCATGTGCCCGGCTTCGTGCAGCAGCGGCAGCGCGAATTCCGGCGCCGGCTTGCCGATCAGCGGCGAGGGCAGGGCCTCGCGGTCGGCGCGGTCGGAATGCTGCACGCCGTAGAACATCAGCGCCAGGAAGCCGAGGAACACCACGGCGCCGATGACCAGGCCAACGCGGGAGCGGCGCGGTGCGGAGGGCGCGTTCACGCGCGCTGCTCCGTAGTCGTGGCTTGCGCGGGCTTCGCGCGGAAGCGCCGGTCGAGCGCGGTGACGAAGCCGCCCAGCGCCATCAGCGCCGCGCCCAGCCAGATCCAGCGCACGAACGGCTTGATGTGGACGCGCACCGCCCACGCGCCGTTGGCGCGGTCCGGGTCGTCGGCCGCACCCAGCGGCTCGCCGAGCGCGACGTAGACGTCGCCGAACACGCCGGAATGGATGCCGGCCTCGGTCATCACCTGGCCACCGCTGGCATAGGCGCGCTTTTCCGGATGCAGCAGCGTCACCGGCTTGCCGTCGCGCAGCACCTGCACGTGGCCGAGGTCGGAGACGTAGTTGGGGCCCTGGGTTTCCTCGACGCCCTCGAAGCGGAAGGCGTACTTGCCCACCTCGACCGTCTGTCCCGGCACCAGTGGCAGCTCGCGCTGCATGTTCTGCGCCTCGACCAGCAGCGCGCCGACCAGGAACACGGCGATGCCGGTGTGCGCCAGCGTCATGCCGAGCATTTCGGGCGTGAAGCGGCGGCCATTGCCGTTGAACCGCGTCCACGCGAAGCGCGCCGTGCCCAGCAGCACCCACGCCGAGCCCGCCACGCCGGCGGCGGTCTTCAGCGGTCCCTGTGGCGCGGTGAAGTACGCCACCGCGCCCAGCACCAGCGCGAGGATCGCCCAAGGCGCCAGCATGGCCAGCGGCTTCGACGGCTGCTCGCGCTGCCACCTGGTCAGCGGACCGAACGGCAGCAACAGCACCAGCGGCGTCATCAGCAGCACGAACAGGAAACCGAAGTAGGGCGGGCCGACCGAGATCTTGCCCAGGTCCAGCGCATCGGCCAGCAGCGGGTACAGCGTGCCCAGCAGCACCATGCCGCAGGCGCTGACCAGCAGCAGGTTGTTGGCCAGCAGCAGGGTTTCGCGCGAACTGGCGGCGAACGGCGCGCCTTCCTCGAAGCGCGGCGCGCGCAGCGCATACAGCAGCAGCGAGCCGCCGACCACGATCGCCAGGAAGATCAGGATGAACAGTCCGCGCGCGGGATCGGCCGCGAACGCATGCACGCTGGTCAGCACGCCCGAGCGCACCAGGAACGTGCCCAGCAGCGACAGCGAGAACGCCGCGATCGCCAGCAGCACCGTCCAGCCGCGGAAGCTGCCGCGCTTCTCGGTGACCGCCTGCGAATGCAGCAGCGCCGCGCCCACCAGCCACGGCATGAAGCTGGCGTTCTCGACCGGGTCCCAGAACCACCAGCCGCCCCAGCCCAGCTCGTAGTACGCCCACCACGAGCCGATCGCGATGCCGAGCGTCAGGAACCCCCAGGCGACGTTGGTCCACGGCCGCGTCCAGCGCAGCCAGCGCGCGTCCATGCGGCCGTCGATCAGCGCCGCGACCGCGAACGCGAACGGGACCACGAAGCCCACGTAGCCCAGGTACAGCATCGGCGGATGGATGATCATCCCCGGGTCCTGCAGCAGCGGGTTGAGGTCGCGGCCTTCGGCCACCGCGGGCAGCAGGCGCGCGAACGGGTTGGACGTGAAGATCAGGAACGAGAGAAAGCCCACGCTCACCAGCCCCATCACCCCCAGCACGCGCGCGACGACCTCGTCGGGAAGCTTGCGCGAGAACTCGGCCACCGCGCCCGTCCAGCCTGCCAGGATCAGCGCCCACAGCAGCAGCGAGCCTTCGTGCGACCCCCACACGGCGGTGTAGCGGTAGATGACCGGCAGCAGGGAGTTCGAATTCTCCGCGACGTAGCGCACCGAGAAGTCCTGCATCACGAACGACACCGTCAGCACCAGGAACGCGCACAGCACCAGCAGCAGCTGCGCGAATGCCGCCGGGCGCGCCACCGACATCCACGACGTCCTGCCGCGCTGCGCGCCGGCCAGCGGCAGCGTCGCCTGCAGCAGCGACACCAGCAGCGCCAGGACCAGCGCGACCTGTCCGATCTCGGGGAGCATCAGGGAGCGTCCGCCGCCGCGTCGGCAGGCGTCTGCACGCCGTGCTTCTGGTGCGCCAGGCCCATCTTGTCGGCCACTTCCTTGGGCACGTAGGTTTCGTCGTGCTTGGCCAGCACCTGTTCGGCGACGAACGTGTCGCCGCGCATGTGGCCGGTCGCGACCACCGCCTGGTTCTCGCGGAACAGGTCGGGGAGGATGCCGGTGTAGCTCACCGGCAGTTGCGCGTCGCCGTCGGTGACCGCGAACCGCACTTCCATCGAGCCTTCCTCGCGCTTGAACGAATGCTCGGCCACCATGCCGCCAAGCCGGAACTTGGCCGTGCCTGCCGACACCGCCTCGCCGGCCTGCCCGCCCAGCACCTCGGCCGGCGTGTACAGATAGGCGACATTGCGCTGCAGGGCCAGCGCGACCAGGGTCACGGCAATCGCGGAAGCGACCACCAGCGCGGCGATCATCCAAAGGCGGCGCTTGCGGATCGGATTCATCGTGGCAGTTCGCCCGCGGGCGCCTCGGAAGCGGAGGATGCAGCGGCCCGGCGCGCGGCCAGCAGGCGCGCGGACCGCAGGAGCTGGCGGATGCGCAGGCGCGGGACGACGTAGTCCCACAGCAGCACCGCGGCGAAGACCGCGTAGGCGGCGGTAACGTAGTCGCGGTAGCTCATTGCGGCGCCTGCCCGAGTTTGCGCACCCAGTCCTTGCCGGATTCGCGCCACAGGTTGTCGGCGCGCGCGCGCGCCAGCAGCGAGCCGATGAACCACACGTGGGTGCCGATCACCATCGCCCACAGCGGCGGCAGCATGCTCGGGTCCATCTTCGATTCGCCCAGCAGGCTGATCGTCTGGCCCTGGTGCAGCGAGTTCCACCAGTCCACCGAGTAGCGGATCACCGGCAGCAGCGCCACCCCGACGATCGCCAGCAGGCCGGCGGCGCGCGCGGCGGCGCGACGGTCGTCGATCGCGTGGTACAGGCCGATCACGCCCAGGTACAGGAACAGCAGGATCAGCTCGGTGGTCAGGCGCGGATCCCAGTCCCACCACGTGCCCCACATCGGCTTGCCCCAGATCGAGCCGGTGGCGAGCGTGATGAGGGTGAAGCCGGCGCCGATCGGCGCGCAGGCCATGGCCAGGATCTCGCACAGCTTGATCCGCCACACCAGCGCGACCGCCGCGTACGCGGCCATCAGGCCGAACACCGCCAGGCTCATCCACGCACTGGGCACGTGCACGTAGAGGATGCGGAAGCTGTCGCCCTGCTGGTAGTCGGCGGGGGCCACGAACAGGCCCTGCCAGATGCCCCACGCCATCACCAGCAGGCCGATCCCGTAGGCCCACGGCGCCCAGCGCGCGGCGAAGCGGTCGAAATAGGGGGGCGAACCGAGTTGGTGGAACCAGCGGACGACGGGGTTCATGGGAAACGGTTCAACTCGGCAACGGACAGCGGGATGCAGTCACTGCCGGGGCCGGCCGGCGGCTCCGCGGGCGTGCCCGGCTCCCGGCGAAACCGGTCGCGACAGCAACGCGCAAGGATAGCAGCCACCCCGTATGAAGACACGCCGCCGTGCCCGGCGGACGGGCGCGGCGGCGCGCGGAAGAGCGGCATGGCGCGAAGCACGTCCGCGCCACGGCGGATCAGGGAACCAGGGTGATCGTGCCCTTCATCAGCGCCGAATGGCCCGGGAAGCTGCAGAAGAACGAATAACCGTCGCCCAGCTTGGCCACCGGCACGGTGAACGAGGTGCTTTCGCCGCCGCCGACCACCTTGCTGTGCGCGACCACGCGCGCGTCGTCGGGCTTGATGTAGTCGGCCGCGAGCCCGGCCTTCATGCCGTCGGCGTCAATGCCCTTCATGTCGTCGGTCTTGGCGATGACGACGTTGTGACCCATGACGTTCTTGGCCATCTTGCCGGTGTGCTTGAGGTTGATGGTGAAGGTCTTGCAGCTCTTGCTGATGTCGATGTTCGACACGTTGTATTTCATCGCATCGTTGCCCTCGATGTCGGCCGAGCAGGTGGCCGCGAAGGCGGACGGGGCGAGCGCGAGGAACGCGGCAGCGACAAGGAATCTACGGATCATGGAAGCACCTCGTGGGATCGGTGAACGTGGAAGGAGGACGACGGATGCGGGCGATAATAGCAATTACACTCTGCCGCAGCCGTGAAGGCCGGCGAAGCTTCGCGCGGCCACGGGGGCAAGCCTAGGCCCTGCGCCCGCCGCCGTCCTTGACCTGCCTCAAGCGTGGGCGATGCGCAGCGCGGCCGCAGTGGCCAGCGGCGCCAGCACCAGCGCAAGCGCCAGCCCGGCGCCGAGGTAGAGCAGGCCGCCCGAGGGATCCAGCCCCTGCGCGCTGGCCGCCACGCTGCCGGCGCAGAACACCAGCACCGGCACGTACAGCGGCAGCGCCAGCAGCGCGACAAGGATGCCGGAGCGGCGCATGCCCACGGTCAGCGCGGCGACGACCGCGCCGATCAGGCTCAGCAGCGGGGTGCCCAGCAGCAGCGTGGCCAGCAGCACAGGCAGCTGCGCGCGCGGCAGGTACAGCAGTTCGGCCAGCAGCGGCGCGAACACGATCAACGGCAGCGCGGTGGTGGCCCAGTGGGTCAGCGTGCGCACCAGCACCAGCCAGGCCAGCGGCACGGGCGCCAGCATCCACTGTTCCAGCGAACCATCCTCCGCATCGCCGCGGAACAGAGTGTCCAGGGCCAGCAGGCCGGACAGCAGCACCGCCACCCACAGCACGCCCGGCGCGACCTTCGCCAGCGTCGCCGGCTCGCTGCCCAGTGCGAGCGCGAACAGCACGATCACCAGCAGCGCGAACAGCGCCGGCTGCAGGGCATCGCCGCGGCGGCGCCAGAGCAGGCGCAGGTCGCGGACGACGAGGGCCCTGGCGGCGGGCCAGATCACGGGCGCTGGCTCCAGCCGGAAACCCTGTGGGAGCGGCCATGGCCGCGATCGCCTGCCCCGCAAAACCCGTCGCGGCCCTGGCCGCTCCCACAAAGTCCGGCGCGCTCCCTGCGGGTCATGCCGCACGCCCCAGTTCGAGCAGACGCGTGCGCACCGGCGGGGCCGCGTAGGCGCCGTGGGTGGTGACCAGGGCCGCGCCGCCGTCGCGCAGCTGCGACTGGACCATGCGGTTGACCAGTTCGATGCCGTCCAGGTCGAGGTTGGCGTAGGGCTCGTCCAGCAGCCACAGCGGGGCCGGGGACAGCCACAGGCGGGCGAGCGAGAGGCGCTTCTTCTGCCCGGCCGACAGCTGCCGGGCCAAAGTGTCCTCGTGGCCGGCCAGGCCGACCACGGCCATCGCGCCTTCGGGCGACTGGCTGCCGCGGCGGCCGTGCAGGCCGCACAGGAAGTCGAGGTTCTCCAGCGCGGTGAGGTCGGCCTTCAGCGCCGGCAGATGGCCGAGGTAGGCGAGGGTGGCCGCGCGCGTGGCGGGCGTCGTCAGTTCGCCACGGATGGCGATGCCGCCTGCGTCGGCGCGCAGCAGGCCTGCGAGCACCCGCAGCAGCGTGGTCTTGCCGGCGCCGTTGCCGCCCTGCACCAGCAGGGCCTCGCCCGCGGCGACGTCGAAGTCCAGCGGACCGAATACCGGCACGTCGTTGCGCGCGAACGACAGGCCATGGACGGCAAGCAAAGGTGGCTGGGTGGGCGTGGTGCTGGGCATGCAGACGGCCTGGGGCGGATCGCCGGTCGGCAATCGTGCGAAGGCCGCATGCTACCGATTCGAATGCCTGGCATCCAACCGGCGGCGTCCACGCATGCTGCTACCGGTCGTCTTCTTCGCGCAGCCAGTCGATGTGCTCCTCCATGTCGAAACCTGGCGGACACGCGGCATCGACGCGCAGGCGGCCGGCCTTGCCGCGCGTCCACCACAGCGTGCCCAGCTGGCCATGCCGGCGCGAGAGCGCGTCGAAGTCGTCCAGTGCCATGCCGACCACCACCCATCCCGGCTCGCGCCAGCTGCGGTCGGCGGCGGAGCCGAACGCGGGCAGGTATGCCAGCCCGGTCGCGGCCAGTTCCTCGTGAAGCCGGGCGTCGGCTTCGCGGTTGACGGCTTCGCTGCGTTCCACCGATCGGGGATTCCAGGCGGACAGCATCCCGAAGGTGTCGGCCTCGGGATACAGCAGTTCCAGAGCCGGCGCCGGCAGGCCGATGCTCAGGTCGTGCCAGTCGTCGTCGTGCCGCCAGCGGTACACCGCGTCCAGGTAGGCGCGCACGAGTTCGGCGAGGGGTGTGCGGTGTCCGGCGTCGCCATGCGGTGTCGTCATCGCCGTGGTTTATCCCGGTTGCCTGCATCCGTACACTGCCGCGGACGCGAGTGCGTTTTGCGGGTTCTTTTTTCTTTGGAACGGGTCAGGCGAGTATGGCGCAGATCGAAACAAAATTGCCGAAGGTGGGGACGACCATCTTCACCGTCATGTCGCAGCTCGCCGCCGGGCACGGCGCGGTCAACCTCGGGCAGGGATTCCCCGACTTTTCCGTACCCGGGCGTCTGGTGGACGAACTCGACCGCGCCATGCGCGAAGGCCACAACCAGTACCCGCCGATGACCGGCGTGCCTTCGCTGCGAAACGCGATCGCAACGAAGACCGAACGGCTTTACGGCCACCGGCCGGACACGGATGCGGAAATCACCGTCACCAGCGGCGCGACCGAGGCGATCTTCAACGCCATCCACGCCGTCGTGCGTGCCGGCGACGAGGTGATCGTGCTCGACCCGGCCTACGACTGCTACGAACCGGCCATCGACCTGGCCGGCGCGCGCGCGGTGCACGTGCCGCTGGACCCGGCCACGTTCGCGCCCGACTGGCAAAAGGTGAAGGACGCGATTTCGCCGCGGACGCGGATGCTGATGATCAACAGCCCGCACAATCCCTCCGGCGCGATGCTGTCGGCCGCGGACATGGAAACCGTCGCCGGCCTGCTGCGCGACACCGGCATCTTCCTGCTGTCGGACGAGGTCTACGAGCACATCGTCTTCGACGGCGCGCGCCACGAGTCGGCGCTGCGCTACCCGGAGCTGCGCGAGCGCACCTTCGTCATCTCCAGCTTCGGCAAGACCTACCACTGCACCGGCTGGAAGATCGGCTACTGCATCGCGCCGCCGGCACTGTCGGCCGAGTTCCGCAAGGTGCACCAGTACAACGTGTTCTGCACCTTCGCGCCGGCGCAGCATGCGTTTGCCGCGATGCTCGACGCCGAGCCCGAGCATTACGAGCAGCTCGGCGCCTTCTACCAGGCCAAGCGCGACCGCTTCCGCGAACAGCTGCTGGGCACGAAGCTCAGGCCGCTGCCGGTGCCGGGCGGCTACTTCCAGCTGGCCGACTATTCGGCCGTCAGCGACCTTGGCGACTTCGAGTTCTGCCGCTGGCTGACGATCGAGAAGGGTGTTACCGCGATCCCGCTTTCGCCTTTCTACGAAACGCCGCCGTCGGACCAGCGCCTGGTGCGGCTGTGCTTTGCCAAGAACGACGCGACGATGGACGCGGCCATCGAGCGCCTGCAAAAGCTCTGATCCGCGCCCGTTGGCGGCAGCGACTTTTTCGTAGGTGCGGCTTCAGCGGCGAGCTTTTCCCGTCCGAATGCGGATAATCGGGCGAAAAGCTCGCGGCTGAAGCCGCTCCTACAGGATTTCCGGGGCATCGACCATGCAGGATCTGCGCATCTCCCTCGTCCAGGGCGCCACCCGCTGGCACGACCCGGCCGCAAACCGCGACTACTACGGCGAACTGGTCGCGCCGCTGCGTGGTACCACCGACCTGGTGCTGCTGCCGGAAACCTTCACCAGCGGCTTCAGCAACGACGCCATCGACAGGGCCGAGACCATGGACGACCCCACCGTGGCATGGATGCGCGAGCAGGCCGCGGCGCTCGGGGCAGCGGTCACCGGCAGCCTGCAACTGCGGGCCGAAGCGACGGACGGGCCGGGCGTGTTCAACCGCATGCTCTGGGTCACGCCCGACGGCGAGGTGCGCCACTACGACAAGCGCCACCTGTTCCGCTACGCGCGCGAGCACGAGCGCTATTCGGCCGGCCGCGAGCGGCTGGTGGTGGAGTGGAAGGGCTGGCGGATCAATCCGCTGGTCTGCTACGACCTGCGCTTCCCGGTGTTCGCGCGCAACCGCCATGACGTCGAGCGGCCCGGCGCACTGGATTTCGACCTGCAGCTGTACGTCGCCAACTGGCCTTCGGCGCGCGCCTACGCCTGGAAGACGCTGCTGCGCGCGCGCGCGATCGAGAACCTGTGCTTCGTCGCCGGCCTCAACCGCGTCGGCACCGACGGCAACGGCCTGCATTACTCGGGCGACAGCGCGGTGCTCGATTTTCTCGGCCAGCCGCTGAGCGAATGCAGCGACGAGGAAGTGGTCACCACCACCACGCTGCTGGCCGCCGAACTGCAGGCGCACCGCGAACGCTTCCCGGCGATGCTGGACGGCGACCGATTCACCCTGTTGTAGCCGGCCTTGCCGCCCTCGCTTCGCCTGCAGGAGCGGCGGAAGCCGCCCACCAAGTGCAACCCGGCCCCGGTCGCGGCTTCCGCCGGTCCTACGCGGGACGGGAGAATCCAGGCGCGGTGGCCCGCCTGCGGAAATACACCTGCCGCGCCGCCCAGCGCAGCGGCGGCGTGCCCAGCAGCAGGTCGAACGGCCAGTCCATCTGCGCGTGGTCGAACAGCCAGCGCAGTGCGCGCTTGGTGCGGAAGCGTGGCGCGGCGGCCGTCGCGACGCGCATCGGGCAGGGGCCGCCGTGCAGTGCGTGTGCGGCAATCGCCCGGCCGACGGCTTCGCCATGCTGCCAGGCCGAATGGATGCCGCCGGCCGTCACCGGCGAGACGATGCCGGCCGCGTCACCGGTCAGGATCGCACCGTTCCCCGCAATCGGCGACACCGGGCCGCCGCAGGGGATCAGTCCCGCGCGCACGCCGCTGGGCGTCGCGCCTTCCGGCAGTCCCAGTCGCGTGCCGACGCGTTCGACCAGGGCCGCGATGTCGGGTACGCCGGTGCGGGATGGCCGGTGGCGGAAAGCCAGCCCCAGCTGCACGCCGGTCGGCGACTGCGCCGCCCAGCCGATGTAGCCGGGAGCGAGCCGGCGGTCGATGAAGCAGTGCAGGGCATCGGCTTCGGCCAGTCGCGCACCGGCGTACTCGTGCTCGACGCCGTACAGGAACTCGCGGACCCGGCCGAGGCCGGTGCGCGCGGCCACGCGCGACTTCGCCCCGTCGGCGCCGACGAGCCAGCGCGCGTGTCCGAGGCCCTCCACCCGCCAGCCGTCGCCCTCGCGGCAAGCCCCGGTGAACGATTGCATCAGCCGCAGCTCCACCCCGGCTGCGCGCATCTCGTCGGCGAGCCAGCGCATCACGTTGGGCGTGTCGGTGGTGAGGAAGTAGTAGCCGGGCGACCGCAGGTCCACGCTGCGCAGCCCGGGCGCGTACAGCCGGACGCGCTCGACGCGGTGCGAAAGTGCTTCCGGCATTCGCGCCAGCCGCGTGCCTTCCGCGGCCTCGCGGACCACGATCCCGGTGGTGTGCAGGCGGATGCCGGGGTCGCGCTTGCGTTCCAGCACGCAGACCCGCAGGCCCGCTCCTGCGGCAGCCAGCGCGCAGGCCGCACCCGCGAAACTGGCGCCGGCCACCACCAGGTCCCAACAGCCGTTGTCGTCGTGTGTGTCATGCATGCGGCCAGCGTGACCGCAGCGCGCGTGCGCAGCGTGGCGCGCAGGTGAAGCCTGTGCGAAGTCAGTGGCCTGTGGCGGCGGTTAACGCATTGCTCACTGCCGGTTACGTACCGGTGCGCAGCATGGGAGTCCCTTCCACCCGGAGCCCGCCGCCATGGGCCAGCGTGCCGAACACGTCTACACCGAACAACGCGACATCGCGCGGATCGAAGCATGGGCCGAACAGCTCGACGACGAGGAGAGGGTCGAGATCCGGCTCGCCGACGGCACGCGCATCGACGGCTTCGTGACCGCGCGGCCGACCGTGCAGGTGTTCATGGACGAAAGCGGCAACGAAGGCATGAACGCGCTCGTGCGCATCGACGATGCCGCCACCCCCGGACAGGCGCACTACGTGTGGCTGGACCGCATCGTCGACATCCGCCGGCTGGGGACGGCCTGACCTTCCGCGACGGGCTCAGCGCTCGAACGTCACTTCCAGCGAGGCGTGGAACGGCGCCCTGGGCGGCACGAACATGACCTTGCCGCGCGAATGGCGCTCGATGCACAGCGCCAGCGGCGAGTCGCCGCGGCGCCAGGTCTGCATGACCGTGCCGGTATCGTCCAGGCGGACGACCACGACGAAATCCTCCAGTCGCTCGGTGCTTTGCAGATCGGCGCAGGCGACGACGCCGGCGTCGAGGAAGGCGCGCTGCTGTTCCAGCGCCGCGGTGCGCGCCGCGGCGTCCAGCGAGGCCTCGTCGGCATCCGCAGCCGCCTTGGCGGCGGTGAAGTCCATGTCCTGCGCGACGGCCGGCGCGACCGGCGCGAGCAGCAGCGCGGCCAGTACGACGACGCCTGCGATGCGGGGCATGCGCACGACGCGGCTCAGCGGTTGCCGCCGCGATGCCCGCCCGGGCCGCGGCTGCCACCGGGACGCGGGCCGTTCGGGCGTGGCCCGCGCGGTCCGCCGGGACGCTTGTTGCCGCCGGGACGCGCGCCGCGGGGGCGGTCGTGGCCGGCGGCGCCGGGCGTGGCGTGGTCGGACGGGAACACGGGCGCGTTGCCCGGGTGGCCGTAGGGCTTGGCAGAACGGTTCTGGTTCTGGCCGGGGCCGCGCGGATTGCCGCCCGCGCCGCGTGCGCCGGGCTTCTTGCCGTACGGCTTCTTCGGGCCACGGCCATCGGCGTTGCGGTGGCCGCTGGGGCCGGTGTCCACGCCATCGGGCACGTACCAGGTGCGGAACGCGGCCGGGTTGCCGTCGGGCAGCGGCTGCTGGCCTTTCTGCTTGCGCTGCTTGAACGGCTTCTGCGACTGCTTGGCGGCGGCTTCGCCGCTGACCGTGAGTCCGCCGTGCGGCTTGCGGTTGCCGCGGCGACCGCGGTCCTCGCGCACGTGGTCGAAGCGGCGCAGCTCGCGGCCTTCGTCCGCCGTGGTGTGCCCGCCGACGTAGCCATTGGATCGGTGCTGGCCGCCGACGTGCACCGTCGACTTGCTTGCCTTGCGCTGGCCGATCACCGGCTGCAGCGTGAGCGCCGGCGGCGGGCCTTCCTCGAGTTTCAGTTCGCTGCGCAGCGCCTCGACCTTGTCGTCGGCCAGCTCCTGCGAGTGGCCGCGCAGCAGCGGCTGCGGCAGCTCGATCGAGCCGTAGCGGATGCGCTTGAGGCGCGAGACCTGGCAGCCCTGCGACTCCCACAGGCGGCGCACCTCGCGGTTGCGGCCTTCCTTGACCGTCACCTGGAACCATTCATTGGAATCGGTGCCGCCGATGCGCTTGATCTCGTCGAACTTCGCCGGCCCGTCCTCCAGCGCCACGCCGCGGCGCAGGCGGTCGACGATCTTCTCCGACACGGTCTCCTCGCCCTCGGGTGCGCGTACGCGGCAGACGTATTCGCGCTCGACCTCGAACGAGGGATGCATCATCGCGTTGGCCAGCTCGCCGTCGGTGGTGAGCAGCAGCAGGCCGGTGGTGTTGATATCCAGGCGGCCGATCGCGATCCAGCGCGCGCCCTTGAGCGCGGGCAGGGATTCGAAGATGGTCGGGCGGCCCTCGGGATCCTCGCGCGTGGTGACCTCGCCCTCGGGCTTGTTGTAGACCAGCACGCGGGCCGGGTCGGTCAGCGCGCTGGCGACGAAGGTCTTGCCATCGAGCTCGACGCGGTCGCCGCCCTTGATGCTCATGCCGGTTTGCGCG
The DNA here is from genome assembly GCF_039537065.1 of Luteimonas lutimaris. NCBI lineage: Bacteria > Pseudomonadati > Pseudomonadota > Gammaproteobacteria > Lysobacterales > Lysobacteraceae > Luteimonas > Luteimonas lutimaris. The sequence continues at coordinate 295,910 of NZ_BAAAZU010000004.1, read as the reverse complement.
ACCTCGCCGTTGACCTTGACCAGGCCGTCGGCGATGCGCTGTTCCAGCGCGCGGCGCGAGCCCAGGCCCGCCTGCGCCAGCACCTTGTGCAGGCGCTCTTCCATGCGCGGCGCGCTGGCCGCTGTTTCGGTGCCGCGCTTCAGGGAAAGCTTGCGGCCGTTGTTTGTTTCACTCATTGCGTACTCCGTTGCTGTCGCCTTCGGCGGCGAGGGCATCTGTGTCCGTCTCGTCTCGCGACGGCGGTTCGGGTTGGGGAAGGGCGTCGTCGGCAGGTGTTTCCGCTGCGTCGCCCTCTTGCTCCGGCTGCGCGGCGTCTTCGGCCGCGGCCGTGTCGTCTTCGGTGGTTTCGATTTCGTCCGTGTCGGTGGCCTCATGCGCTTCCGACGGGATATCGCCGGCCGGCGCGGTATCGCCTTCGCCGCCATCCTCGGGCTGCGAAGCATCGCCATCGGCGCCGGCGAGGTCGCCCACCGGCATGGCATCGCCGGTCTTGCCGTCGAGCTGCAGCTGCGGGTCGAGTTCGCCGAAGTCCTTCAGCTCCGACAGCGGCGGCAGCTCGTCCAGGCGCTTGAGGTTGAAGTAGTCCAGGAAGCCCTTGGTCGTGCCCAGCAGTTCCGGCCGGCCGGGGATGTCGCGGTGGCCGACGACGCGGATCCACTCGCGCTCCTCCAGCGCCTTGATGATGTTGCTGTTCACCGCCACGCCGCGGACCTGCTCGATCTCGCCGCGGGTGATCGGCTGGCGATAGGCGATCAGGGCCAGGGTCTCCAGCGTGGCGCGGGTGTAGCGGGTCTGGCGCTCGGTCCACAGCCGCGCCACCCAGGCGTGCACGTCGGCCTTGACCTGGTAGCGCCAGCCGGAGGCGACCTCGACCAGCTCGACGCCGCGTTCGGCGCAGTCGGCCTGCAGCGATTCGAGCGCCTGGGCGATGCTGCCGTCCGGCGCCGGCTCGTCCAGCGGGAACAGTCCGTGCAGCTGCACCGCGGTCAGCGGCTGGTTGGCGGCGAGCAGGGCCGCCTCGACGATGCGTTTGATCAGTTGTGGGTCCATCGGGACTCGTTCATGGCTCAATGTTCGGAAAACGGTGCAAAGGCCCTCCCCTTCAAGGGGGGGTGGGTGGGGATGGGCAGTCAGTCGGCTGCCTGAAGGAATCGCGGCATCGCGGAAACCCATCCCCATCCCGGCCTTCCCCTTGAAGGGGAAGGAGCAAAGCGGTCATGCGTCGTCATTGGCTGCGGCCGAGTCCGGTTCGTCCCCGTCGAACTCGCTCGACAGCTCCAGCGCCGCGCCGTCGGCGTCGCGGGTCGCCAGCGACTTGAGGTAGATCGGTCCCAGCGTGGCTTCCTGCACGATTTCCAGCAGGCGCTCCTTGGCCAGCTCGAGGATCGACAGGAAGGTCACCACCACGCCCAGCCGGCCCTCGCGCGGCTCGAACAGCGACTCGAAGCGGTGGAACGCGCCGTCCTCCAGCCGCGTCAGCAGCTCGCCCATGCGCTGGCGGACGCTGAGCGCATCGCGCTTGATCGCGTGGCTGGTCAGCAGCTCGGCGCGCTTGAGCACGTCGTGCAGGGCCAGCAGCATCTCGCGCAGGTCCACCGGCGGCGGCAGCCGCACCGCCGCGCGGTCAGGCACGAACGCCGAGGCCGGCGTGGTGTCGCGGTCCTGCCGGGGCAGGGCGTCCAGGTCCTCGGCGGCCTGCTTGAAGCGCTCGTACTCCTGCAGGCGGCGCACCAGGTCCGCGCGCGGGTCGTCCTCCAGCGCCTCGTCCTCGGTCGAGCGCGGCAGCAGCATCCGCGACTTGATCTCGGCCAGGATCGCGGCCATCACCAGGTACTCGGCCGCCAGCTCGAAGCGCAGGTCCTGCATCACGCTGATGTAGTCGACGTACTGGCGGGTGATCTCGGCCACCGGGATGTCGAGGATCTCCAGGTTCTGGCGCCGGATCAGGTACAGCAGCAGGTCCAGCGGCCCCTCGAAGGCCTCGAGGATGACTTCCAGCGCGTCCGGCGGGATGTACAGGTCCTGCGGGATCTGCAGCACGGCCTGGCCATGCACCACCGCCAGCGGCATTTCCTGCTGCTGCGGGTGCAAGGCGGCCTGGCTTTGCGGAGACGCGGCGGACGCGGTGTCTTCGGTCATGCGGTTCGCAGCCCCCTCGGGCCACATGAAGTGGTTTGGCGCGCGGCAGGGGCCGTGGCCGGTTTTGCAGCATTGCGGCGACTGGGGTCGCCGGCGGGAAGCGAAGGCAGCCGGACGCCTGATACGACGCTCGCCGCGCGATGCTGCGGCAAGGACGGTGGAAAGTCATCGGGCTGGACCGGGTGGGGACAGCGGATCTGGCGTCTGGCGACGTGCCGCTGCGGGGACCGGTCTGTGGAGCCGGGTTTAGGGTACGGGCTCGACCAGACCGTGTCCAGCGGGTGCCTGAACCGGGCGATGCGTGGATGCCGCCCGCTACAATCCCCGGCCTGCAATCCGGAATGACAAAGGACCGGCATGTGGTACGCAATTGAAGGCCATGACGGCGACAACGTGCTGGCGCAGCGCGGCCAGGCACGCCCCGCGCACGTGGCCCGGCTGACCGCGCTGCGCGATGCGGGCAGGCTGCTGCTGGCCGGTCCGTGTCCGGCCATCGATGCGCTCGATCCCGGGCCGGCGGGCTTCAGCGGCAGCATCGTGATCGCCGAATTCGCTTCCCTGGACGAGGCGCGGGCCTGGGCCGACGCCGATCCCTATGTATCAGCCGGCGTGTACGCGCGCGTCGACGTGCGCCCGTTCAACCCGGTGCTGCCGTGAGCAACACCGCACCGCTGCCGCGGGAAGAACGCGTGGCCGCCATCCGCGCGGCGCTGCAGGCGGCATTCGCGCCGACCGTGCTCGAAGTGCGCGACGACAGCCATCGCCACGCCGGCCATGCCGGGGCGCGGGACGGCCGCGGGCACTTCGACGTGGTGATCGCCAGCGCCGCCTTCGAGGGCATGCTGCCATTGGCCCGGCATCGCGCCGTTTACGCCGCGCTCGGAGACCTGATGGAAACCGACATCCACGCCCTGTCGATCCGGGCTTCGACGCCGGGATGAAGCGGTCGCCGGACGCGGCGCACGGTATTGCTGCGTTGCAGCGCGAGGCGGTCTCTGGCCAGCGCCAGCGGGCGTGCGGGTGAATCGGCGCGGCGGTTTCCGCCGATCTTTGCCTTGCTCTGTGAAAACGCTTACATTTCGCCGCGATCAGCCGATCTGGGAGGACGGGTGAGCGTCACGATCAAAGACGTCGCAAGGGAAGCGAACGTGTCGGTGGCGACCGTGTCGCGGGCGCTCAACGGGCACGAGAACGTGGCCGAGGCCGTGCGCAAGCGCGTGATGGCCGTGGCCACGCAGCTGCGCTACAGCCCGCACCATGCCGCCCGCAGCCTCAGCAGCCGCCGCACCCACACCATCGGCGTGGTGCTGCCGGACCTGCATGGCGAATTCTTTTCCGAACTGATGCGCGGCATCGACCAGGTCGCCCGTGAGCGCGGCCTGCACCTGCTGGTGTCGAGCTACCACGGCGACCCGGCCGGGCAGGGCGCAGCCCTGCGCGCGATGCGCGGGCGCGTCGACGGATTGCTGGTGATGTCGCCATTCGTGGACGGCGCCGGGGTCGTGCGCGACAACCTCAGCCCCGGGATGCCGGCGGTGCTGATGAACAGCAGCCTGGCCGGCGCCGACCTGCCGGCGGTCAGCGTCGACAACCACGGCGGCGCGCGCGAGATGGTCCGCCACCTGGCCGGGGTGGGCCATCGCCGGATCGCCTTCATCGCCGGCCCGGCCGACAACTTCGACGCCGCCGAGCGCCTGCGCGGCTACCGCGACGGACTGGTCGCGAGCCTGCCCGGCGCGCAACCGTGGGTCCTGCAGGGCGATTTCGACGAGGCCTCCGGCCACCGCGCGGGGCTTGAACTGCTGGCCGCGGACGAGCGCCCGGACGCGGTATTCGCGGCCAACGACATGATGGCGCTGGGCTGCCTGTTCGCGCTCAACCATGCCGGCGTCCGCGTTCCGCAGGACATCGCCATCGCCGGCTTCGACGACATCCCGCTGGCGCGCTACGTCCATCCGTCGCTGACCACCATGGGCGTGGACATCGGCGAACTCGGCGGCCGCGCCCTGCGGACGCTGCTCGACACCATCGCGCCGGACGACGGATCCGGCGCCGGCGACGCGATGGCGCCCCTGATTCCGCAATTGATGGTGCGCGATTCCAGCATCGCGACCACGGGGGGGAACCGGCGCGTACCCGCCACCCCCGACGCCTGAGCGACGCCGGGACCGCGTGGACGCCACGATCACGGGATTAACAGAATGATCACCGCTGGCAGATGTTCCACATTGACCGCCCCTGGGAGGGAGACGTCATGAAGTCCATGCATCGTTCCACGCGCAGACACCACCGCACATTGCTTGCCTGTGCACTTGCCGGCTGCATGCTCGCGGCCGCTCCGCAGGTCCTCGCGCAGTCCACCGCCGCCACCATCCGCGGCCAGGTCTCCGCCGATTCGGCCCCCGCGAGCGGTGCCACCGTGACCGCCACCAACCTCGATACCGGGCTGACGCGCAGCGTGCAGAGCTCGGCCAGCGGCAACTACAACCTGGCTGGCCTGCCGCCGGGCAGGTACCGCCTCGACATCGCCGCCGACGGCCAGACCCAGACGCGCAACCTGACCCTGGCGGTCGGCCAGACCGTCACCCTCAACCTGGGCCTGGGCGGCGTTGCCGAAACCGCGCCCGCCGGCGACGCGACCAACCTCGACGCCGTGGTCGTGACCGCGCCGGCGATGGTCGAGACCAAGACCTCCGAGATCGCGACCTACGTGTCGCAGAAGCAGATCGACAGCCTGCCGCAGAATTCGCGCAACTTCCTCGCGTTTGCCGACACGGTGCCGGGGATGCAGTTCGTTTCCTCCGCCGACGGTTCGGAATCGCAGCTGCGCAGCGGCGCGCAGGGGGCGAACAACATCAACGTCTTCATCGATGGCGTCGGCCAGAAGAACTACGTCACCCCCGGCGGCATGACCGGCCAGGATGACAGCCGCGGCAACCCGTTCCCGCAGGCGGCGATCGGCGAGTACAAGGTCATCACCTCCAACTACAAGGCCGAGTACGACCAGATCAGCAGCGCGGCGGTGGTCGCGGTGACCAAGTCGGGCAGCAACGAGTTCGAAGGCAGCTTCTTCTGGGACCGCACGTCCGATGGCTGGCGCGAACCGTCGCCGATCGAGGACGACCGCGGCTACAAGACCGAAGAAGCCACCGAGCAGTACGGCGCCACGTTCAGCGGCCCGATCATCCAGGACAAGCTGCACTTCTTCGTGCTGTACGAGGCCAAGGACTACGTGATCCCGCGTGACGTCGTCTGGCCGAACGTGTTCGATCCGTCGGCGCTCCCGCCCGAGCTGTCGGCCTACTATGGCCCGCACAACGTGCCGTTCAACGAGAAGCTCTACTTCGGCAAGCTCAGCTTCCAGGCGAACGACTCCAACCTGTTCGAACTGTCGCTGCGCAAGCGCGACGAGGATTCGATCTCGCCGGGCAGCAGCATCAGCGCGCCGAACTTCTCCACCAACTTCACCAATGACGAGACGCGCGTCGACCTGCGTTACCAGTTCAGCTCGATGGACTGGCTCAACGACGCCCACCTCACGTACGAAAAGGCGGCCTACAACCCGGTGCCGGTGACGGCCGCGCCGGGCTATCGCTACACGATCGTCGACCCGAACAACCCGGCGGTCCTGGATCTTGGCGTCCTCAACGTCGGCGGCGGGCCGACCTTCCAGGACAAGGGCCAGAAGGGCTGGGCGCTGCAGGACGACCTGACCTACTTCGGCTGGGAAGGGCATACGCTGAAGATGGGCGTGAAGTACAAGAGCGTCGAGCTCAACGCGTTCCAGCAGAACCCGCCTTATCCGCAGTACTACTTCGACGTCTACGAGAACCTGGACCAGCCCTACAGGATCGAGTTCACCGCGCCGCTGGCCGACCGCGCGCCCTTCGTCGAATCGAAGAACAAGCAGTTCGGCGTCTACATCCAGGACGACTGGGAGGTCACCGACAAGCTGACCCTGAACCTCGGCGTGCGCTGGGACTACGAGGACAACCCGAGCTTCGTCGACTACCGCGTGACGGACGAGCTCGCGGCCGCGTTGCGCGGCTGGACCAACATCCAGAACGCCGACTACGACGTCGAGGACTACATCAGCAACGGCAACAACCGCGACAACTTCAAGGGTGCCTGGCAGCCGAGGTTCGGCTTTTCCTACGACCTGTTCGGCGACCAGGAGCACGTGATCTTCGGCGGCGCCGGCCGCGCCTACGACCGCAACATCTTCGACTACATGGCGCGCGAGTACTACGGCGGCGCGTTCACCACCTACAACCTGTACTTCGACACGCCGATCCACGAATGCGACCCGACAACGAACGACAGCTGCATCCCGTTCGATCCGTCGCTGATGACCCCGGCGGGGATCGCGGCCTACGTGGCGGCCAACCCGCGCAGCGGCGGCGAGGTCAACCTGCTCAACAACGACCTGAAGACGCCGTACTCCGACCAGTACAGCCTGGGCATCCGCAACCTGGTCAGGCTGTGGGGGCAGGAGTGGAACACCTCGGTCACGCTGTCGCACATCCGCAGCCGCGACGGCATCTACTTCCGCCTCGGCAACCGCTGGCCGGACGGCAATTTCCACGAGAACCCGGATGCGACCTGGGGCGGGCAGCCGTGGGGGCAGGCGATCCCGGGTTATGGCTCGCTGATCCTTGGCGACAACGGCGTGGAGTACAACCTCAATTCGCTGCTGCTGTCGATCGACAAGCCGTATACGGCCGATTCCGGCTGGGGCTTCAACCTTGCGTATACCTACAGCGATGCCGAAGAGAACCGAAGCGACGCCTCCAACGGCGAGACCTATTACTTCGACGGTCCGCGATTGACGAACAGGTTCTACCTGTCGAACGGCGTGCCCAAGCACCGGCTGGTGCTCTCGGGTATCTATGACCTGGGCTGGGACACCACGCTCAGCGGAAAGCTCGTTCTTGCCACGCCCAAGCCACGCAACGCCACCAACTGCAACGACGCGGTGTCCGATTCGTACTGCTTCTACGATCCGTTCGTGCCGGAAGGCACGATCGGCTACAAGCAGTTCGACCTGGCGCTGGAGAAACGCTGGGATACCGGTTCGGACCTGGGCCTGAAGGTCCGCGCCGACGTGCTGAACGTGTTCAACTGGCGCAACTGGAACGACTACGACGGCTGGCGCGGCGCCGCCGGCGAGCCGCGCAATCCGAACTTCGCGCAGCGCAACGGCGACAACATCCTCATGCCGACGCGCACGTTCAAGCTGTCGTTCGGACTGGACTGGTGACCGATCCGGGCCGCCGCAGGGCGGCCCGGCTTCCATTGATGGTTGAACAAGAGCAGAGGTATTTTCGAGAAAATGCAGTACGGCCGGTCCATCCTTGCCATCCTTCTCATCCCGTGCCTGGCGCTGCTGCCGGTGGCGTGCAAGAAGATCGAGGACCCCGGGAGCCGGCCGGCGGTGGAGCAGCCGCAGCAGCCGGCGGACGAGGAAGCGCCGCCGGCCGAACCGGTCGCGGAGTCCCCGCCTTCCGCGCCTGAATCCGAATCCACTGCCAGGCCGGCGCTGCCACCGCTGTTCACGGACATCGAAAAGCGCACGTTCCAGTTCTTCTGGGACACGACCAACGAGGTCAACGGCATGACGCCGGACCGCTTCCCGTCGCGGCCGTTCGCGTCGATCGCGTCGATCGGCTTCGCCCTGACCGCGTACCCGATCGGGGTGGAGAACGGCTGGGTGAGCCGGCGCCAGGCGGTGGATCGCACGCTGACCACGCTGGAGTTCTTCCGCGACGCGAAGATGGGCCCGGCGAAGGAAGGCACGACGGGCGACCACGGTTTCTACTACCACTTCCTCGACATGCAGCAGGGCCAGCGCTACGACGCATGGGTGGAGCTGTCGAGCGTGGATACGGCGCTGATGATGATGGGCGTGCTGTTCGCGCGCGGCTACTACGACCGCGACGATGCGCGCGAGCAGCAGATCCGCGAGATCGCCGACGAGCTCTACCGGCGCGTGGAGTGGCCGTGGCTGCAGGTGCGGCCGCCGCTGATCTCGATGGGCTGGTACCCGGAGACCGGCTTCATCGAGCACGACTGGGAGGGCTACAACGAGGCGATGCTGGTCTACATCCTCGCCCTGGGGTCGCCCACGCACCCGATCGAACCCGATGCCTGGGCGGCCTGGACCAGCACCTACGATCGCAGCTGGGGGCACTTCGAGGGCCAGGAATACCTCAGCTTCGCGCCGCAGTTCGGGCACCAGTACAGCGAGGTGTGGATCGACTTCCGCGGCATCCAGGACGACTACATGCGCGGACGCGGCATCGATTATTTCGAGAACAGCCGCCGCGCGACGCTGGCGCAGCGCACCTACGGCATCGAGAACCCGCTCAACTGGAAGGACTACGGGCCCAACGTCTGGGGCCTGACCGCCAGCGACGGCCCGCAGCGCACGATGCAGGTCTACAACGGCGAGGAGCGCGAGTTCCGCCACTACAGCGCCCGCGGCGCGGGCCTGCGCGACGCCTTCGACGACGGCACCATCGCGCCGACCGCGGCGCTGGGATCGCTGGTGTTCGCGCCGGAGGTGGTCGTCCCGGCGGCACTGGAGATGCACGAGCGCTACGGGGACTTCCTGTACTCGAGCTACGGTTTCCTCGACTCCTTCAACCCGAGCTTCCAGTACGACATCCCCCTCAAGACCGGTCGCCTGGTGCCCGGCAAGGGCTGGGTGGCGAGTGACTACATCGGCATCGACCAGGGGCCGATCCTGGCGATGATCGCGAACTACCGCGATGAATTCGTGTGGAACATCATCCGCAAGGACCCGTACATCCGCCTGGGCCTGGAGCGCGCCGGCTTCACCGGAGGCTGGCTGGACGCCGGCAAGGTGCAGGAACAGGACGGGGAGGACGAGCAGGCGCCGGACCAGGAAGCCCCCGCCCGCGTCCGGCCGCCGCTGAGGCTGCCGCAGCCGGCCGAACAGAACCCGCAATCGCTCCGGATAGACTGCCCCCATGCACCGAACCAAGCCAATGCCACGTCGCCGCTCCCCTGCGCCGCGCGCACGCACGGCCTGGCGCGCGTTGCCCCTGTTGCTGGCGCTGCTGTGCGGCTGCGCGCGGCAGCAGGATCCGCGCGAGACCATCACGCTCTGGGTGATGGGGTTCGAAGGCGAGCAGGTCGCGAAGCTGCTGCCGGAATTCGAGCGGCGTAACCCCGGCATCCATGTCGACCTGCAGCAGATGCCGGTGCTGTCGGCGCACGAGAAGCTGCTGACCGCCTTCGCCGGCGACTCGCTGCCCGACGTCACCCCGCTGGGCAACACCTGGATCCCGGAGTTCGCCCTGCTCGGCGCGCTCGAGCCGCTGGACGGGCGCATCGCGACGACGCCGGGAGTCGACGTCGACGACTATTACCCGGGCGCCTGGGACAGCGGCGTCATCGATGGCACTACGTACGCGGTGCCGTGGTACGTGGAGACGCGGCTGCCGTTCTATCGCGTCGACCTGCTGCGAGAGGCCGGTGTCGAACGCCTGCCGACGGACTGGGAGCAGTGGCGCGCGGCGATGGCCGCGGTCAAGCAAGAGGTCGGTCCCGACCGTTTCGCGATCCTGCTGCCGCTCAACGAGTCGGAACCGCTGCTCAACCTCGCCATCCACGACCCGCTGCTGCGCGACGGCGGGCGTTACGGCAATTTCCGCAGCGAAGGTTTCCGGCGCACGCTCGCCTTCTACAAGGAGATCTTCGACAGGGGCTGGGCGCCGAAGGTGGGCAATACCGCGATCTCCAACGTCTGGGACGAGTTCGGCAAGGGTTATTTCAGCTTCTACATCAACGGCCCGTGGAATATCGCCGAGTTCCGCAAGCGCCTGCCGCCGGAGCTGTCGGACGCGTGGATGACGATGCCGCTGCCGGGACCGGACGGCCCGGGCGCGTCGGTGGCCGGCGGTACCAGCTTCGTCGTCTTCCGCAAATCGCAGCACAAGGAGGCGGCGTGGAAGCTGGTGGCCTACCTGTCCGATCCCGAAGTCCAGGTCCGCTTCCACGGGCTGACCGGCAACCTGCCGCCGCGGCGCTCGCCGTGGGAGGATCCCGAACTTGCCGGTGACCGCTATGCACGCGCCTTCCGCGACCAGCTCGAGCGCGCGGTGCCGACGCCGAAAGTGCCGGAGTGGGAGCGCATCGCCACCGAGTTGAAGCTGGTGGGCGAACTGGTCGCCAAAGGGCGGCTGGACGTGGATCAGGCGGCGGCCGAACTCGATCGGCGGACGGACGCGATCCTGGAGAAGCGGCGGTGGATGCTGGAGCAGCGTGGCGATCATCCGGCTGCCGGAACCGGCGGGGACGTGCAGGCATCGGCCATGTTGCGCGCGTCGCGCTTGTCCCGCCCGCGCGGGAATGACGATCAAGAGCAACGGCAACAGGAGCCGCGGCGGCCAGCCACCATTGTTGCCGGCTTCGCAAAGCCGCCAGGCACGCGTGCAACAGCGCGCCCCGCGCCCGCGGGAACCACGCCATGACCCGCTCGCTCGCCGGCTGGACCTTCGCCGCGCCGGCGCTGCTGGTGATCGCGGTGTTCTTCTTCCTGCCGGTGGTCGCGGCGCTGGCGCTGAGCGTCACCGACTTCGACATCTATGCGCTGGCCGACATCCACAACCTGCGCTTCGTCGGCTTCGACAACTATGTCGGCCTGCTGCACGACCCGCTGTTCTGGAAGACGCTGGGCAACACGCTTTACTTCGTGGTCGTCGGCGTGCCGCTGTCGATCGCGGTGTCGCTGGGTGCGGCGGTGCTGCTGCATTCGAAGCTCGGACGCTTCAAGGGCTTCTTCCGTACGGCGTACTTCGCGCCGGTGGTGACCACGGTGGTGGCGGTGGCCGTGATCTGGCGCTACCTGTTCCACACCCGATACGGGCTGGTGAACTGGGGGCTGTCGTCGATCGGCATCGATCCCGTTGACTGGCTTGGCGACCCGCATTGGGCGATGCCGACGATCATCCTGTTCGCGGTGTGGAAGAACTTCGGTTACAACATGATCATCTTCCTCGCCGGCCTGCAGTCGATCCCGGAGGACCTGTACGAAGCCGCGCGCATCGATGGCGCCGGCGCCTGGCGGCAGTTCCGCCACGTCACCCTGCCGATGCTGGGACCGGTGCTGCTGCTGGTCGGCATCCTGACCATGTCGGGTTACTTCCAGCTGTTCGCCGAGCCCTACGTGATGACCCAGGGCGGGCCGCTGGAGAGCACCAAGAGCGTGCTGTACCTGATGTACGACGAGGGCTTCAAGTGGTGGAACCTGGGCAACGCTTCGGCGGTGGCGTTCCTGCTGTTCGTGCTGATGGTGGCGGTGACCAGCGGGCTGCTGTGGTTCGCGCGGCGCAAGGGGGTGGAGTGAACAGGACCTTCGCCACCGCCGTCGTCAACGGCCTGCTGGTCGCACTCGCCGTGCTCAGCCTGGCGCCGCTGCTGTGGATGCTGGCGGTCTCGTTCATGCAGACCGGCGAGGCGGCGCACTTCCCGCCGCCGTTGCTGCCGGCCGCGCCCACGCTCGACAACTACCGCGAGCTGTTCGCGAAGGCGGGCATGGGGCGCTTCCTGTTCAACAGCTTCCTGGTCGCCTCGTGCGTGACGGTGCTGTCGCTGCTGTTCAACACCATGGCCGGCTATGCATTCGCAAAGCTCAGGTTCGCCGGACGCGAGCGCATCTTCCGGCTGCTGCTGGCGGCACTGGTGATTCCGGCGCAGGTGGCGATGATGCCGCTGTTCCTGCTGCTCAAGCAGATGGGGTTCGTGAACACGTACATGGGCGCGATCGTGCCGGGCATGGCGACGATCTTCGGCATCTTCCTGGTGCGCCAGTACGCGCGCTCGATCCCGGACGAGCTGCTGGAGGCCGCGCGCATCGACGGCGCCGGCGAAATGCGGATCTTCTTCCAGATCGTGATGCCGGCGCTGAAGCCGATCATCGTGACGCTCGCGATCTTCAGCTTCATGGCCGCGTGGAACGATTTCATGTGGCCGCTGATCGTGCTCAGCGATCAGGACCTGCAGACGCTGCCGGTCGCGCTGGCCTCGCTGTCGCGCGAGCACGTGCAGGACAACGAACTGATGATGGCCGGCTCCGTCGTGACCATCGTGCCGGTGCTGCTGCTGTTCCTGGTGCTGCAGCGGCACTACATCCAGGGGCTGCTGCTCGGGAGCGTGAAGGGGTGAGCCGTCACGCTTGCGAACCATTGGCCCGGGCGATGGCAAACGCCCGGCCAGTGATGGCTGCAACCCCAGGGAGTGTGAGGTGAAACCCGTGTCGAACATCGTGTTGTCCTCGTTGCCGCGAAAGCGGGAACCCAGCGCCTTCGGTCTGGACCGTTGCGGCACTAGCAGCGCAAGGCACCGGGTTCCCGCTTTCGCGGCAACGACGCTTCGAAAAATCCTGGGCGTGCTGCTTTTGCTGTCTCCCGTCCCCGCACTCGCCCAGCAGGTCATCGGCGAGCCACGGCTCCTCGACGGCTTCGAGGACGCAACGCCCTGGCGCGTGGTGGCCTCCAACCAGGTCAGCGGCACGCTGCGCATCGTGGATGGCGTGCAGGGCAGGGCGCTGTGCCTGGACTACGACTTCAATGGCGTGTCCGGCTATGCCGGGATCCAGCGCGACCTGCCGATCGACTATCCGGACAACTACGCCTTCGCCTTCGAACTGCGCGGCGATTCGCCGGCCAACGACCTCGAGATGAAGTTCGTCGACGACAGCGGCGACAACGTGTGGTGGGTGAAGAAGGCCGGTTACGACTTCCCCGCGCAGTGGACGCCGGTGCGCTACAAGAAACGCCACATCGACAAGGCCTGGGGGCCGGATCCGGACCGCGTGCTGCGCCACAGCGCGAAGCTGGAGTTCACCGTCTACAACCGGGTCGGTGGCAAGGGTTCGGTGTGCTTCGATGCGCTGCGGCTGGAGCAGCTGGCACCCGCCGACGACAGTCCGCTGACCGCGATTGCCAGCGCGCCATCCGGCGATGCCTCCGCGGCGGTCGACGGCAACGTGGACACCGCCTGGGAAGGCCGCGACGGCGACCGCCTGGTCCTTGACCTGGGCCGGGTGCGCGAGTTCGGTGGCCTGACCCTGCGCTGGGCGGAGGGTGTGCAGGCGTCGCGATACGACGTGCAGGTGTCGACGGACGGCAAGGTGTTCCGCGACGTGCGCCGGGTCACGGCGGGCAACGGCGGCACCGACTGGATCGCGCTGCCGGAATCCGAGGCACGCTACGTCGGCATCGTGGTGCAGGGCGGACCGGGGCAGGCGCGCAGGCTTGCGGAAGTGAAGGCCGAACCGCTGGCGTTCGCCGCCACGCCAAACGATTTCATCCGCTCGGTGGCCGGGCAGTCCCGGCGCGGCCTGTTCCCGCGCGGCTTCAGCGGCGAGCAGGCGTACTGGACGATCATCGGTGTCGACGGTGGCAGCGACCAGGGCCTGATCGGCGAGGACGGGGCGGTCGAAGTGTCCCGTGGCGGTTTCCGGATCGAACCATTCGTGCTGGTCGGAGACAAATTCGTGAGCTGGGCCGACGTCGAAGCCACGCAGTCGCTCGAGGACGGCTACCTGCCGATTCCAGGCGTAGCCTGGAAGCACCCGGACTTCGGCCTGCGCGTCACCGCATTCGCGCATGGCAGTGCGGATCTTGCGCAGCTGGTGTCGCGCTACGTGCTGGAGAACACCACCGATGTGCCGCGCACCTACACGCTCGCGCTGGCCATCCGCCCGCTGCAGGTCAACCCGCCGACGCAGTTCCTGAGCACGGTCGGCGGGGTCAGCCGCATCGACAGCCTTTCGGTGGACCGCATCGCGACCGAGGTCAACGGCCGGCCGCGGGTGTTCGCACGACAGCCGCCGGACACGTATTTCGCCAGCAGCTTCGACGCCGGCATGGCGGCCAGCCTGCTGGCCGACGGGGTACGGCCGGAGACGACGACGGCCGTGGATCCCGACGGACTGGCTTCCGGCGCGTTGCTGTATGAGGTTGCGCTGCAGCCGGGCGAGCGACGCGAGGTGGACCTGCTGGTGCCGCTGATCGGCGACATGTCGCTGAAAAGCAATGAGTGGGATGCGGATGCATGGCAGGCGGACACCGCGCGCAGGTGGCGGGAGAAGCTCGACCTGGTCCGCGTCAAGGTGCCACCCGAAGGACAGGCTCTGGTCGACACGCTGCGCACGGCCACCGCGCACATGCTGGTCTCGCGCATCGGCCCGCGCCTCCAGCCCGGTACGCGCTCGTATGCGCGCAGCTGGATCCGTGACGGCGCGATGATTTCCGAGGGCCTGCTGCGCATGGGTCGCACCGACGCGGTGCGCGCGTACGTGGACTGGTACGCGCCGTACCAGTTCGACGACGGCATGGTGCCGTGCTGCGTGGACGACCGCGGGAGTGATCCGGTGCCGGAAAACGACAGCCATGGCGAACTGATCTTCAGCATCGCCGAGCTGTACCGCCACGACGGCGACAAGGCTGCGCTCGAACGCATGTGGCCGCACGTGCGCGGCGCGTTCGACTACATGGAGAAGCTGCGCCTGGGCGAGCGCACCGAGGCCAACCGCAAGCTCGATCCCGCGTTCTACGGCCTGATGCCGGCCTCGATCAGCCATGAGGGCTATTCGGCCAAGCCGATGCATTCGTACTGGGACGACTTCTGGGCGCTGCGCGGCTACAAGGACGCGGTGGAGATCGCCGAAGTGCTCGGCAAGGACGACCAGGCGCGGCGCATGGCCGCGTCGCGCGACCAGTTCCGCGACGACCTGTATGCCTCGATCCGCGCCGCGACGCAGGCGCATGGCATCGACTTCATCCCCGGCGCCGCGGAGCTGGGCGACTTCGATGCCACCTCGACCACCATCGCGCTGGCGCCGGGCGGCGAGCAGGGACGGCTGCCGGACGACCTGCTGCGCAACACTTTCGAACGCTACTGGCGCGAATTCCGCCAGCGCGAGAACGGCGAGCGGGAGTGGAAGGACTACACGCCCTACGAATGGCGCAACGTATCCGCCTTCGTGAGGCTGGGGTGGCGCGAGCGTGCCTGGCACGCGGCCCGATACTTCATGGACGACCGCGCGCCGCGGGCCTGGAACCAGTGGGCCGAAGTGGTTTCGCGCACGCCGCGCGAGCCGTTCTTCGTCGGCGACCTGCCGCACGCCTGGGTGGCGTCGGACTTCGTGCGCTCGGCGCTGGACATGTTCGCCTACGCGCGCGACGCGGACGCCAGCATCGTGCTGGCCGCCGGCCTGCCGGTCGACTGGTTCGAAGGCGAGGGCGTGGCGATCCACGGCCTGCACACGCCGCAGGGCGCGCTGGGCTATTCGCTGCGCCGGCAGGAAGGCTTGCTGCGACTGGAGATCGACGCGGGGGTGACGCCGCCGGCGGGCGGCCTGGTGCTGCCGTGGCCGTATCCGGGCGAACCGGGCCTCGCGATTGTCGATGGCAAGCCGATGGATTGGGATGACGGCGAGCTGCGGATCCACGCGGTGCCCGCAAACGTGGAAATCCGCCTCCGGAAGCCGTGAGCGCCCGCCTTGCCGCCCACGCCATGTCGTCGTTGGGACCTTGCGTCTTCCGAACCCGGCAACCGGTCATGGAACCCGCCATGTCGCCGCGCTATAGCTAGGCGCGTCCATCCGGACGAAACGGAGAGGTGCCGACATGAAAGGGAAGGATCTTGCACGTGCGTGCCGCCGGAAGTTGCCGGGAGTGCTGGTCGTGGCCGCTGCACTGTCGTCGGGAGCGAGCATGGCGTTGCCCATGCCGCCGCAGGGCTCCCTGCTGGTGACGACCTATTACGCGTCCGCCGAGCGGAACGAGATCGTCGGCGTGGATGTCTACGGCAATGCGACCTGTCCCAACGGTCCGTATCCGATCGACTGGGGTATCCACACGCAGTACTCGTCGATCGGCTTCTACGCTTGCGGCGACGAGGGTGGGCTGCCGGAACTCTAGTCGCTTCGACAAGAACGCCGCGATCCATCGCCGGATGGGTCGTGGTACTGGTGGCCCGGCAGGGGCGGGCACGGGTTCCGCGGCCCGGCCGCCATCATGCGCACCAGTGCACCCGCAACCGCGTCCCAGGCGTCGTGAACGCCATCCGGATCGGCAGTTCGACCGGATCGTCGCCGTCCATCGCCTGCTCGAACAGGCGCCGCTTGTGTTCGCCGCGGATCAGCAGCAGCCGCATCCGCGACGGCGCAAGCCCGGCCGGGGTGAGGCTGATCCGCCGCGGCCATGGCCCCGCGCCGGGACAGCCGGCGGCGTCGACGGGCACGTAGGCATTGGGACTGGCCAGCAGCTGCTCCAGCCCGCGCAGGCCGGGGAACAGCGAGGCGGTATGGCCATCGTCGCCCATGCCCAGGACCACGGCGTCGGGGACCTGGCTGGCGTGCAGGTTGGCCGCGGCCACGGCCTGCTCGATGCTGCGGCCAGGGCGGGTCAGGGTTTCGAAGCGCGCGCTCTCGGCCTTGTCCTGCAACAGCGTGGTGCGCACCAGGTGCGAGTTGCTGTCGGGGTCGTCCGGCTGCAGCCAGCGCTCGTCGACCAGGGCCACGTCGATGCGGTCCCAGTCCAGCGGCGCGCGCGCGAGCGCCCGGTAGACCGGCCCCGGCGTGGAACCACCGGACAGCAGCAGGCGCGCGCGCGGGCGCTGCTCCAGTGCGCGTCGCAGTTCGCCGGCAAGCACCACGGCGCCCGCCCACGCCCACTGCTCGGCGCTCTGGTAGGACAGGAAATGCACGCGCGGCCCGGCCATTTCCGCCTCGGGCAGGATGTCGTCGCGGGTGCTCATGCGGCTGCCCCCGCCTGTTGCGCGATGACCGCGCAGCCGAGCAGGCCGGGCTGCGGGTGCAGGATCGCCGTCGACGGGACGCGCGCCAGGTTCGGCGAGAACCGCCCCTTGTTTTCGAAGCGCTGGCGGAAGCCCGAGTGCCGCAGCGCGTCCAGCATCCGCGGCACCAGCCCGCCGGTGAGGAACACGCCATCCCAGGCGCCGGTTGTCAGCACCAGGTCGCCGGCGATGGCGCCGAACACCGCGCAGAACACGTCGACCGCACGCATGCAGCGGGCATCGCCCGCGGCGGCGCCGGTGGTGACGTCCTCCGGGCGCATCGGGCCGGGATCAACGCCGGCGATCGCGCTCAGCGCGCGATGGATGTTGACCAGCCCCGGGCCGCTCACCAGCCGCTCGTTGGACACGCGGCCGAACTGCTCCGACAGCTGCTGGAGGATGGCGATCTCCTCGGGCGTGCCGGGCGGGAAACTGGCGTGGCCACCCTCGGTTTCCAGCGGCCAGGGCCTGCCGTCGCGCACCAGCAGCACGCCGACGCCCAGGCCGGTGCCCGGCCCGATGACGGCGTAGCTGCGGTCGCGCTGCGTGGTGTCGGGCGCCCACTGCACGCCGCCCAGCGTGGCCAGGTCGCCGGGCTGCAGCGCCGGAATCGCCATGGATTGCGCGGCGAAATCGTTGACCAGCCGCACCCGTTCGAAGCCGAGCATCGCCTCGATGCGCGGTGCGTCGATCGTCCAGGGATGGTTGGTGATGCGGGCATGCCCGCCTTCGACGCGGCCGGCCACCGCGAAAACACCGTCCCGCACGTGGCTGCCGGCGCCCTGCGAATCCAGGTAATGACGCGCTGCATCGCCCAGCGAAGGGAATTCGGCGACGGCGTATTCCTCCACGCTGCCATCGAGCAGGGGCGGCCGCGTGGACGTGTGAGCGAGCGCGAAGCGCGCGTTGGTGCCGCCGATGTCGGCGAGCAGTACGTCCGGGCCGGTGTTGTTCATCCGGTTCAATTCCCCCTCCACCGGCTGACAGGGTAACCGGGTTGCGGTGTCCGGCGCAGCGGACGCCGCATCCGCGGCCTACGGCAGCGGCTCGGCCAGCGCGCTGCCATGCGTTTCGATCAGTCGCGAATACCAGCGTGCGCTGTCCTTCGGCGTGCGCACCTGGGTGTCGTAGTTCACGTGCACGAGGCCGAAGCGCTTGGAATAGCCCAGCGACCATTCGAGGTTGTCCAGCAGCGACCACGCCATGTAGCCGCGCACGTCGACGCCGGCGCCGATCGCGTCGTGGATCGCCGCGATGTGCCTGCGCAGGTAGTCGGTGCGCAGCGGGTCGCGGACGCGGCCGTCGTCGCCGGCCACCGGCGGGTCGAAGAACGCGGCGCCGTTCTCGGTGATGTACACGGGCAGGTCGCCGTAGGTCCGCTTGAACCACAGCAGCAGGTCGGTCAGGCCCTGCTCGAACACCTCCCAGCCGGTCTCGGTGTAGGTGCCAAGCGGCTGCCGCACGGAACCGGCGCCCAGCGGGTAGCTGTCGTTGGCCCGGGTGACGCTGCGCGTGTAGTAGTTGATGCCGACGAAATCCAGCGGCTGCACGATCAGCTTGAAATCATCCTGCGGAAACTCCGGCCAGGCGTCGCCGAAGATCTCCTTCAGCTCGTCCGGATAGCGGCCGAGCAGGGCAGGGTGCAGGTACTGCTCGTTCATGTACGCATGCGCGCGGCGCACCGCGGTCTGGTCGGCTTCGGAGTCGCTGGCCGCGTACTTGGGCTCGATGTTCACCACCAGCCCGATCTCGTGGCTGCCCTCGGCGCGGTAGGCCTGCACCGCAGCGCCGTGCGCGCGCATCAGGTTGTGGCTGGCGATCGGCGCCTCGTACCTGCTGCGGTGGCCGGGCGCCAGCGTGCCGTGCAGGTAGCCGCCGTCGGTGACCACCCAGGGCTCATTGAGAGTGACCCACTTCTTCACCCGGCCATCGAGTGCGCAGTACAGCACGCGTCCGTACTCGGCGAACCAGTCCGCGCTGTCGCGGTTGAGCCAGCCGCCGCGGTCGTCGAGCGCGGCAGGCAGGTCCCAGTGGTACAGGGTGAGCAGCGGTTCGATGTCGTTGGCCAGCAGCTCGTCGACCAGCCGCGAATAGAAGTCCAGGCCCGCCTGGTTCACCCGGCCGGTGCCCTCGGGCAGGATGCGCGACCACGACACGCTGAAGCGGTAGGCCTGCAGGCCCAGTTCGCGCATCAGTTTCACGTCGTCCTTCCAGCGCCGGTAGTGGTCGCAGGCGACGTCGCCGGTGTCGCCGTTGAGGGTCATCCCGGGGGTATGCGCGAAGCGGGTCCAGATGCTCGGCCCGGCACCGTCGGCCAGCGGCGAGCCCTCGATCTGGTGGGCGGCGGTCGCCGCACCCCACAGGAATCCCTTCGGGAACGAAAAATCCTTCGACATCGATGTGGACCTCGGAGACGTGGGTTCCGGAATCGGCATGAAAACGATTACATGCCAAGATACCGGAACGAATCGCGCCAGTGTAATGTCCGCCAGGGCGATGCCCGCGGCTTGTCCGGCCTTTCGCGCCGGCAGCCGCCCGAACCGCGACGGCGGACAACAAACCGGGGCCCGGCGGGCCCGGAACCGGAGAAACGATGGCCAGCGTCCAGCTCGACAACCTGCGCAAGGTGTACCCGAACGGCGTGGTCGGCGTGGCCGGCGCGAGCTTCGAGGTGGCCGACGGCGAGCTGCTGGTGCTGGTCGGGCCGTCGGGCTGCGGCAAGTCGACGCTGCTGCGGATGATTGCAGGGCTCGAGGAGATCAGCTCGGGCACGCTGCGCATCGGCGACCGCGTGGTCAACGAGGTGCCGCCGAAGGACCGCGACATCGCGATGGTGTTCCAGAGCTACGCGCTGTACCCGCACATGACGGTGGCGGAGAACCTCGCATTCGGGCTCAAGCTGCGCGGCCACGACAGGGCCGCCATCGCCGGCCGCGTCGCCGAGGCCGCGAAAACGCTGGAGCTGGACCAGCTGCTCGACCGCAAGCCCGGCGCGCTGTCCGGCGGCCAGCGCCAGCGCGTCGCGCTGGGGCGGGCACTGGTGCGCAAGCCGCAGGTTTTCCTGCTCGACGAGCCGCTGTCGAACCTCGACGCCAAGCTGCGCATGTCGATGCGGGTGGAAATCGCGCGCCTGCACCGGCAGCTCGGCGCGACCATGGTCTACGTCACCCACGACCAGATCGAGGCGATGACGCTGGGCCAGCGCATCGTGGTGCTGAAGGACGGCGAGATCCAGCAGATCGACACGCCGATGGCGCTGTACGACAGACCGGCCAATGTCTTCGTCGCCACTTTCCTTGGCAGTCCGAAGATGAACCTGCTCCGCGGCGAGCTGCACGACGGCGACCACGGGCTGCGGCTGCATGTTCGCGACGGCATCGAGCTGCCCCTGTCGCCGGAAGAATCGATGCGCGGCGCGCTGCACGCGCGCGTCGGGCAATCGTTGACGGTCGGCCTGCGCCCGGAGGACATGCGCATCGGCGGTGACGACGCGACGCTGCCTGCGCAGGTGGAGGCGGTGGAGCCGGTCGGCAACGAGGCGTTCGTCAACCTGCGCTGCGGCGACGACGAGATCGTGCTGCGGCAGCCGCCGAGCGGTTTGCCGAACCCCGGCGACCGCGTGCGCCTGTCGCACCTGCCGGCGCGCGCGCATTTCTTCGACGGCGAAAGCGGCATGCGCCTGGGCTGACGATTCACGCCGGTTTACGGCCGCGCGCGCCATCATGCCGCGAATGCAAGGCAGTGATACGAAGCAAATTGCCGGCGGCGGATGCGACAGCCCTGCCGCGAAGGTCCCCGCGCCACCATTGCCGACCGACGACTGGGCCCTGTTCCTCGACGTCGACGGCTGCCTGCTGGAGCTTGCCGACACGCCTGACGCGGTGGTGATGCCGGACGGTCTGCGCGAACGGCTCGCCGCGCTGCAGTCGCGCCTCTGCGGCGCGCTGGCGCTGGTGAGCGGGCGCACGATCGCGAAGCTCGACGAGCTGTTCGCCCCCCTGCGCTTCGACGCGGTGGGGCTGCATGGCGCCGAGTGCCGCAGCAGGCAGCTCAACTCCGGGGTGGCCGCGTCGCCGCCCGCGCTGGCGGCGATCCGCGATGCCGCACAGCGCCTGGCCGCGGTCTACGAAGGCGTGGTGGTGGAGGACAAGGGACGCGCGCTTGCGCTGCACTGGCGGCGCGCACCGGACGCCGAGCCGGCCCTGCAGGCCTTTGCCGCGCATTCGCTCGAACAGCTTCCGGGTTACCGGCTCCAGCAGGGCAGGCAGGTCGCGGAACTGTATCCGGGTGGCGATGGAGAAGGCGGCCTCGACAAGGGGCACGCGATCGCCGCGCTGCTGGAGGTGCCGCCGTACCGCGGCCGTACGCCTGTTTTCGCCGGTGACGACTTCACCGACGAAAGCGGCTTCGAACAGGTCAACGCGCGCGAGGGAATCAGCGTGCTGGTCGGTGACCGCAGCCCGAGCGAGGCGCGCTTCCATCTGCGCGATCCTGCCGCGGTGCGTGCGTGGCTTGGCGTGCGGGACGACATGCAGGGCGACCACGAGGTGGACTGATGCCCGGTTCCGTCGAACGCCAACCGCCAGACTGCCGGGCGTCGCAGGACCTCGATCTGGGCCTGGTCGGCAACGGCAGCTTCGGCGTGCTGTTCGATGCGCGCGCGCGGCTGGTGTGGGGCTGCCTGCCGGCCTTCGATGGCGATCCGGCCTTTTGCGCGCTGCTGCAGCCGCGGCAGGACGGCGGGTTCTGGGACATCGAGCTGGAAGGATTCGCCTCGTCGCAGCAGGCGTACGACAGGAACACCGCCATCCTGCGCACGGTGCTGCGAGATAGCGACGATGGGGCGATCGAGATCACCGATTTCGCGCCGCGCTGGCAGCAGCACGGGCGCTTCTACCGGCCGGTGATGCTGGCGCGCCGCGTGCGCGTGCTGTCGGGCAGCCCGCGCATCCGCGTGCGCCTGCGGCCGCTGGTGGACTGGGGCGCGCGCGTGCCGGAGCACACCTGGGGCAGCAACCACATGCGCTTCCTGCTGCCGGGCATGACGCTGCGCGTGACCACCGACCTGCCGCTGCGCGTGCTGCGCGACGAGCTGTCGATCGTGCTCGACCGCGACCTGCACTTCGTGCTCGGCCCGGACGAGACGCTGGCCCGGCCGGTCGAGGAGTTCGTGCGCGAGGCCGAGTTGCGCACGCGGCAGTACTGGCACGAATGGGTGCGTTACCTGTCGATCCCGGCCGAATGGCAGGAAGCGGTGATCCGCAGCGCGATCACGCTCAAGCTGTGCCAGTACGAGGACAGCGGCGGCATCATCGCCGCGCTGACGACCTCCATCCCCGAGGCGCCCGGTACCCAGCGCAACTGGGACTACCGCTACTGCTGGCTGCGCGACGCGGCGTTTGTAGTGCGCGTGCTCAACCGTCTCGGCGCGACCCGGTCGATGGAGGAGTACATCCACTACATCTTCAACCTGGCCACAGGCGATGACGGCGACATGCAGCCGGTGTACGGCATCGCCTACGAGGCGGAACTGGCCGAGGAGGAGATGCCGGCGTTGCGTGGTTATCGCGGCATGGGCCCGGTGCGCCGCGGCAACCTGGCCTGGGTGCAGAAGCAGCACGATACCTACGGCGCGGTAGTGCTGGCGTCGGCGCAGATGTTCTTCGACCGGCGGCTGGAAAACCCGGGCGACGAAGCCGCGTTCCGCCGCCTGGAACCGCTGGGCGAGCGCGCCTGGGCGCTGCACGACCGGCCCGACGCCGGGCTGTGGGAATTCCGCGGTCGCGCCGAGGTACATACCTATTCCAGCGTCATGTGCTGGGCTGCCTGCGACCGGCTGGCGATGATCGCCGATGCATTGCGGCTGGAGGACAGGCATCGCCTCTGGCGCGAGCGCGCCGATGCCATCCGCACGACGGTGCTCGGGCGCGGCTGGAACGAAGCGCTTGGCCACTTCGTCGACGTGTTCGACGGCAAGCGCCTGGATGCCTCGCTGCTGCTGCTGGCGGACCTGGGCTTCATCGCCGCCGACGATCGGCGGTTCGTTGCCACCGTGGAGGCCATCGGCCGCACCCTCAAGCGCGGCGACGGTCTGTACCGCTACGTTGCCGAGGACGATTTCGGCGTGCCGGAAACCAGTTTCACCATCTGCACGTTCTGGTACATCGACGCACTTGCCGCCATCGGGCGCAGGGACGAGGCGCGCACGTTGTTCGAAGGCGTGCTCGAGCGTCGCAACCACCTGGGCCTGTTGTCCGAGGACCTTGCCTTCGATACCGGCGAGCCCTGGGGCAACTTCCCGCAGACCTATTCGCACGTGGGGCTTGTGATGGCCGCGATGCGGCTGTCGCGCCCGTGGCAGGACTTCTCGTGAGCCGCCTGGTTGTCGTCTCCAACCGCGTCGCCACGCCGGGGGAAAGCCGGGCGGGCGGGCTTGCGGTGGGGCTGGAGGCCGCGCTGCGCGAGCGCGGCGGGATCTGGTTCGGGTGGAGCGGGAAATCGGTGCGCGAAGGCGGCGGCGAGTTGCACGAGGCGCGCGAAGGCAACATCCGTTACGTCACCATGGATCTGTCGCGCACGGACCTGGATGCGTACTATAACGGCTTCTCCAATCGCACCCTGTGGCCGCTGCTGCACTTCCGCCTCGACCTGGTCGACTACGACCGCAACACGCGTATCGGCTACGCGCGGGTCAATGCGCTGTTCGCGGACAAACTCGCGCCGCTGCTGCGCGAGGACGATGTGGTCTGGATCCACGACTACCACCTGATCCCGCTGGCGAGCCTGCTGCGCGAGCGCGGGATCGGCTGCCGGATGGGCTTCTTCCTGCATGTACCGATGCCGTCGGCGGACCTGGCTGCGGCACTGCCTGACCACGCGCGGTTGTTCTCGACGCTGTACGCCTATGACCTGGTGGGCTTCCAGACGCTTCGCGATGTGGAGCGTTTCCAGGACTATGTGCGCCTGTTCGGCGGCGGTCGCGTGGCCGGCGATGGCATGCTGGAAGCGCCCGGTGGGCGCAGGTTCCGCGCCGCGGCGTTCCCGATCGGCATCGACACGGACCAGATCGCCACGGAGGCCCCGCGGGCACTGTCCAAACCCACCGTGCGTTCGCTGCGCGAGAGCCTGAGGCCGCGGGAACTGGTGATCGGCGTCGACCGGCTCGACTATTCCAAGGGGCTGCCGGAACGCTTCCGCGGTTTCGCGCGCTACCTCGAGCGGCACGGCAGCCGCAAGCGCGGCTTGACGTACCTGCAGATCGCACCGGTTTCGCGCGGCGAGGTGGCCGAATACAAGCTGCTGCGCACCGAGCTCGAGCGCATTGCCGGGCACATCAACGGCAGCCACGCCACTGCGGACTGGACGCCGCTGCGCTACGTCAACCGCAATTTCGCCCGCGGCACGCTGACCGGTTTCTACCGCATCGCCCGCATCGGCCTGGTCACGCCGCTGCGCGACGGCATGAACCTGGTGGCCAAGGAGTACGTGGCCGCGCAGGACCCCGACGATCCGGGCGTGCTGGTGCTGTCGATGCTTGCGGGCGCCGCCTATGCGATGCGCGAGGCGTTGCTGGTCAATCCGTACGATCTCGACGGCGTGGCCGACGCCATCGACACGGCGGCCCGCATGCCGCGCGACGAACGCATCGAACGCTGGCAGGCACTGATGGCCTACCTGCGCGAAAACGACATCGATGCGTGGTGCCGCAGCTACCTGGACGCGCTGATGTTCGACGTGCCGAGGAAAGGAGCCGGGAAGGGAACTGCCTAGTCGCGGTAGCGGCGCAGCAGGTCGCCGTAGGCATCAATGCGGCGGTCGCGCAGGAACGGCCAGATGCGGCGCACGTGCTCGCTGCGGCCGAGGTCGACCTCGCACAGCAGGACGGCGGGGTCGCCAGCCGCTTCGGCCAGGAACTCGCCCTGCGGGCCGAGCACATGGCTGTTGCCCCAGAAGTCGATCCCGGACGCACCCAGCGGCGAAGGCTCGTGGCCGACGCGGTTGCACGACAGCACCGGCAGGCCGTTGGCAACGGCGTGGCCGCGGTGGCTGAGGATCCAGGCGTCGCGCTGGCGGTCCTTTTCGGACTGGTCGTCGTTCGGGTCCCAGCCGATCGCGGTGGGATAGAGCAGCAGTTCGGCGCCGGCCAGTGCCATCAACCGCGCGGCTTCCGGGTACCACTGGTCCCAGCACACCAGCACGCCGAGGCGGCCGACGCTGGTGTCGATCGGCTCGAAGCCGAGGTCGCCCGGCGTGAAGTAGAACTTCTCGTAGAAGCCCGGGTCGTCCGGGATGTGCATCTTGCGGTACTTGCCGGCGGTGGAACCGTCCGTGTCGAAGACGACGGCGGTGTTGTGGTACAGGCCGGTGGCGCGCTTCTCGAACAGCGAGCTGACCAGCACCACGCCGTGCTGCTTCGCCAGCGCCGACAACCGTTCGGTGCTGGGGCCGGGGATGGGTTCGGCCAGGTCGAACTCGTCGACCGATTCGTGCTGGCAGAAGTAGGCGCCGTTGTGCAGTTCCTGCAGCAGCACCAGCTTCGCGCCCTGGCGCGCGGCTTCGGCCACGCGCTGTTCGATCACGGCGAGGTTGTCTTCGGCGCTGCCGTGGTTGCGCTCCTGCACCAGGGCGACCGGGAGGGTTTTCGTCTTCATGTGCGGGATTGTAGGGACTGCCGGGTTGGACAGGTATGAACGCTGCGTGGCGTTCACGCCGCGGCGCAGCGATGCAGCGTGTCCCAGGTGCGCGTGGTGGTGGCGTCGCCGAAGGTTTTCGCGATCAGCGTCATGAACACCGGCGTTCCGGGCACCGGGACATAGGCGGTGAAGACCTCGCGGCCGTTCACGGCGAGGATGCTGGCTTCGGCCTTAGTGATCGGCAGTCCGGGCGGAGGTGCCGGGGCGGCGTCGAGGAAGGTCACCACCCGTTTCGCGCCGGGCGGAAGCTCGAAGGCCTGGAACGGGTCGCCATCGAGCAGCGCGCGCAGCTGCGCCTGCGAACGGATGAAGGTCTTGAAGCTGCGTCCCAGCGCATCGGCCATCGCCGCTTCGGCCTGGCGCGCCAGCGTCGCCTCACCGCGCCGCGGCGCGTCGAACGCCACGTTGCCGCTGGACAGGAGGGTGCGGACGTTGGTGAACCCGGCACCTTCGAAGCAGGCGCGCAGCGCCGGCATCTTCGCGTTCAAGGGGCTGACGCCGCGGAGCAGGGCGATGTAGCGGGGCATGGGGTTCCGGAAGCAGGAGCGAAAGCGATAGCGAAGGGCAAATGACCGGTGCCCCGCGAAGCTACACCAGTCCTTCAGGCAACTGCATGGTGATGCAGTGCAGGCTGCCGTTCTGCCAGATCAGCGCGCGGCAGGGCACGGGTACGATCTCGCGGCCGGGGAACGCCCGGGCGAGGACGTCCGCGGCGGCCGCGTCGGCGGCGTCGCCGTATGCGGGCATCAACACCGCGCCGTTGATGACCAGGAAATTGGCGTAGCTGGCCGCCAGCCTGCGGCCCCCGTCGACGATGGGCTTCGGCCACGGCAGCGGGAACAGGCGATACGGCCGCCCGTCGGGCGTGCGCAGCGCGGCGATTTCGCCGGCCATCGCTGCGAGTTCGGCGTGGTGCGAGTCGGCCGGGTCGTCGCAGGCCTGGAAAACGATCGCGTCGTCCGGCGCGAAGCGGGCGAGGGTGTCGATATGGGCGTCGGTGTCGTCGCCCTCGAGATAACCGTGGTCGAGCCACAGCACGCGGTCCTGGGCCAGCCAGCCGGCCATGCGGCGGGTCAGTTCGTCGCGCGCAACCTCCGGATGGCGTTCGTGCAGGCATTGCCACGTGGTCATCAGCGTGCCCGCGCCGTCCGTGTCGATCGCACCGCCTTCCAACGCAAAATCAATGGCTTGGCGTGAACTATTGAGGAATGTGTTTACCTTGTCCAGATGCTCGACAAGGCGGTCGTCGCGGCTGGCTTCGAATTTCCCGCCCCAGCCGGTAAAGCGGAAATCCAGCAGACGGAAGCGCCCGCCCTCGCGCAGGGTGACCGGGCCGGAGTCACGCAGCCAGGTGTCGTCGTACTCGGCCGGGACGAACCTGACGCGGTCCATGTCCACGCGCGCCGACGCCAGCCGCGCCCGTGCGTAGGCCTCGACGTCATCGTCGGCCACGCAGACCAGCACGTCCTGGAAGCGGGTGATTGCCGCCACCAGCGCGATATAGGTGTCCTCGACCTCACCGAGGCGGTCGGCCCAGTCGGTCCCGGCGTGCGGCCAGGCGATGAGGGTGGCGGACTGTGGCTCCCACTCGGCGGGGAAGCGCAGCCTGGAATCGGACATTGGGCGACCTGCTGCAAGCCCGCCGGGCGGCGGGCAGGTGGGATGCCGGCGTCAGCGGATGGCGGGCTTGGGGCCGACCTCGTTGGCGGCCGCCTTCTGCGCGACGGCGTCGATGACGCGGTTCTTTTCGAAATAGACGACAAAGCCAGGGTAGACCCAGCGGTTGATGGTGGGCCACTGGCGCTTCTGGCCGCCGCGCGCATCGAGCTTCTGGCTGGGCGCGCCGAAGCGGGCTTCGACCTGGGCCATGCTCATGCCGCGGCTGGGCATGGCCGCCTGGTTTTCCTGCTGCACGCGATCGACCAGCAGGACGTCCGCGGAAGCGGCGCCGGCCATGCCGAGCAGGGCAGCGGCGTACAACGAAATCAGGACTCGCGACATGATGGTTTCCCCCGGAGCTTGAAGATGAATGCCGCTGCGTTGTAGCAGATTACGCCGCCGGCCGGGTACGCCCGCGACGGGGAATGGGCGCACCGTCACGCGGGCCGGGGCGCCAGGCCAGCCGGGGCCCCGGCAACAAACGGCGAAAGGCCGCATTGCTGCGGCCTTTCCGTGGAGCATTTGCGTTCCCGGCGCGCAGCCGGGAGACGGCTCAGCGCTGGCGCGCCTTGAAACGCGGGTTGCTCTTGCAGATCACGAAGACCTTGCCACGGCGACGCACGACCTTGCAGTCGCGGTGACGGGCCTTCGCCGATTTCAGGGAGGACAGGACCTTCATGACATACCTCGAAAGACGGTTGGGACAAACAAGCCGGCTATTCTAGCGGTCCTTTCCCCACTGATTCAAGCGCTTGCGGGTTTTTTTTTCGACCGTTGCGGGCATGCGGCCCTATAGAATGCCCGGATCATCACACCAGCGGGGAGCGCGAATGACGGCGAACGAGGTTCCGGTCCTGACCATCGACGGGCCTTCCGGCTCGGGCAAGGGCACCATCAGCCGGGCCGTGGCGGCGCGGCTGGGGTGGCATTACCTGGACTCCGGCGCGCTGTACCGTGCCGTTGGCGTGGCGGCTGGCTGGGGTGACCTGGACCTGGACGACGCCGGCGCGCTGGTGCGCTGCGCCTTCGATACCGAGGTCGGGTTCCGTGACGACGCGGGCGGCGAGCCGAGGGTGCTGGTCAACGGCAACGATGCCACCGACGAACTGCGCACCGAAACCGCCGGCGCGGCGGCCTCGGCGATCGCGGCCATCCCCGCGGTGCGCGCCGCGCTGAAGGATCGCCAGCGGGCCTTCCGCCAGCCGCCGGGCCTGGTCGCCGACGGCCGCGACATGGGCACGGTGATCTTCCCCGATGCCCCGTTCAAGGTCTTCCTCACCGCCAGCGCGGAGGAAAGGGCCGAAAGACGCTATAAGCAGTTGAAGGACAAGGGGGTTTCCGTTACATTGGCCGGTCTGCTGCGCGAGATTCTCGCCCGCGACGCCCGCGACGCCAGCCGCGCGGTGGCGCCGCTGCGACCGGCCGAAGACGCCGTGCGCATCGACACCACCGGCATCGGCATCGACGAAGTGGTCGGGCGGGTACTGAAAGTCGCAGGCGCGTAATGCCTGCTCCGGACTCCTCCCCTTATCAAGGGAAGGCAAGGATGGGATAAGCAAATCTGTGGTCGCGGCTGTATCGCGGCCGCTCGAAATTCCTTCCCTTTCAAGGGGAAGGCAAGGATGGGGATGGTTTTCCGTGACGGCACCGCGTGCGCCGTACTCAAGCCACCCTCACCCAACCCTCCCGCTTGAAGGGGAGGGAGTTGAAACCCTTCCTCCGGGAAGGACGCCACATCCCTCCAGCCAACAAGGGGAGGGCGTTACAGGTCCCGCCGGTTCGCCGTCGGGTTTTCCAACCACAACACTCACGGCCACGCGCAATCCCGCGCAAGCCGACAACGGGTGGACCGGCAGGCGTCATGCACCTGCGGTCTGTGTCATCAACCGAGTATTTCCCAATGACCGAATCATTCGCAGAACTGTTCGAACAAAGCCAGGCCAACCTGGCCAAGCTCAAGCCCGGCGCCATCGTCACCGGCACCGTGGTCGACGTCCGCACCGACGTGGTCGTCATCAACGCCGGCCTCAAGTCGGAAGGCATCGTGCCGATCGAACAGTTCCGTAACGACGAAGGCGAGATCGACGTCGCCGTCGGCGACACCGTCAAGGTGGCGCTGGACAGCCTCGAGAACGGCTTCGGCGAGACCGTGCTGTCGCGCGAGAAGGCCAAGCGCGCGATGGTGTGGGACGAGCTCGAGGAAGCCCTCGAGAAGAACGAAACCGTGACCGGCCGCATCAGCGGCAAGGTCAAGGGCGGCTTCACCGTCGACATCCGCGACGTGCGCGCGTTCCTGCCCGGTTCGCTGGTCGACGTGCGCCCGGTGCGCGATCCGGTGTACCTGGAAGGCAAGGAGCTGGAATTCAAGCTCATCAAGCTCGACCGCAAGCGCAACAACGTCGTGGTCTCCCGTCGTGCCGTCGTCGAGAGCGAGCACTCCGAGGAGCGCGAGGCGCTGATGGAGAAGCTGGTCGAGGGTGCCGTGCTCAAGGGCGTGGTCAAGAACCTCACCGACTACGGCGCGTTCGTGGACCTGGGTGGCATCGACGGCCTGCTGCACATCACCGACATGGCCTGGAAGCGCGTGCGCCATCCATCCGAGGTGGTGGAAGTCGGCCAGGAGCTGGACGTGCGCGTGCTCAAGTACGACAAGGAGCGCAACCGCGTCAGCCTGGGCCTGAAACAGCTGGGCGAGGATCCGTGGGACAACATCGCCCGCCGCTATCCGTCCAACACCCGCGTGTTCGGCAAGGTCAGCAACGTCACCGATTACGGTGCGTTCGTCGAGATCGAGCCGGGCGTCGAGGGTCTGGTGCACGTGTCCGAGATGGACTGGACCAACAAGAACGTCAACCCGTCCAAGGTGGTGCAGGTCGGTGACGAGATCGAGGTCATGGTCCTGGACGTGGACGAGGAGCGCCGCCGCATCTCGCTGGGCATCAAGCAGGTCACCTCCAACCCGTGGGAGACCTTCGCCGCGATCCACAAGAAGGGCGACAAGGTCGAGGGCCAGATCAAGTCGATCACCGACTTCGGCATCTTCATCGGCCTGGACGGCGGCATCGACGGCCTGGTGCACCTGTCCGACATGAGCTGGAATTCCACCGGCGAAGACGTGGCCCGCGAGCTGAAGAAGGGCGACACCCTCGAAGCCGTGGTGCTGGCGGTCGACCCGGAGCGCGAGCGCATCAGCCTGGGCGTCAAGCAGCTCGAGCAGGATCCGTTCGGCCAGTTCATGGCGGCGCATCCGCGCGGCACCAAGGTCAGCGGCACGGTCAAGGAAGTCGACGCCAAGGGCGCGGTGATCGAGCTGGCCGATGGCGTGGAAGGCTACGTGGCGGCCCGCGACATCGCCGACGAGCGCGTCGAGGATGCAAGCCAGCGACTGAAGGTCGGCGAGACGATCGAGGCCAAGTTCATCGGCATGGACCGCAAGGGCCGTTCGCTGCAGCTGTCGATCAAGGCCAAGGACGAGGCCGAGACGGCCGAGACCCTGGCCGAGTACAACCGTGCTTCGTCCGATGCCTCCAGCGGCACGACCAAGCTCGGCGCCCTGCTGCGCGAGCAGCTGGAGAGCAACAAGTCCGAGTAAGCGGTACGCGGTGGCCCGGTTCTCGCCGGGCCACCGTATCGGCCAGCCACCACGATGACCGTGTCCATGACCAAATCGGAACTGATCGACATCCTGACCCAGCGCCAGGCGCACCTGAAGGCGGAGGATGTCGACATGGCCGTGAAGTCGCTGCTGGAAATGATGGGCGGGTCGCTGGCGCACGGCGAGCGCATCGAGATCCGTGGCTTCGGCAGTTTTTCCCTGCACTACCGGCCGCCCCGCACCGGCCGCAATCCCAAGACCGGCGACGCTGTCGCGCTGCCGGGCAAGCACGTGCCGCACTTCAAACCAGGCAAGGAGCTGCGCGAACGCGTCAGCGACGTGATGCCGCTGCCTCCGGACGAGGACTGACCGCGGCGTCGGCATCGCATGGACCACGCGTCGTTTAAGCTTGGAGCCCTGCAACAACAGGCCCATGCACCATGCGACTGATCCGGTTCCTCATTGCCCTGCTGTGCATCGCTGCCGGCGTCGTTGTCGGCGCGCTCAACCCGCAGCCTGTTTCGCTGGACTTCGGCTTCGCCACCGTGCCGGGCACGCTCGGCGTGTCGTTGCTGGTTGCGCTGCTCATCGGCGCCATCGCCGGCGGGCTGGTCCTGGCCGCCTCCGTGATACTGCCCCTGCGGCAACAGCTGCGGCGCGAACGTGCGCGCCACGCGACCACCACCCACGACTCCGGCGGCGCATGACATGGACTTCATCACCCAGTGGTTCTGGTTCTTCCTGCTGCTGCCCGTCGCCGCGCTGAGCGGCTGGGTCATCGGCCGTCGCGGCGGCGAACGTCACAGCGATACCCAGGTCAGCCGCCTGTCGACGACCTATTTCCGCGGCCTGAACTATCTGCTCAACGAGCAACCCGACAAGGCGATCGAGCTGTTCCTGCACATTGCCGAGCTCGACAAGGACACCTTCGAGACCCAGGTCGCGCTCGGCCACCTGTTCAGGCGCCGCGGCGAGGTCGACCGCGCCATCCGCCTGCACCAGGGCCTGGTGCAGCGCCCCGACCTGAGCGACCAGCAGAAGGTGCAGGCGCTGCTGGCGCTGGGCGAGGACTACATGAAGTCCGGGCTGCTCGACCGCGCCGAGACGGTGTTCACCGACCTGGCCCGGATCGACCAGCGCGCGCCGCAGGCGCTGCGCCACCTGATCGGCATCTACCAGTCCGAGCGCGACTGGCCGAAGGCGATCGAGAATGCCTCGCGCTACGAAGCCGCGACCGGCGAGCCCATGGGCAAGCTGATCGGGCAGTTCGAATGCGAGTTGGCCGAGCGCCTGCGCGCAGCCGGTGACGCCGACGGCGCGCGCGCAGCGGTTGCGCGCGCCTATGCCGCCGATTCCAACCTCGTCCGCGCCGGGTTGATCGAAGGGCGCATCGAAGTGGATGCCGGCAACGACGTCGCCGCGATCCGCGCCTTCGAGCGGGCGGCCCGGCACGATCCGGATTTCCTGCCCGAAGTGCTGCCCGCGCTGCTGGCCGCGTACGAGCGCGCCGGCGACGCGCCGGGCGCGCGCAACTTCCTGTCGGAGATGAGCGAGCACTACCGCGGCATCGCGCCCGTACTCGCGTTGACGCGGCTGGTGGAAGCGGAGGACGGCATCGCCGAGGCGCGCGCCTACCTCGCGCGCCAGCTCAAGGACCGCCCCTCGGTACGGGGTGAGGCTGCGCTGATCGACCTGACCCTGGCGGCCGGCGCCGACCCGGTCGCGACCCTGCAGGACCTCAAGCACATCACCGACCAGCTGCTGGTGCGCAATCCAAGCTACCGCTGCAGCCGCTGCGGCTTCGGCGCGCGCAGCCACCACTGGCAGTGCCCGAGCTGCAAGGAATGGGGCACGATCAAGCCGCTGCTGAACTACGCGGTGGTCTGAGCATGCCCGGCCTGCCGGTCGCAGCCGCCTGGCTGGCGCTGCTGTTCGTTGCCAGCCTGGCGGGGACGGTGGCGGCGCGGCGATACGCGATCAGGCGCGACCTGCTCGACCATCCGGGCGAGCGCCGGAGCCACGTGGTTGCCACCCCGCGCGGCGGCGGCATCGGCATCGTCGTCGCCATGCTCGGCGCGCTGGGCCTGCTTGCCTGGTGGAATCCCGCGCAAGCACTGCCGATGGCGCTTGCCGCGACCGGCCTGCTGCTGGTGTCGGGGATCGGCTGGATCGACGACCACCGTCCGCTGACGCCGTGGTCGCGGCTGGCCGTGCACGCGGTGGCCTCCGTCCTGCTGGCGGCGGTGGCCTACGGCGCCGGCGGGCAGTGGGTGTGCGCATTGCTCGCATTCGCCCTGTGCATGGTGCTGGTCAACATCTGGAATTTCATGGACGGCATCGACGGCATCGCCGCGCTGCAGGCGCTGGTCGTCGCGGCCGCGATCACGCTGCTCGCGAACGTTGCGGCGGCACGATGGATTGCGCTGGCGCTGGCGGCTGCCTGCTTCGGCTTCCTGCCGCTCAACCTGCCGCGGGCAAGAATTTTTCTCGGTGACGTGGGCAGCGGGGCACTCGGTTACCTGCTTGCGCTGGCCATGGTGCTGGCCGCAACCGGCGGCGGACAGGCAACGTCACCGGCGGCGTGGGTGCTGCTGCTCCTGCCGCCGTCGGCGTTTTTCCTCGACGCTTCCTTGACATTGCTTGTGCGCATGCTGCGCGGCGAACGCTGGTGGACGCCGCATGTCGGGCATCTTTACCAGCGCGCGGCGAGGGAGGTGGGCCGTCATTGGCCGGTCACGCTGGCCTATGCCGCCTGGGCCATGGTGGCGGGCGGGTTGGCGTTTGCCATCCGTGATCGCCCGGAAACGTTTATCATGTGCAGTGGCATCGCGTGGTACCTGGGGGGAGGGATCCTGTGGTTGGGGTCTGGCGCACATCGCGGCCTTGATTCGGGTTTGCCGGGAAAACAAAGCGGATGATGGCTTGGAAAACACGGGTGGCGGCGGCAATGCCACGGGCTGCGATCGTCGCACACGACCTGTTCATGGTCTGGCTGTGCTGGGTCGGGCTCAACCAGTTCCGCTATTCGATGGAAATCGTCTCCCTCGACCTGCCGTTCTGGTCGCCGGAGGTGTTGCTGGTCCTGCTCGCACAGGGGCTGGTGTTCTGGAAGATCGGCCTCTATCGCGGCGTCTGGCGCTTCGCCAGCCTTCCCGACCTGCTGAACATCCTCAAGGCGAGCCTTGCCGGGCTGCTGGCAATCATGCTGGCGCTGTTCCTCTACACCCGCCTCGACCTGGTTCCGCGCTCGGTGCTGCTCCTGTACCCGATCGTGCTGACAGCGCTGCTGGGCATGCCGCGACTGCTGTACCGCACGTGGAAGGACCACGGCCTGGCGCGTACCGACAAGGCCGCGCTGCGGGTGCTGATCCTCGGAGCCGGGCAGGCGGGCGAGACCCTGGTGCGCGACCTGCGTCGCGCCGGCGCCTACCAGCCGGTGGGCTTCCTCGACGACGCCGCCAAGCTGCGCGGCAGCCACCTGCAGGGCCTGCCGGTGCTCGGCCGGATCGAGGACGTCGACAAGATCGCGCCGGAGACCGCGGCCAAGCTGCTGGTGATCGCCATGCCGTCGATCGATGCCGCTGCCATGCGACGCGTGGTCGAGGCCTGCGAACGCACCGGCCTGCCGTTCCGCACCGTGCCGCGGCTAGACGACCTGCTTGAAGGGCGCTCGCTGCCAGGCGAGCTGAAGGAAGTCGCGATCGAGGACCTGCTCGGGCGCCAGCCGGTCACGCCGGACTGGAAGTCGATTCGCGGCTGGCTCGGCGGGCGCAGCGTGCTGGTCACCGGCGCCGGTGGCTCGATCGGTTCGGAGCTGTGCCGCCAGTGCGCCAAGCACGGGGCGCGCCAGATCACGCTGCTGGAAATCGACGAGCTGGCGCTGATCACGGTCGAGGCCGAGATGCGCCGCGACTTCCCGCAGATCCAGTGCGTACCGATCCTTGGCGACTGCGGCGATCCGGCCGTGGCCCGCCACGCCATCGGGACCAGCAAGCCCGACGCGGTCTTCCACGCGGCCGCCTACAAGCACGTCCCGGTGCTCGAATCCCAGCTGCGCGAAGCCATCCGCAACAACGTGCTGGCCACCGGGACCATGGTCGAGGAAAGCATCCAGGCCGGCATCGGCACCTTCGTGCTGATCTCGACCGACAAGGCGGTGGACCCGGCCAACGTGCTCGGCGCCAGCAAGCGGTTGGCGGAGATGATCTGCCAGTCGATGTCCGACTCGCTGACGACGCGGTTCATCACGGTGCGCTTCGGCAACGTGCTCGACTCGGCCGGCAGCGTGGTGCCGCTGTTCCGCGAACAAATCCGCAGCGGCGGCCCGATCACGGTCACCGATGAAGAGGTCACGCGCTACTTCATGACCATCCAGGAGGCCTGCCAGCTGATCATGCAGGCCTCGGCAATCGGCTCCCAGCACGCGATCTACACGCTGGACATGGGCGAACCGATCCCGATCCGCCTGCTCGCCGAGCAGATGATCCGCCTGGCCGGCAAGCAGCCGGGGCGCGACATCGCCATTGTGTACACCGGCTTGCGTCCGGGCGAGAAGCTGCACGAGACCCTGTTCCACGCCGACGAACGCTACCGGCCCACCTCGCACCCGAAGATCCTCCAGGCCGAGGCGCGGGCGGTCTCGCTCGACCGCGTCCACGACATTTGCGCGCAGCTGCGCGAGGCATCCGCGCGCTACGACGTCGAAACACTGGGAACGCTGCTGCGCGAGGCGGTGCCAGAGTTCATCCCGTCCGACCTGCCGCAGTTGCCGCGCAAGGTGGCGACGGTCGTGGCGTTCCCCGCGCGGGCATCCCGCAGGACGTGACCAGGACGACATGACGAAACGAATCAGGAAGGCCGTTTTCCCCGTGGCGGGCCTGGGAACCCGCTTCCTCCCCGCGACCAAGACCGTACCGAAGGAGATGCTGCCGATCGTCGACCGGCCGCTGATCCAGTACGCGGTGGACGAAGCGATCGAGGCAGGCTGCGACACGCTGGTCTTCGTCACCAACCGCTACAAGCATGCCGTGGCCGACTACTTCGACAAGGCCTACGAACTGGAGCAGAAGCTGGAGAAATCCGGCAAGTACCGGCAGCTGGACCTGGTCCGCAACGTATTGCCCGAAGGCGTCCGCGCGGTGTTCGTGACCCAGGCCGAGGCATTGGGTTTGGGGCATGCCGTGCTATGCGCGAAGCCGGTCATCGGCGACGAGCCGTTCGCGGTGCTGCTGCCCGACGATCTGATCTGGAACAAGGGCGGTCCCGGCGCGCTCAAGCAGATGGCCGATCATGCCGAGGCCACCGGCGGCGGTGCGATCGCGGTGCAGGACGTGCCGCGAGACCAGACCGCCAGCTACGGCATCGTTGCTACCGACGACTTCAGCGAGCGTTCCGGCCGGATCCGGCGCATGGTGGAAAAGCCGAGTCCGGAAACCGCCCCAAGCACGCTCGCGGTGGTCGGTCGCTACGTGCTGCCGGCCGGCATTTTCGACGCCCTGGAGAAGACCGGCCGCGGCGCCGGTGGCGAGATCCAGCTCACCGATGCGATCGCCAGCATGCTCGATACCGCGCGGGTGGACGCCTACCGCTTCCGCGGAACCCGCTTCGACTGCGGCACCCACCTGGGCCTGGTCGAGGCGACGAT
Source organism: Luteimonas lutimaris (assembly GCF_039537065.1). Classification (NCBI taxonomy): domain Bacteria; kingdom Pseudomonadati; phylum Pseudomonadota; class Gammaproteobacteria; order Lysobacterales; family Lysobacteraceae; genus Luteimonas; species Luteimonas lutimaris. The sequence continues at coordinate 259,348 of NZ_BAAAZU010000004.1, read as the reverse complement.
CCGTTTCGCTCTGGACCACGAGAAGATCAGCGACGCAGCGCGCGACAGCATGACGCGCACGCTGGCCGACCTGGGCGTGATCGATCTCGACTGATGTTTTTCTTCCTCCCCTTCAAGGGAAGGGGCGGGGGAGGGGATGGGTTTGACTTCCCGTCCGTGCGTATCCGGGTCCACGGCGGCGTTACGGAAAACCACCGCCATCCTTGCCTTTCCCGAAGGGGAAGGAATGGAGCATGGTCGCGAAAAGCCGCGACCACGATTTCTTCCGCCCATCCTTGCCTGTCCGGCCCGGCGCAGCGCGCCGGGCGTTCGCGCAGCCCGCGCGTCAATGCCGCGCAAGCGGGCCGTCTCCACCCCTTGAAAGGGAAGGAACTTCGTGCAGGCGCTTTGCGCCTGCGGTTTCACAAGGCCTCGAAGATGCCGGCGGCGCCCATGCCGGTGCCGATGCACATCGTCACCATGCCGTACTTCTGCTGGTGGCGACGCAGGCCGTGGACGATGGTGGCCGTGCGCACCGCGCCGGTCGCGCCGAGCGGGTGGCCGAGGGCGATCGCGCCGCCGAGCGGATTGACCTTGTCCGGGTCGAGCTTGCAGTCGTGGATCACTGCCAGCGACTGCGCGGCGAAGGCTTCGTTGAGCTCGATCCAGTCCAGCTGGTCCTGGGTCAGGCCGGCCTGCTTGAGCGCCTTCGGGATCGCGGCGATCGGCCCGATGCCCATCACCTCCGGGCGCACACCGGCGACCGAGAACGAGACGAAGCGCGCCAGCGGGGTCAATCCGTAGTCCTTGATCGCCTGCTCAGAGGCCAGCAGCACCGCGCCGGCGCCGTCGCTCATCTGCGAGGAGTTGCCGGCGGTGACCGTGCCGCCGAACTGGCCGTTGCGGAACACCGTGCGCAGCTTCGCCAGCCCTTCGGCGGAGGTGTCCGGGCGCGGACCCTCGTCGTTCTCCACCATCAGTTTCTTCAGACGGATGGTGTTGCCGCCCAGGTCCGGCTGGTGCGAGACGACCTCGTATGGCGAGATCTCGTCGCGGAACTCGCCGCCCTTGATCGCCGCCAGCGCCTTCTGGTGGGAGGCCAGCGCGAACGCGTCCTGGTCCTCGCGCGAAACCTTCCATTCCTCGGCCACCTTCTCTGCGGTGATGCCCATGCCGTAGGCGATGGCGACATGGTCGTCCTTGAACACGTTCGGCGACAGCGCGACCTTGTTGCCCATCATCGGCACCATCGACATCGATTCGGTGCCGCCGGCCAGCACCAGGTCGCTGTTGCCGAGCCGGATCTGGTCGGCCGCCAGCGCCACGGCCTGCAGGCCGGAGGAGCAGAACCGGTTGATGGTCTGGGCCGCGACCGTGTCCGGCAGACCGGCCAGCAGCACGCCGATGCGCGCCACGTTCATGCCTTGCTCGCCCTCGGGCATCGCGCAGCCGATGATCGCGTCCTCGATGCGGCTGACGTCGATGCCCGGCGCCTGCGCGATCACGGCCTTGAGCACGTGGGCGAGCATGTCGTCGGGACGGGTATTGCGGAACACGCCCTTGGGCGCCTTGCCCACCGGGGTGCGGGTGGCGGCGACGATGTAGGCGTCCTGGATTTGACGGGTCATAAAGGTTCTCTCTGGAATTCAAAGGCTGCAGCGTTCGTGGGGCGGCTTCAACCGCGAGCACTGGGGTCGAGGTGGGAAACGATCGCAGCCGGAGCCGCTCCCACAAGCGCCCTAGTTTCTCAGCGGCTTGCCGGTCTTGAGCATGTGCGCGATGCGGGCCTGGGTTTTTTCCTGCTGCGCGAGTTCGACGAAGTGCTTGCGCTCCAGGCGCAGCAGCCATTCCTCGTCAACCACCGAGCCGCGATCGACTTCGCCGCCGCACAGCACGGTGGCGATGCGTGTGGCGATCTCGTCGTCGTATTCGCTGATGAAGCGGCCTTCCAGCATATTGACCAGCAGCATGCGGAAGGTGGCAATGCCGACGTCGCCGGCGACGCGGATGCGGCGCGCTGGCAGGGGCGGACGGTAGCCGCTTTCGGCCAGTGCGCGCGCCTGCTGCTTGGCGACGTAGAGCAGTTCGTGAGCGTGGAAGACCACCTTGTCCTGTTCGCGCAGCAGGCCGAGTTCCTTCGCCTCCACCGCCGAGGTCGACACCTTGGCCATCGCCACGGTTTCGAACACCTTTTTCAGTTCGGCGAACACGTCGCCGTTCGGCCCGGCGGCCTGCGACGCTCGCACGGCCAGTTCCTTCAGTCCGCCGCCGGCGGGCAGCAGGCCGACGCCGGCCTCCACCAGGCCGAGGTAGCTTTCCAGGTGCGCCACCGTGCGCGCGCTGTGCATCTGGAACTCGCAGCCCCCACCCAGCGCCAGGCCGCGCAACGCGGCAACCACCGGCACCAGCGAATACTTGATCCGCTGGCTGGTGGCCTGGAAGTTGGCGACCATCGCCTCGAACGCGTCCACCTTGCCCGCCTGCAGCAGCCCCAGCGCACCGGCCAGGTCCGCGCCGGCCGAGAACGGTTCCTTCGGCTGCCAGATCACCATGCCGGCGAAGTCGCGCTCGGCACGCGCAACGGCCTCCTGCAGGCCATCGAGCACCTGGTCGGACACCGTGTGCATCTTGGTCTTGAACGAGGCCACGGCGATGTCGTCGCCGTCGGTCCACAGGCGGATGCCGTCGTTCTCGAACACCGTCTCGCCCTGCGGGAACGATTCGCCCAGCAGCGGGTCGGGGAAGCGCTGGCGCTTGTAGACGGGCAGGGTGGAGCGGGGCAGCCTGGCGTTCTTGCCGGGGCTGTAGCTGCCCTCGGCCGAATGCACGCCGTCGCGGCCGTCGAACACCCAGTCCGGCAACGGCGCGTCGCTCATCGCCTTGCCGGCGACGATGTCGTCGGCAATCCACTGCGCCACCTGCTTCCAGCCGGCGGCCTGCCAGGTCTCGAACGGCCCCAGCGACCAGCCATAGCCCCAGCGGATCGCAAAATCGACGTCGCGCGCGGTCTGGGCGATGTCGGCCAGGTGGTACGCCGCATAGTGGAACAGGTCGCGGAACACGCCCCACAGGAACTTCGCCTGCGGGTGTTCGCTGGCGCGCAGCGCGGCGAACTTGGCCACCGGATCCTTCGTTTTCAGGATCTCGACGACTTCATCGGCGGCCTTGCGATCCGCCGGCCGGTAATCCTGCTTCTTCAGGTCGAGGACGAGGATGTCCTTGCCGACCTTGCGGAAGATGCCCGCACCGGTCTTCTGGCCCAGCGCGCCCTTCTCGATCAGCGCGCCCAGCCATTTCGGTGACTTGAAATACTTGTGCCACGGGTCGTCGGGCAGGGTATCGGCCATGGTTTTGATGACGTGCGCCATGGTGTCCAGGCCGACCACGTCCGAGGTGCGGTAGGTCGCCGACTTCGGGCGCCCGACCAGCGGGCCGGTCAACGCGTCGACCTCGTCGAAGCCCAGGCCGCTCTCGGCGGTGTGGTGGATGGTCGACAGGATCGAGAACACGCCGATCCGGTTGCCGATGAAGTTGGGCGTGTCGCGGGCGTAGACCACGCCCTTGCCGAGCGTGGTGGTGAGGAAGGTCTCCAGCCCTTCCAGCACCGCCTTGTCGGTGCCCTTGGCCGGGATCAGCTCGGCCAAGTGCATGTAGCGCGGCGGGTTGAAGAAGTGCACGCCGCAGAAGCGATGGCGCAGCTTCTCCGGAAGCACCTCGGCCAGCTTGTTGATGCCCAGGCCCGAGGTGTTGCTGGCCAGCACGGCGTGATCGGCCACGAACGGGGCGATCTTTTCGTAGAGGTCCTGCTTCCAGTCCATGCGCTCGGCGATGGCCTCGATGACCAGGTCGCAGTCCTTGAGCTTCTGCAGGCCGACCTCGTAGTTGGCCGGCACGATGGCCGCGGCCAGCGATTTCGACGCCAGCGGCGCGGGGCTGAGCTTGCCCAGGTTGCCGATCGCCTTGAGGACGACGCCGTTCGGGTCGCCCTCCTTGGCGGGGAGATCGAACAGGACGGTATCGACGCCGGCATTGGTCAGGTGCGCGGCGATCTGCGCGCCCATGACGCCGGCGCCAAGCACCGCGGCCCGACGTACAAGCAGTTTCTCAGACATTTAATCTATCTCCTTGAAAATAAAATAATTATTGCCACAGATCACTGTGGTCGACACGGATCAAAAAGCGGGCGTTTGTGCCCTGGTCCGTGTCATCCGTGGCCAAAGTCAGCTCTTGAAGCCTGCGGCGGCGAACCGGATCAGCTCCTGGGCCGCCTTCGTCCGGTGCGTGGCATCACTGACGCCGGTCGGTCGCTTGATCAGGCCGAAATCGGCCATCGCGTAGGTCAGCGCGCCAGCCAGGAAATCCAGGCGCCAGTACAGCTGTTCCTTGCTCAGTCCGGGCACGCAGGCCGCCATCGCGCGGGCGAAATCGCGCAGCACGTGGCCGTAGCGCTCGGACAGGAACTTGCGCAGGCCGTCGTTCTTCTCGGCATAGGCGCGGGCGATGACGCGGATGAAGGCGCCGCCGCCATTGCGGTCCTGTGCCAGCGCCAGCGCGGGCTCGACGAATGCGGCCAGGATCGGCTCGAGTTCGCCAGGAGAGGCCTCCTGCGCCTGCCGCAGCCGTTCCAGGCGCTGCGCACTCATGTCGTCCATGCGCCTGCGGAACACCTCGGTGACCAGATTGTCCTTGCTGCCGAAGTGGTAGTTGACCGCGGCGATGTTGACGTCGGCGCGGGTGGTGACCTGGCGCAGCGAGGTGCCGCTGAAGCCGTGCTGCGCGAACAGCTCCTCGGCCGCGCCGAGGATGCGGTCCTTGGTCGAGAACTGGGTGTTGGCCATCGCTTTCCCGGGAAAGAAATCAAACGCTTGTTTGATCGTAGTCGCGGGTCGCTGCCGGCGTCAAACGACGCCCCTGCCGGGCAACGAAAATGGATGCGCCGCGCCCGAGCCGGGTGCTAGAATCGCCCGTAGCCAAGTCGGCTAAACCCGCGTCCACACGCGGGTTTTTCCATGTTACCCTCTGGGCCGCACTGTCCTGCGGCCCGCCTGACCGGAGAAAATCCCATGGCGCTGGAGCGCACCCTTTCGATCATCAAGCCCGACGCCGTCGCCAAGAACGTCATCGGCGAAATCTATTCGCGCTTTGAAAAGGCCGGCCTGAAGGTCGCCGCTGCGAAGATGAAGCACCTCTCGCGCAAGGAAGCCGAAGGCTTCTATGCCGTGCACCGCGAGCGCCCGTTCTTCAATGCGCTGGTCGAGTTCATGATCAGCGGCCCGGTGATGATCCAGGTACTCGAAGGCGACAATGCGATCGCGAAGAACCGCGAGCTGATGGGCGCGACCAATCCGAAGGAAGCCGACGCCGGCACCATCCGCGCCGACTTCGCCGACTCGATCGATGCCAACGCCGTGCATGGTTCGGACGCGCCGGAAACGGCTGCCGTCGAGATCGCGTATTTCTTCCCGTCGACGGACGTGTACGCGCGTTGATTTTCTTGCCACGGATCACACGGATGAGCACGGACAAGGCGAAAGACAGAATGGGTCGGGACGCGGTGCGCCCTGGCGTTCCGTTCCTTATCCGTGCCATCCGCGTTGATCCGCGGCAAAAGCTTTTCGCCTTTGGAATGAAGTGACCGAAGTCGCCACCAAGCAGAATCTCCTGAACCTCGATCGCGCGGGGCTGGAGCAGTTTTTCGCCGACACGCTCGGCGAGAAACGCTATCGCGCGCACCAGGTGATGAAGTGGATCCACCATCGCCACGTCACCGACTTCAATGAAATGACCGACCTGGGCAAGGCGCTGCGCGCCAAGCTCGAAGAACACGCCGAAGTGCGCGTGCCGCAGGTGCAGTTCGAAAAGCCCTCCACCGACGGCACCCACAAGTGGCTGCTCGGAATGGACGGCAAGAACGCCATCGAGGCGGTGTTCATCCCCGACAAGGGACGCGGCACGCTGTGCGTGTCGTCGCAGGTGGGCTGCGCGCTCAACTGCCAGTTCTGCTCCACCGCCACCCAGGGCTTCAACCGCAACCTGTCCACGGCCGAGATCATCGGCCAGGTATGGGTTGCCGCGCGCCACCTGGGCAACGTGCCGCACAAGATGCGCAAGCTCACCAACGTGGTGATGATGGGCATGGGCGAGCCGCTGATGAATTTCGACAACGTCGTGCGCGCGATGAGCATCATGCGCGACGACCTCGGTTACGGGCTGGCCAACAAGCGGGTGACGCTGTCGACCGCCGGCGTGGTGCCGATGATCGACCGGCTCGGCGCGGAGAGCGACGTGTCGCTGGCGGTTTCGCTGCACGCGCCCGACGATGAACTGCGCAGCCGGCTGGTGCCGCTCAACCGCAAGTACCCGATCGAACAGCTGATGGATGCCTGCGTGCGCTACGCGTTGCGCAAGAAGGGCGAGTCGGTGACATTCGAGTACACGCTCATGAAGGACGTCAACGATCAGCCCGAGCACGCGCGCGGACTGCTGCGGCTGATGCGCGATTTCGACCGCCGCGTGCAGATGAAGGACGCGGCCAAGGTCAATCTGATCCCGTTCAACCCGTTCCCGGGCACGCGTTTCGAGCGGCCGGACGAGGAGGCCATCCGCGGCTTCCAGAAACTGCTCAACAAGGCGGGCATGATCGCACCGGTGCGGCGCACGCGCGGCGACGACATCGACGCCGCCTGCGGCCAGCTCAAGGGCCAGGTCGCCGACCGCACGCGGCGTCAGGCCGAGCACAACAAGCGGCTGCAGGCGCAGTCCGCCGCGGCGGCGGGAGGCATCGATGCGGCCGTCTAGCGCGATCGCCTGCGGCCTGGCGCTGGCGCTGCTGGCGGGCGGCTGCTCGCGCCTGACCTTCATCAAGCCGAGCATGGGCAGCGGCGACTATGAACGCACCGCGCCGACCTACGAGCTGCGCGACAGCCCGGAGGTCAAGCAGCGCGCCAACGTGCGCGGCCACCTGGCACTGGCTACCAACGCGCTGCAGAAGGGCCTGCTGGATGAGGCGGAGAAGGAGGCGAGGGCTGCGCTGAAGATCGACGGCAAGTCCGCGGACGCCAATACCCTGCTCGCCGTGGTCGAGGACCAGCGCGGCAACCGCGAGCAGGCCGGCGGCTACTACGCACGGGCGGCGGAACTCGCGCCGGAGCAGGGCACCGCGCTCAACAATTACGGGGCCTGGCTGTGCGGCAACGGGCGTGCGGCCGAGTCGCTGCCCTGGTTCGACAAGGCGCTGGCCGACCCGATGTACCGGCAGCGCGCTTCCGCGCTGGCCAACAGCGGCTCCTGCGCACTGAAGGCGGGCCAGACCGCCCGCGTCGAGGACCGGCTGCGCCAGGCGCTGGCGCTGGATCCGGTCGACGCGACGGCGCTGGAGGCGATGGCCGAATACCAGTACCGGTCCGGGCGTTACATGGATGCCCGCGCGTTCTCGGAGCGCCGCCTTGGCGCTGCACCGGCGACGCGGAGCGTGCTTCTACTTGCGTCACAGATCGAAGATAAACTTGGCGACAGGGCAGCCGCCGCTCGTTATGTTCAGCGTTTGCGGACGGAATTCCCGCAGACGGGGACGGTTCAATCCGGGGAAAGCAGTCAACCATGACACCGCCCAACCAAAATCCGGCCGATCGCGGTTGCGGGGAGCGCCTGCGCGCTGCCCGTGAAGCCGCTGGATTGAGCGTGTCGGAAGTCGCGTCGCAGCTGAAGATGCCCATGCGAATCGTCGAGGCGCTCGAAGCCGAGGACTGGGCGCGTATCGGCGCACCAGTGTTCGTACGCGGACAGCTGCGCAGCTATTCGCGCCTGCTCGGCCTGCCGGTGGAGCCGGTGCAGATCGCCTCGGGCGTCGCCCCGATCGAGCCGACGCGGCTGGTGTCGCGCACGCGCACGCCGTGGACGCAGCGCGTCGCCGACCAGGTCGGCGGCCGGCTGGTCTATGTCGTCATCACGGCGCTGATCATCCTGCCGGTCTGGGTCGCGACGCAGTCGCACATGTCCGGCATCCAGGACCCGGGCGCGCCGCTGGACCTGCCGGTGGATGGTCTCGTCGCCGACGGCGCCAGCCCGCAGCCGGCATCCGCCAACGAACCCTCGACCGTGGTCGCTTCGATGGCGTCGCTGCCGCAGCGCCACGCCGCGCCGGCACCGGCCCTGTCGCTGCGCCTGAGCGGCGACAGCTGGGTGCAGGTCACCGCGCCCGACGGCAGCAGCGTCGAGGAGTCGCTGCTCCGCGCCGGTGACACCCGAAGCTACGCGGCAGATGAAGTCGGGCGGGTCGTCCTCGGCAACGCTTCCGCCGTCGAGGTCCGCAGCGGCGGCCAGACCCGCGATCTGGAACCGTACCTGCGCGCGAACGTGGCGCGCTTTACGGTATCCTCTGACGGTTCCCTCGCGCCGGTCCAGCACTGACCCGCGAGCGGGTCCGGCGGGTTCCCGGCTCCGGCAACGGCACGTGAATCCGTTCAGGGCCGGCCGGCTCCGCGTCCGGCCGCTCTGGTACTGTCGGCCCGCCGCGGCCACCCCATTCCACGCACGCCCCGCTTGCCGCGGGCCGGAGTAAGACAGCTTTCCCATGGCAATCGACGACCTGCTGGACGAACACGAACAAAGCGAACGCGTACTGGCCTGGCTGCGCAGCAACGGTGCCGGCCTGATCGGCGGTGTCATCGTCGGCCTCGCGCTGATCCTTGGCTGGCAGTGGTGGCGCAGCCACCAGGCCACGCAAGGCATGCAGGCCGGCGACGACTACCAGGCCATGCTGCGGACGCTCGAGGCCAGGGACGTCAAGAAGGCGCAATCGCAGGCTGCCGCGCTGGCCGATACCCCGTACGCGCCGCTGGCTGCGCTCGACCTCGCCAAGGCACAGCTCGACGATGGCCAGCGCGATGCGGCCATCGCCACGCTGCGCGCGGCCAAGTCGTCCAACGCCGCCCTAGACCGCATCCTGCACCAGCGCCTGGCGCGGCTGCTGATCGATGCCGGCAAGGCCGACGAGGCACTCAAGGTGATCGGCGACGCCGACGATGCGGCCAGCCTCGAAGTCCGCGGCGATGCCCAGGTGGCGCTCGGCCAGCGCGACGAGGCACGCAAGTCCTATACCGAGGTCCTGGCCCAGCTCGACGTCGCCTCGCCGGCGCGCCGGCTTGTCGAACTGAAGCTCACCGATGTCGGTGGCTCGCCCGCAGAACCAGAGGCGCAGAGCTGATGAACCACGCAAACACGATCCCGGCGCGCGCGCGCCCGTCAGGCCTGGTCCTGCGCCTGGCCGTCGGCCTGACCTGCGTGGCCATGCTTGCCGGCTGCAGCACCATCAAGGGCTGGTTCAGCGGCAAGAACAAGGACAGGAGCGCCGAGCCGTCCGAGCTCACCGAATTCGCTCCGTCCGCCAAAGTCGCCAAGCTCTGGTCGGCCAACGCCGGCAAGGGTGAGGGTCTGCTTGGCGCCCGACAGGCGCCGGCCATCGCCGACGGCCGCGTCTACGCGGCGGCGGTGAAAGGTGGCGTCCGTGCCTTCGACCTGCAAAGCGGGGCCAAGGTCTGGACCTACGACTCCGACCTCTCGCTGTCCGGTGGCCCCGGCGCCGCTGACGGCGTGGTGGCGGTCGGCAGCTTGGAGGGCGACGTGATCGCGCTCGACGCGGCCACCGGCGCGGAAAAGTGGCGCGCGAAGGTCGTCAATGAGGTCATCGCCGCACCCGCCGTAGGGCAGGGCCTGGTGATCGTGCATTCCAACGACGGCCGCGTGACTGCGTTCGATGCCGCCAGCGGCGAACGCCGCTGGTTCTGGAACCACGAGATGCCGCTGCTGACCGTGCGCGGTAACGACGCGCCCTCGCTGGGACCGGGCTATGCCTTCGTCGGCAACGACGATGGCACCGTCACCGCGCTGTCGCTGGCCGATGGCCGCGAGCTGTGGACGCAGGTGATCGGGCAACCCGACGGCCGCACCGAACTCGAGCGCATGGCCGACGTCGACGGCACCCCGGTGCTCGACGGCGCGATCCTCTATGCCAGCAGCTTCAAGCGCCAGACCCTGGCGATCGAGGCCCCGAGCGGCCGCCCGATCTGGGCCCGCGACAGCGGTGGCCTGGGACGCGTCGGTGTCGCTTCCGACCGCGTCGTGGTGACCGATCCCGACGGCATCGTCTGGGCGCTGGACAAGGCCAGCGGCAGTGCGCTCTGGTCGCAGCCGGCGATGACGCGACGGAGCCTGACCGCACCCGCGGTGCAGGGCGACTACGCGGTCGTCGGCGACTACGACGGCTACCTGCACTGGCTGAAGCTCGACACCGGCGAACTGGCCGCGCGCACCCGCGCGTCGCGGGACGCCCTGCGCGCCACGCCGGTCGTCGTCGACGGCATCCTCGTGGTGCAGGACACCGACGGCGACATCAGCGCCTACCAGGTGCAGTGACGCCCCGGACGCCGGCGAGCGATCGCCGGCTCCGCGCATCCCGCCGGCAGCGGCGCGGATGACGGCCCTGGAAGCCGGTGGATGGCGGGTGCCCCGCCGCGGTGGCACAGTTGCTGCATCCCGGTCGTCCACGGCCGGACCCTGACTCCCGAACCGGTTTCCCCATGCTCCCCCTCGTCGCCCTGGTTGGCCGCCCCAACGTCGGAAAATCGACGCTGTTCAATGCCTTGACGCGCACCCGTGACGCACTGGTGCACGACGAGCCGGGCGTGACCCGCGACCGCAACTACGGGATCTGCCGCCTCGCCGAGGACCGGCCGTTCGTGCTGGTCGACACCGGCGGCATCGCCGGCGAGAACACCCACCTCGAAAGCGGCAACCTCGCCGGCGCCACCGCGCGCCAGGCCCGCGCCGGTGCGGAGGAAGCCGACCTGGTGCTGTTCGTGGTCGATGGCCGCGAAGGGCCTTCGGCGCTGGACGACGACCTCCTGCGCTGGCTGCGCAAGGCCGGCACGCCGACGTTCCTGGTGGTCAACAAGATCGACGGCATCGACGCGCGGGCGGCGCTGGCCGAGTTTTCGCGCTACGGCTTCAGCGACGTGTTCGCGGTCTCGTCCGCGCACCGCCAGGGCATCGATCCGCTGCTGGAGAAAGTACTCGGGCGGCTGCCCGCCGATGGCGACGCGGCAGTGCCGGACGACGATCCGGAACGCGTGCGCGTGGCCTTCGTCGGCCGCCCCAACGTGGGCAAGTCGACCCTGGTCAACCGCATTCTCGGCGAGGAGCGGATGATCGCCTCCGACGTCGCCGGCACCACCCGCGACTCGATCGCCGTCGACCTCGAGCGCGACGGCCGCAAGTACCGGCTGGTGGACACTGCCGGCATCCGCCGCAAGTCGAAGGTGGAGGAGGCAGTTGAAACCTTCTCGATCATCAAGACCCTGCAGGCGATCGAGCAGTGCCAGGTCGCGGTGGTGATGATCGACGCCAGCGAAGGCGTCACCGACCAGGACGCCAGCGTGCTGGGCGCGGTGCTCGACGCCGGCCGCGCGCTGGTCGTGGCGGTCAACAAGTGGGACGGACTCAGCGACTACCAGCGCAGCCAGGTCGAGGCGCTGCTGTCGCGCAAGCTGGCCTTCGTCGAATGGGCCGAGGCGGTACGTATCAGCGCCAGGCACGGCTCGGGCCTGCGCGAACTGTTCCGCGCCATCCACCGCGCGCATGCGTCGGCGATGCACCAGTTCGGCACCGCCGAAGTCACCCGCGCGCTCGAAATCGCCTACGAAGCCAACCCGCCGCCGGTCGTACGCGGCCACGCCGCCAAGCTGCGCTTCGCCCATCCCGGCGGCGAGAACCCGCCGACCTTCGTCGTCCACGGTACCCGCCTGCGTACGCTGTCCGACAGCTACCGGCGCTACCTGGAGAACTTCTTCCGCAAGCGCTTCAAGCTGGTCGGTACGCCGGTGCGGTTTGTGTTCAAGGAAGGCGACAACCCGTACAAGGACCGCAAGAACGTGCTCACCGACCGTCAGGTCGCGCGGAAGAAGCGCCTGATCCGGCACGTCAAGCGCAACAAGTGACCTCGCGTCGCAGGCGCGGGATCGCCCCCTCGCAGGCGGGGATCCAGTTGGACGAGCGAAGCGCTGTACGCAATCGTCTCGCGTGAGTTGGCATCCAGGCACCAAGCCATCCCGTGCTCCGCTTGGCTTGCCGTCGCGTCATCCCCGCGCAGGCGGCGGACCCGGTGGCTTCGTTGAAAAACAGCCCGTGATCGTCCCTGCGCAACGTGGAATCCAGCCACCAGGATGTCCCGCATCCCGGCACGACCTTGCGGATTCCCGGACCCCAATCGAACAGCTCGCGGCTCCCGCCGCTCCTGCAGGAGATTGGCAACGGCCTATCCTGTAACGATGACCGCATCCCCGCAGACCGCTACCCGCACCGCAACCACCCTCGGCATCCTCGCCGGGGGGCGCGCGACGCGCCTGGCCGGGCGCGACAAGGCCTGGATGGAGCGCGGCGGCCGCCCGCTGGTACTGGCGCTGGCCGCGCGGCTGGCGCCGGAAGTCGACGCCACCCTCGTCAGCGCCAATCGGGATGCCGACCGCTACCTTGAGCAGGGACTGCACCCCGTCCCCGACCGCAGGCCCGACGCCGGCCCGCTGGGTGGACTCGACGCGCTGGCCGCCACCTGCGCGACGCCGTGGCTGCTGACGGTTCCCGTCGACGTGGTCAACGTCAACGACTGCCTGCTCCGCAGCCTGCGCGCGGCCGGCGGGCATGGTGCGTGGGCCGAGGACGACGATGGCCCGCAGCCGCTGGTCGCGCTGTGGCCGGTGGAAGCGCTGCGCACCGGGGCAGCGGCGGCGCTGGCATCGGGCGACTTCGCCGTGCACGCCCTGCAGGCGCGGCTGGGCATGGTGCCGGTGCGTTTCGCCGGCCTGCGCTTCGGCAACCTCAACACGCCCGCCGACCTGGCGGCAGCCGGCATCGGACCCTGACCCGGAGAACGCATGTCCCGTACCCGCATTTCCTTCGCCGAGGCGCGCGCGATCATCGACCGCGTCGCGGACGCGCGCCGCCTGCCCGCCGAACGCGTCGCGCTGGCGCGTGCGCACGGCCACGTGCTGGCAGCCGACATCGTTGCGGCGATCGCGCAGCCGCCGTTCGACAACTCCGCCATGGACGGTTTCGCGCTGCGCCACGCGGACCTGCAGACCGACGGGGATACAACGCTGCGCCTGATCGGCGAACAGTTCGCCGGGCGCGCCGTCGCCCTGGAGGTGGGGCCCGGCGAGTGCGCGCGCATTACCACGGGCGCACCGCTGCCGGCAGGCACGGACACGGTTGTGATGAAGGAAAACACGCGCGTCGAAGGCGACCACGTGTCTGTCCTCGAAGCGCCGTCCCCCCATCAGCACGTGCGCCGCGCCGGCGAGGACACCCGCGCCGGCGAGCGCATCCTGCACGCCGGCGACGTGCTGACGCCCGCGCGCATCGCACTGGCCGCATCGCAGGGCTTGGCCGAGCTGGAAGTCGCGCGGCGACCGACGGTGACGGTCTTCACCACCGGCGACGAACTGGTCGAGCCGGGCCTGCCGCTCGAGCCGGGCCAGATCTACAACTCCAACCGCGAGCAGCTGATGGGCCTGCTGCGCGCCGACGGGCTGGAGCCGGTCGCTTGGCCGACGCTGCCCGACGATCCGGCGCAGGTCGAATCTGCGCTGCGCCACGCCGGGCACGCGTTCGACGTGGTGCTGACCTGCGGTGCGGTGTCGGCGGGCGAGAAGGACCACATCCCGGCGTTGCTGCAGGCGCAGGGCGACGTGCAATTCTGGAAGGTGCGGATGAAGCCGGGCATGCCGGTGCTGTTCGCGGCCGGCGGCAAGCTGGGCGACGCGCTGTTCCTGTGCCTGCCCGGCAACCCGGTGTCGGTGCTCGCGACCTGGCTCGCGCTGGGCCGTCCGCTGCTGGACCGGCTGCAGGGCAGGGCGGCCGCGCGGCCGCACTGGCGCGCGCGACTTGTCCGGCCGTGGCGCAAGACGAACGAACGGCTGGAGTTCCTGCGCGGCCGGCTGCAGTCGAGCGATGACGGCAGCCTGGAGGTGGAACCGAACCCCGCCGACGGCTCGCACCGCATGCGCGCAGCGGCCGATTCCGACGCGCTGATCGTGCTGGCCGAAGGCGCACGTGAATACCCGGCCGGTACGGTGGTGGACGTGCTGCCGTACTAGCCGCCGCCCCGCCTGGCAGGAGCGACGGAGGCCGCGACCGGGATGTCCGCCGGAAAGCGGTCGCGACTTCCGTCGCTCCTGCGCACACCTGATTCCGGTGATATCGAACGCGGCGGCTTTCGTGCCGCTTTCCGCGCCATAATCGCGCCATGGGCATACAGGAAATCACCCCGCGCGAAGCGCACCAGCGACAGTCGCAGGGTGCCGTGCTCGTCGATGTCCGCGAGGACCACGAGCGCGCGCTAGGCATGGCGGAAGGCGCGCGCGGGATCGCCCGCGCGGAACTCGAGGAGGATCCGGGCTTCCACTTCGCCGACCGCGACGTGGAGCTGGTCCTGATCTGCCAGAGCGGCGGCCGCTCGATGCTCGCCGCGGAGACGCTGGAGCGCCTGGGCTATGCCCACGTGGCCTCGGTGCGCGGCGGGACCAGCCGCTGGATCGCCGAGGGCCTGCCGCTGACCCAGCCCGACGCCGATGTCGACCACGACTTCCACGACCGCTACTCGCGCCACCTGCTGCTGCCGGAGATCGGCCTGCGCGGGCAGCGGCGGCTGGAGCTGGCGCGGGTGCTGATGATCGGTGCCGGCGGCCTCGGTTCGCCGGCCGCGTTCTACCTGGCGGCCGCAGGCGTGGGCCACCTGCGCATCGCCGACGACGACGTGGTCGAGCGCAGCAACCTGCAGCGCCAGATCCTGCACACCGACAGCGACATCGGCATGCCCAAGGTCGATTCCGCCGAGACCCGGCTGTCGGCGCTCAACCCGCGCACCCAAGTCGAGGCGGTCGCCGAGCGCGTTACCTCGGCCAACGTCGAGCGCTTGCTGGAAGACGTCGACGTGGTGCTCGACGGCGCCGACAACTTTCCCGTGCGCTACCTGCTCAACGACGCCTGTGTGAAGCTCGGCAAGCCGCTGGTGTACGGCGCGGTGCACCGGTTCACGGGCCAGGTGAGCGTGTTCGACGCCGGCCGCCAGCGCGGCGTGGCGCCGTGCTACCGATGCCTGTTCCCCGAGCCGCCACCGCCGGAGGCCGCGCCCAACTGCAGCGAGGCCGGCGTACTCGGCGTGCTGCCCGGCGTGGTCGGCATGCTGCAGGCGACCGAGGTGCTCAAGCTGCTGCTGCACGTGGGCGAGCCGCTCACCGGGCGGCTGCTGAACTTCGATGCCCTGTCGATGCGTTTCCGCGAGACCCGGCTGCCGCCGGATCCGGACTGCCCGCTGTGCGCGCGGGGGCGGGCGTTTCCGGGGTATATCGATTACGCGGCTTTTTGCAGCGGGGCCGGGAGCTAGGGGCTGGCGCAGTGGAAGTCTTTCGCGTTCGCGTCCTTGAAGGGGGCGGTCGTGGTGGCGTGAACGATGGGGGCGATGGACTGGATTACGCTGCCTGCTGGTTCGCAGGATGCCCCACACGATGACGCTGGTCCGGATGACGAAACTCCTTTCCGCCTGTGCACTGTGGATCGTGCTGGCCCTGCCGGCACCGGCCGCTGCCGCGGATCCCTGCCCGCTGCTGCGCGCGCAGGTGGACGCGCGGGACGTGTCGACGCGCATCGCCGCGGCGGCCTGCGAGGAGCACCAGCTGTGGTACCGGCCCTACATCGACCGTGACGGCCATTACGCAGGATCGAAGGTCCGCGAAGCGGAAAGCGGCCTGCTCGCAAACGGGCAGCCGGCCTGGCTGCGCGTGGTCGACTACTGGCGCGGCAGCGCGTTGCTCGGAAGCGCGGCCGGACGGCCGGGGGCCAGCGACTGCGCGTATGCCGGGTCGAGTGGATACGCGTCGCCTTCGTGCCGCATGTTCGTGGTCGACACGCCCTGGTCGGCGGCCTTCGTGTCGTGGGTGATGCGGCGGGCGCGGGTGCCGGGCTTCCACGGTTCGGCCAGCCACGTCAGCTACGTACGCGACGCCTATCGCGATGCGTCCGACAACGCCTACCAGGTCGCCAATCCGGAGTCCGCCCGGCCCCAGCCGGGCGACCTGCTGTGCTTTGTGCGCAGCGAGCGTGTCTACGGCTTCGGCGGCCTTGCCGGTTTGTTGAGTGCCAACGACGGCGGGCTGGCCATGCATTGCGACATCGTGGTCGCAGCCAATCCCGGCAATGACCGCACCGCCTACATGATCGGCGGCAACGTGCTGGACGGCGTCACCATGCGGCTGCTGCCGCTGACGGCGGGTGGCCAGTTCGCCGGCCTGCCGATGCGTGCGCCGGGCGCGCCCGACTGTTCGCCGGACGCGCCTTCGGCCTGCGATGCCAACCGGCAGGACTGGGCCGTGCTGCTGCAACTGCGGCCGGAGGCGCAGCTCGCACGGCTGCCGGCGCCGCCGATGCTGGTGCCGTCCGGGAGCGCGCAGCCGCCGCAGGTGTCGCCCCAGTGCTGCGTGAACTGCGTGGTGGGGTCGGGGATCCCACGCTGTCCGGCCGGGACGCCCGCGCCGCTGCGACCCGCTCCTGCGCCACCCGCGCGGCCGTCGACGGCGCCGGCATCCCCGGAATGCTGCGTGAACTGCGTGGTCGGCTCGAGCGTGCCGCGCTGCCCGGCGGGGACACCGCCCACCCGGTAGGCGCAGCGCAAGCCGTACCCCGCCTGGACCGCCGGTCGCGGCTTCCGTCGCTCCTACTGGGCGGGCCGTTGCGCGGCCTTGAACGCTGCCAGCTGCTCCGGCGTCGCCTCGCGCTGGTGCTTCGCCTTCCACTGCGCGAACGGCTCGCCGTAGATCGCCTCGCGCGCCTGTTCCCTGGTCAGTTCGATCCCGCGCCCGGCGGCGGCTTCCCGGTACCAGTCGGCCAGACAGTTGCGGCAGAAGCCGGCGCCGATCATCAGGTCGATGTTTTGCACGTCCGGCCGCTCGTCCACCAGGTGCTTGAGCAGGCGCCGGAACGCCGCGGCCTCGATGGCGGTGGTGTCGGCGGGCATGTCGTGGTCGTTCATGGCGTTCGCGTCGGAGCGGGGGAATCGGGGACAATAGCGTTTTCGCCGCAGCCAGGCAGCCGCGCATGACCGGACCGACCACCGCCCGCATCCTCGACGGCAAGGGTATTGCCGAGGATCTGCTCGACTCGCTCAAGGTGCAGGTCGATGCCCGGGTGGCGGCGGGGCGATCGCCCCCGGGGCTGGCGGTGGTGCTGGTGGGCGATGATCCGGCCTCGCACGCCTACGTGCGCAACAAGCGCCGGGCGGCACAGAAGGTGGGCATCCGCGCCTTCGACCACGACTTTCCCGACGGCGCCAGCGAGGCCGAACTGCTGGCGCTGATCGACCGGCTCAACGCAGATCCCGAGGTCCACGGCATCCTCGTGCAGCTGCCGCTGCCCGGGATCCCGGACGCGACCCGCCTGATCCACCGCATCGACCCGCGCAAGGATGTCGACGGCTTCCATCCCGAAAACGTCGGCCACCTGGCGCTGCGCCAGTTCGGCCTGCGCCCGTGCACGCCGCGCGGGATCACCACGCTGCTGGCGTACACCGACAGGCCGGTGCGGGGGCAGAGCGCGACCATCGTGGGCGTGTCCAACCACGTTGGCCGGCCGATGGCGCTGGAGCTGCTGATCGCCGGCTGCACCACCACCTGCTGCCACAGGTTCACCCCGCCCGACGTGCTGCGCCGTCACGTGGGCGAGGCCGACATCCTCGTGGTCGCCGTCGGTCGCCCGGGCCTGATCCCGGGCGACTGGGTGAAGCCGGGCGCGGTGGTGATCGACGTGGGCATCAACCGGCTCGAAGACGGACGGCTGGTCGGCGACATCGGCTTCGACGCGGCGGTCAAGCGGGCCAGCTGGATCACCCCTGTACCGGGCGGGGTAGGGCCGATGACCGTGGCCACCCTGATGCAGAACACGCTGGAGGCGGCCGAAGCCGCGGACGCGGGCTGCCCATCCGGCACCCCGTAGCAGCGGCGGAAGCCGCGGGCTTTTCCGCCATGTGCGGGGTTCGGCGGCAGGTCGCGGCTGACGCCGCGCCTACGACGGAACGTTCCAGTTCCGTGGGGTCCGCCCCTCCGGATCGCCCGCCATTCGCGATACAATGCCGTGCTTCACCCCACCGGCACTCCCATGCTGCGCATCCAGGCTGAAGCACTCACCTACGACGACGTTTCGCTCGTCCCCGCCCACTCGACAGTCCTGCCCAAGGACGTCTCCCTCGCCACCCGGTTCACCCGCGACCTGCGCCTGAACCTGCCGATCGTTTCCGCCGCGATGGACACGGTCACCGAAGCGCGGCTGGCCATCACCATGGCCCAGCTCGGCGGCATCGGCATCGTCCACAAGAACATGTCCGCCGAACGCCAGGCGGACGAGGTCGCGCGGGTCAAGAATTTCGAGGCCGGCGTCATCCGCGAGCCGTTCACCGTCGGCCCGCAGACCACCATCGGCGAGGTGCTCAAGCTCACCCGTGCGCGCAACATCTCGGGCGTGCCGGTGGTCGACGGTGGCCAGCTGGTCGGCATCGTCACCGGGCGCGACATGCGCTTCGAAAGCAAGCTCGACGATCCGGTGCGCAACGTGATGACCCGCAAGGAGCGCCTGGTCACCGTGCGCGAGGGCGCAAGCGAAGAGGAAGTGCTGCAGCTGCTGCACAAGCACCGGATCGAGAAGGTGCTGGTGGTCAACGACGGCTTCGAGCTGCGCGGCCTGATCACCGTCAAGGACATCCAGAAGGCGCACGACAACCCCAACGCCGCCAAGGACGCCTCGGAGAGCCTGCTCGTCGGCGCCGCGGTCGGCGTCGGCGGCGACACCGAGAAGCGTATCGAACTGCTCGCCGCGGCCGGCGTGGACGTGATCATCGTCGACACCGCGCACGGCCATTCGCAGGGCGTGCTCGATCGCGTGGCCTGGGCCAAGAAGCACTACCCGAAGCTGCAGGTGGTCGGCGGCAACATCGTCACCGGCGACGCCGCGCTGGCGCTGATGGATGCCGGTGCGGACGCGGTCAAGGTCGGCGTCGGCCCCGGTTCGATCTGCACCACGCGCGTGGTCGCGGGCGTGGGCGTGCCGCAAGTGACCGCGGTCGACATGGTCGCCGAAGCGCTGCAGGACCGCATCCCGCTGATCGCCGACGGCGGTATCCGCTATTCGGGCGACATCGGCAAGGCGCTGGTGGCCGGCGCGTCGACGGTGATGATCGGCGGCCTGTTCGCCGGCACCGAGGAAACCCCCGGCGAAACCGAGCTCTACCAGGGCCGCAGCTACAAGAGCTACCGCGGCATGGGTTCGCTGGCGGCGATGGAGAAGGGGTCCAAGGACCGTTATTTCCAGGACAGCAGCGACGCCGACAAGCTGGTGCCCGAAGGCATCGAGGGCCGGGTCCCGTACCGCGGCCCGCTGAGCGCCGTGGTGCACCAGCTCGCCGGTGGCCTGCGCTCGACCATGGGCTACGTCGGCTGCGCGACCATCGAGGAAATGCGCACGCAGCCGAAGTTCGTGAAGATCACCGGCGCCGGCCAGCGCGAGAGCCACGTGCACGACGTGCAGATCACCAAGGAACCGCCGAACTACCGGGCCGGCTGACGCCGGCCCGCGGGATTCGGGATTGGGGATTCGGGATTGGCAAGGCAACAGCAGACACTGAGAAAAGGCATGACGAGCGTTTCCGAATCCAGAATCCCGAATCCCGAATCCCGGATTCATGACGACAAGCTCCTCATCCTCGACTTCGGCGCGCAGTACACGCAGCTGATCGCGCGCCGCATCCGCGAGCTGGGCGTCTACTGCGAAATCTGGGCCTGGGACCACGACCCGGACGAGATCGCGAGGTTCGCTCCGAAGGGCATCATCTTGTCCGGCGGCCCCGAATCGACCACGGAACATGGCGCACCGGCCGCGCCGCAGCAGGTCTTCGACTGCGGCCTGCCGTTGCTGGGCATCTGCTACGGCATGCAGACGATGGCCAAGCAGCTTGGCGGCGAGACCGAGGCCGCCGATGCGCGCGAGTACGGCCATGCCGAAGTCACGCTGGTCTCCGCCGACCGTCTGTTCGAGGGACTGAAGGACCATCCCGGAGCGCCGCCGCGGCTGGACGTGTGGATGAGCCACGGCGACCACGTGTCGAAAGCGCCGCCGGGCTTTACCGTCACCGCGCGCACCGAACGCGTGCCGGTCGCCGCGTTCGCCAACGACGACAAGCGCTGGTATGGCGTGCAGTTCCATCCCGAAGTCACGCACACCAGGTCCGGGCAGGACATGCTGCGCCGCTTCGCCGTCGACATCTGCGGCTGCGCAACGCTGTGGACGGCCGCCCACATCATCGACGACCAGATCGCGCGCGTGCGCGAGCAGGTGGGTGGGGACGAGGTGATCCTCGGCCTGTCGGGCGGCGTCGATTCGTCCGTGGTCGCAGCGCTGCTGCACAAGGCCATCGGCGACCAGCTGACCTGCGTGTTCGTCGACACCGGCCTGCTGCGTTGGCAGGAAGGCGACCAGGTGATGGCCACCATGGCCGAACACATGGGCGTCAAGGTGATCCGCGTCGACGCGCGCGCCCGATACTTCGACAAGCTCAGGGGCGTCACCGACCCCGAAGCCAAGCGCAAGATCATCGGCAACCTGTTCATCGAAATCTTCGACGAGGAATCGGCGAAGCTGAAGAACGCCCGCTGGCTGGCGCAGGGCACGATCTACCCCGACGTGATCGAGTCGGCCGGCAGCAAGACCGGCAAGGCGCACGTGATCAAGAGCCACCACAATGTCGGCGGCCTGCCGGAGAACATGAAGCTCGGACTGGTCGAGCCGCTGCGCGAACTGTTCAAGGACGAGGTGCGGCGCCTGGGCGTCGAGCTCGGCCTACCGCGCGAGATGGTCTACCGGCATCCGTTCCCCGGCCCGGGGCTGGGCGTGCGTATCCTCGGTGAGGTGAAGCCCGAATACGCCGAATTGCTCGCGCGTGCGGATGCGATTTTCATCGAGGAGTTGCGCAAGGCCGACCTGTACGACAAGACCAGCCAGGCATTCGCCGTGTTCCTGCCGGTCAAATCGGTCGGCGTGGTCGGCGACGCGCGCGCCTACGAGTGGGTGATCGCGCTGCGCGCGGTGGAAACCATCGACTTCATGACCGCGCACTGGGCCCACCTGCCGTACGACTTCCTCGGCCGCGTCTCCAACCGCATCATCAACGAGGTGCGCGGCGTCTCGCGGGTGGTCTACGACATCAGCGGCAAGCCGCCCGCCACGATCGAGTGGGAGTGACGGGCACTGGCTGGCAATGTCTAGCAACGGCAGGCATTTCGGCTGAGGGTAAAAGAACTTTCCGCTAAGCGATAGACTGTATGTAAACACAGTATTGCAAGGACGCGGAACATGCCTCATGTGGCGGCCAGGACGGCCAGCCGGGATCGGGATACTGGTCGTTACCAGAGCCACCGACCCGAGCAAACCCTTCTCTATCAGATCGTTGACGAGTATTACCCGGCATTCGCTGCGCTTATGGCAGAGCAGGGAAAGGAATTGCCGGGCTATGTGCAACGGGAATTTGAAGAATTTCTCCAATGCGGGCGGCTGGAGCATGGCTTTCTACGGGTTCGCTGCGAGTCTTGCCACGCCGAGCACCTGGTCGCTTTCAGCTGTAAGCGTCGCGGTTTCTGCCCGAGCTGTGGGGCGCGGCGGATGGCCGAAAGTGCCGCCTTGCTGGTTGATGAAGTACTGCCTGAACAACCCATGCGTCAGTGGGTGTTGAGCTTCCCGTTTCAGCTGCGTTTCCTGTTTGCCAGCCGGCCCGAGATCATGGGGTGGGTGCTGGGCATCGTTTACCGCGTCATTGCCACGCACCTGGTCAAGAAAGCGGGCCATACCCACCAAGTGGCCAAGACGGGCGCGGTCACCCTGATCCAGCGTTTTGGATCGGCGCTCAATCTGAATGTTCACTTCCACATGCTGTTTCTCGACGGTGTGTATGTCGAGCAATCCCACGGCTCAGCGCGTTTCCGCTGGGTCAAGGCGCCGACCAGCCCAGAGCTCACCCAGCTGACGCACACCATCGCCCACCGGGTGGGTCGCTATCTGGAACGGCAAGGCCTGCTGGAACGGGATGTCGAAAACAGCTATCTGGCCTCGGATGCGGTGGATGACGACCCGATGACACCCCTGCTGGGGCACTCGATCACTTACCGTATCGCTGTCGGTTCACAGGCGGGGCGAAAGGTGTTCACTTTGCAAACTCTGCCGACCAGTGGTGATCCGTTCGGTGACGGGATTGGCAAGGTAGCCGGGTCCAGCCTGCACGCCGGCGTGGCGGCCAGGGCCGATGAACGCAAGAAGCTCGAACGGCTGTGCCGGTACATCAGCCGCCCGGCGGTATCCGAGAAGCGGCTGTCGTTAACACGAGGCGGCAACGTGCGCTACCAGCTCAAGACGCCGTACCGGGACGGCACCACGCACGTCATTTTCGAACCATTGGATTTCATTGCAAGGCTGGCCGCCCTGGTACCGAAGCCCAGAGTCAACCTAACCCGCTTCCACGGGGTGTTCGCACCCAACAGTCGGCACCGGGCGTTGGTCACGCCGGCAAAACGGGGCAGGGGCAACAAGGTCAGGGTGGCTGATGAACCGGCAACACCAGCACAACGGCGAGCGTCGATGACATGGGCGCAACGGCTCAAGCGTGTTTTCAATATCGACATCGAGACCTGCAGCGGCTGCGGCGGCGCCATGAAAGTCATCGCCTGCATTGAAGACCCTATAGTGATCAAGCAGATCCTTGATCACCTGAAGCACAAAGCCGAAACCAGCGGGACCAGGGCGTTACCCGAAAGCCGGGCGCCACCGGCTGAGCTGCTCCTGGGTCTGTTTGACTGACGAGCCTGAAGGCCAACGATACCAATCAAAATGCTGCGTTCACAGCGCCGCGGCAGGGATCCGCCGTGCTGGTTGTCGGAAAAGGAGCCGCTAGTGGGAAAGAGGAGGGTAAATTTTCAGCGTTGCTGGCTCCCCGTCAGCCGGATTGGGTTGCATCGCAGGGGTGTCGAAAGAGTCAACTGCGGTCCAAAGCTGTTGGACTTGGGTGAAAAGGGCGTTTATTCTTCCTATACGTTGTCGGCAGCGGGCCAAAAAGGAATACGTCCATGCCCATCGAGGTGAAACCGGCTGTGAGCGCGGGTTCAAGCATATAGCCCGACAGGCGCGTATCCTTGCCGATCACGACACGATGGCGGTGGTCACCGCGACGAAAGACACGGCCAGCCGCCATGCCGACGCGCAAGGCGGTTTCCGCCGTCATCGCGCCTTCGTTGGCTTTGCCACGAATACCGTCTGTGCCGAAATATTTGCGCACCATAAGGTCGATTATCCTGTCGTCGGGTCGCCCTCAAAGGGGACATGCCTGCTGAACCGCGAATATAGAGAAATATCCCGAATGTGCAGTTAACGAATTCTTGCGGTTTCTTTCAGCGCCGCCAATACCGCCAGCCCGTCGCGCAAGGGGCGCGGCTCGTGTGTGCGGATGAAGTCAGCTCCACCTGCGGCGGCGGCAAGCTCTGCAGCGAGTGTCGCGGCCCCGACATCCCCCGGACCACGGCCTGTGAGCGCGCGCAGAAAGGATTTGCGCGAAACAGACAGAAGCACCGGCAAATCGAAGCGCAGCCGCAATTCATCGAACCGCGCCAGCACCGAGAGCGAGGTTTCGGGAGCAGCCCCCAGAAAAAACCCCATGCCGGGATCAAGGACAAGGCGGTTGCGTTTGATACCGGCACCCGTCAGCGCCGCGATGCGCGCGTCAAAGAACGCCGCAATGTGATCCATGATGTCGCCAGCGGGTGCCTCGCGCCGATCTGCCTGCCCGTCTTGCACCGAATGCATAACGACGAGTTTGGCAGATGATTTCGCCAATTGCGGATAGAACGCAGCGTCTGGAAAACCGCGAATATCATTGAGATAGGCCACACCACGCGACAAGGCATAGGCTTGCGTCGCGGGTTGATAACTGTCGAGCGAGACGGGAATGCCATCTGCCTTGAGCGCGTCCAGCACCGGCGCGATACGCGCGATTTCTGTGTCGGACGAAACAGGCGCGGCGTCGGGATTGCTGGATGCCGGACCGAGGTCGATCACATCTGCCCCCTCGGCCATCAGCTTACGCGCCTGCGCAATGGCTGCGTCTGGCGCCAGATACCGGCCTCCATCGGAGAAACTGTCCGAGGTTATGTTGACGATGCCGAAAATGATGAGCGATTTATTCATGGGGGCTTCTATAATAATAATAATCGAGCATGAGTCTCATACGGATGCTCGGGTCGAAAGGGAATCCCCAGGCGAGTAACCTGTTTGCGGTGATCCATTAGCTGCAGGAGCAGAAGAGCATACATCTGGAAGCAAAGCCAGGAAAGCGGCCTATGGAGCTGTGCGGCAGCGCTCAGTAGGCAATTTTTCAAAATATTGTTAAGCCTTTTCTGAGCATGGTATTTTTCATGGTATTACCAATTAGCAGGAAAATAAGCCATTGAATATAAAAGATAAAAATGTCTTGTTTACAATAGAGTGGGAGTAGGCGAAGTTTTCGAACCCTGGCTGCGGCGCTGGCAGCTGCGTCCGGATGGCGACGGCATCGTCACGCCAGGCAGTGACCTGCTGCCGGTGCGGTTGCCGGATGGCACGGCGGCGATGCTCAAGATCGCGCGCGACCGCGACGAACGCGCAGGCGCGGCGCTCATGCAGTGGTGGGATGGCGATGGCGCCGCCCGCGTGTTCGCACTTGAGGGCGACGCACTGCTGATGGAGCGCGCGCAGGGGGCGGAGTCGCTGATGGCGATGGCGCTGCAGGGCAGGGATGACGCGGCCAGCCGGATTGCCTGCGACGTGGTGGCACGCCTGCACGCGCCCCGCAGTGCGCCGTGGCCGCATGACCTGGTGCCGCTCGAACGCTGGTTCGCTGCGCTGCGCACAGCGGCCGGCCGCGAGGGCGGGGTGTTCGCACGCGCACAGACGGTGGCCGACGACCTGCTGGTGACGGCCGAACCCGCGCGTCCGCTCCATGGCGACATCCACCACGGCAACGTGCTGGATTTCGGCGCGCGTGGCTGGCTTGCCATCGACCCCAAGTACCTGGTCGGGAACCGCGGCTACGACTACGCCAACCTGCTGTGCAATCCGGAGCTGCCCACGGTCACCCATCCCGCGCGGTTCTCGCGACAGGTGGAGGTCATCGCGGCGGCGTCGGGGCTGGCACCGGAGCCGCTGCTGCGCTGGACACTGGCGTACGCGGGGCTTTCGGCCGCGTGGTTCCTGGAAGACGGCGATGCCGCGTCGGCGGCAAGCGACCTCGCAGTCGCCGGGCTGGCCCTGGCGGCACTGGGCTGACCGTCGCGAGCGGCGTGGCACACTGTCGCGCCCGCGCTCCCTCCATTCCTCTCATCCACTCCACGCGCACGCAGCCATGTCTCCGACCGACGAACCCGACATCGCAGCGCAGGCCGGCGTCGACGAACGCTGGATGCAGCACGCGCTGGCGCTGGCCGATCGCGCCGAACGCGAGGACGACGAGATCCCGGTGGGCGCCGTGCTGGTCGATGCGGCGGGCAACGTGGTGGGCGAAGGCTGGAACCGCAACATCGGCGCGCACGACCCCACCGCGCACGCGGAAATCGTCGCGATGCGCGAGGCGGGCAGGGCACTGGGCAACCATCGCCTCATCGGCTGCACGCTGTACGTGACCCTGGAGCCCTGCGCGATGTGCGCGATGGCGATGGTGCATGCGCGGCTGGCACGCGTGGTGTTCGGTGCACGCGACCCGAAGACCGGCGCGGCCGGCAGCGTGTTCGACCTGCTGGCCGACCCGCGCCACAACCACCGCGTCGAAGTGCTCGGTGGGGTGCTCGGCGACGAGGCCGGCAAGCGGCTGACCAACTGGTTCCGCCGTCGGCGCGGGCAACCGCCGATCGCATGAACGCTGCGGCCAGCGTCCGCGGCGCTATCATGGCGCGTTGATTCCGCAGCAGGGACATACATGGCAGGCAACGGCGCGCACGACGGCAGGCTGATCTGGATCGACCTGGAGATGACCGGGCTCGACACCGACCGCGACTCGATCATCGAGATCGCCACGGTGGTGACCGATTCGCAGCTCAACATCCTTGCGGACGGTCCCGAGCTCGCGATCTCGCATCCGCTGTCGGTGCTCGAGGCCATGGACGAATGGAACCGCACCCAGCACGGCAAGTCCGGCCTGTGGCGGCGGGTGCTGGAAGAGGGCGTGCCCATGGCCGAGGCGGAGGCGCGCACGCTTGAATTCCTGCAGCGCTGGGTCGGGCCGAAGCAGTCGCCGATGTGCGGCAACTCGATCTGCCAGGACCGCCGCTTCCTGCACCGGCTGATGCCGTCGCTGGAGCAGCACTTCCACTACCGCAACCTGGACGTGAGCACGATCAAGGAACTCGCCCGGCGCTGGGCGCCGGAGGTGCTGGCCGGCGTACGCAAGGAGGCCTCGCATACCGCGCTGAGCGACGTGCGCGATTCGATCGTCGAGTTGAAGCACTACCGCACGGCGATGGGGGTCTTCGGCGCGCCGCACTAGGAAGACAGTGTGGGAGCGGCTTCAGCCGCGAGCTTTCCGCTGACAACGAATCGCCAGGAAAAGCTCGCGGCTGAAGCCGCTCCCACAACAACAAGGCGAGGCCGGCTGTTCGCCGGCCTCGCATCGATTCCCGTCAGGCCGAAGCCTTCGACTTCGCCAGCTTCAGCCAAGTGTCGACCACGGTATCCGGGTTCAGCGACACCGACTCGATGCCTTCGTCCATCAGCCACTGCGCCAGGTCGGGGTGGTCGCTCGGGCCCTGCCCGCAGATGCCGACGTACTTGCCCTTGGCACGGGCGGTCTTGATGGCCATCGACAGCAGCTTCTTCACCGCCGGGTCGCGTTCGTCGAACAGCGAGGCGACGATCGACGAGTCGCGGTCCAGGCCGAGCGTGAGTTGGGTCAGGTCGTTGGAGCCGATCGAGAAGCCGTCGAAGATCTCCAGGAACTCCTCGGCCAGCAGCGCGTTCGACGGCACCTCGCACATCATGATGATCTTCAGCCCGTCCCGGCCCTGCTTCAGGCCGTTGCCGTCCAGCACCTCGACCACCTTGCGGCCTTCGCCGAGCGTGCGCACGAACGGGATCATCACCCAGACGTTGTCCAGGCCCATGTCGTTGCGCACCTTGCGCACCGCGCGGCACTCCAGCGCGAACGCCTCGGCGAACGATGGGTCGACGTAGCGGCTGGCGCCGCGGAAGCCGATCATCGGGTTTTCCTCGTGCGGCTCGTAGCGCGCGCCGCCGAGCAGGTTGGCGTACTCGTTGGACTTGAAGTCGCTCATGCGCACGATCACCGGCTTCGGGTGCACGGACGCGGCGATGGTGGCGATACCCTCGGCCAGGCGGTCGACGTAGAACTCCACCGGCCCGGCATAGCCGGCGATGCGCTCGTCGATCTTGCCGCGGATCTCGGCGTCCTGGTCGTCGTACTCCAGCAGCGCCTTGGGATGCACGCCGATATGGCTGGCGATGATCATCTCCAGCCGCGCCAGGCCGATGCCGGCGTTGGGCAGCTGGCCGAAATCGAACGCGCGCTCGGGGTTGGCGACGTTCATCATGATCTTCAGCGGCGCCTCGGGCATCGAGGTCAGGTCGGTGGTGATGCGCTCGAAGGGCAGGGTGCCGGCGTAGATGAAGCCGGTGTCGCCCTCGGCACAGCTCACGGTGACCTGCGCGCCGTCCTCGATCGCGTCCAGCGCGTTGCCGGTGCCGACCACGGCGGGCACGCCCAGTTCGCGGGCGATGATCGCCGCGTGGCAGGTGCGGCCGCCGCGGTTGGTGACGATGGCCGCAGCGCGCTTCATCACCGGCTCCCAGTCGGGGTCGGTCATGTCGGCGACCAGCACGTCGCCCGGCTGCACGCGGTTCATGTCGTCGAGCGAGCGCACCACGCGGGCCACGCCGCTGCCGATCTTCTGGCCGATGGCGCGGCCTTCGCAGACCACGTCGCCGCGCTTTTCGAGCTGGAAGCGTTCGATCTGGGTCGCCTTGGCGCGCGACTTCACCGTCTCCGGGCGTGCCTGCACGATGAACAGCTTGCCGCTGACGCCGTCCTTCGCCCATTCGATGTCCATCGGGCGCTGGTAGTGCTTCTCGATGACCAAGGCCTGCTTCGACAGTTCATGCACGTCGTCGTCGGACAGCGAGAACGTGTTGCGCAGCCCGGCCGGCGTGTCCTCGGTGCGCACGCGCTCGCCGGGGACGTCCGAATAGACCATGCGCAGCTGCTTGCTGCCCAGCGAGCGGCGCAGGATCGCCGGCTTGCCCGCGGCCAGCGTCGGCTTGAATACGTAGAACTCGTCCGGATTGACCGCGCCCTGCACGACCATTTCGCCCAGGCCATAGCTGGATGTCACGAACACCACGTCGCGGAAACCGGATTCGGTGTCGAGCGTGAACAGCACGCCCGAGGCGCCCACATCCGAGCGCACCATCAGCTGCACGCCGGCCGAGAGGAACACGTCCTCGTGCTTGAAGCCGTGGTGCACGCGGTAGGCGATGGCGCGGTCGTTGTAGAGGCTGGCGAAGACTTCCTTGACCTTGTGCACCACGTCATCGGCGCCCGTGACGTTAAGGAAGGTTTCCTGCTGGCCGGCGAATGAGGCGTCGGGCAGGTCCTCGGCGGTGGCCGAGGAGCGTACGGCCACGGCTACGTCGCCGCCACCGTTGTCGGCGCACAGCTGCGCGTAGGCCTTGCGGAGGTCGGCGTCGAGTTCCGGCTGCAGCGGCGCGTCGATGACCCAGCCGCGGATCTCCTTGCCGGCCGCCGTCAGTGCGGGCACGTCCTCCACGTCCAGCGTGGCCAGGCGGTCGAAGATGCGCTGGTGCAGGGTGTTGTGGGCGATGAAGGCCTTGAACGCGTCCGCCGTGGTCGCGAAGCCACCCGGGACCGAGACGCCAAGCCCGGCGAGTTCGCCGATCATCTCGCCGAGCGAGGAATTCTTGCCGCCGACCTGGGCCAGGTCGGTCAGGCGCAGGTCGTGCAGCCACAGGATATTCTGGGTGGAAGCGAGGGCGCTCAAGACGGGCACTCCGGTTGTGCAGGCGGGGAAGGAACGTCAGGGAAAACGAAGACCGGCAGGCGGGGCCGGCCGAAGTTGGCTATTTTAGCAAGCCACCCGGCCGTGGGGACCGTGGATGTGGCCCGCACGCCGGCCACGACCGCGCCGAACCGGCCAGATCCACGGGAAAACGTTTACCCATGCCTGACACACGCCCGGTCTTCTACGTTTCCGACGGCACCGGCATCACTGCCGAAACGATCGGCCACAGCCTGCTGACCCAGTTCGCCGATACCCGGTTCAGTACCGACCGCATTCCCTTCGTCGACAGCCCGGACCGGGCCCGCCAGGCTGCGGCCCGGATCCGCGCCAAGGGCGAGGAAGCCGGCGTGCGGCCGGTGGTGGTGAGTTCCTGCGTCGATCCGGAGCTGACCCGCCTGATCGGCGAAAGCGGCGCGCTGGTGCTGGACATCTTCGCCCCGTTCGTCGAGCCGATGGAGCGTGAGCTGGGCCAGCAGCGCAAGTCGCAGGTGGGCCAGGCCCACGGCATGGTGGATTTCGATACCTACCATGCGCGCATCAATGCGATGAACTACGCGCTGACCCACGACGACGGCATCGCCATCAACTACGACGACGCGGACGTGATCCTCGTGGCCGTTTCGCGCGCGGGCAAGACGCCAACCTGCGTGTACCTGGCGCTGCACTACGGCGTGCGCGCGGCGAACTATCCGCTGACCGACGAGGACCTGGAGCATGACCGCCTGCCGCCGCGCCTGCGTCCGTACCGCAACAAGCTGTTCGCGCTGAGCATCGACCCGGTGCGCCTGCAGCAGATCCGGCAGGAGCGGCGCCCGAACTCGCGCTACGCGCAGCTGGACACCTGCAAGCGGGAAGTGGCTGCGGCCGAGGCGCTGTTCCGCGCCGAACGCATTCCCTCGCTGAGCACCACGCACAAGTCGATCGAGGAAATCGCCAGCACGGTCCTGAGCACGCTGGGCCTGCGGCGCGTGATGTTCTGAAGGCGGGGAGGCCTGTCGAGGGCGCGTGGCGCGGAGCGGGAAACCACGCGACAGGAGCCTTCAAGTTAGGCGCCGTGGCGGATTCCGTCAATGCTGCCGCGACGCGATGCGTGCGTGTAGCATCGAGCCATGCCACGCGCACTTTCCAGCGACCGCATTGCCCGTTTGCCAAGGCTCAGCCGCTTCGGCTGGCTGATGGGGCTGTATGCGGAAAACTTCGTCCTGCTCACGCGCCTGTTCGAGCCGGCGGACCTGGCGCCGGGACGCCATGTCTCCTCGATCGGCGATGGCCTGGACCTGCATGTGGAAGTGATCGAGCAGCACGCCTACACCACGGAGCTGCGCCTCACCTACGGCCTTGCGGACCCGGTGACCGGCGAGCCGGATCCGTCCGCGTTCCTGCGCCTGTACCGCGACGCGCGCCAGGTCGAGGCCACGCACTGCTACATCGGCCGGCGCTGGCAGGACGTGATCGGCATGTATCCGCCACCGGCGGAGGTGGTTGGCCATCGCATGCGGATGAACACCTTCCTCGGCAAATGGCTGCACTACCTGGCCGAACGCGGCCACGGCGTGGCGACGTTGCGTCGCGAGGGCGCTGCGGCAAGGATGGCCTGATCGCCCCTGTGCGGGCTTAATGCTTCGTTCACGGCCTTTACGCGCTGCAAACATGCGGCTGCTAGCATCGGTCGCCGACGCGCCTGAATGCGCATGAGGAGACACCGATGACCAAGCTCGACAAGCCGTTGCGACGCGAAGTGCAGATTGGCGACAAGGCCTACACCCTCACCATCGACCCGGACGGCCTGAAGCTGGTCGAGAAGGGCCACCGCAAGGGCGTCGAGGTCAGCTGGGCTGCGCTGGCCAATGGCCAGGGCGAAGGCGATTCGCAGGCGTCGTCGATGTCGATGTAATCGGCGCCGCGGGTTTCCCGCGAACCAGCAGGAGAGGCCCGCGATGCGGGCCTTTTTTGTGGGTCTTCCCTCATCGGGGAAAAGTGGAACGGCTCGATGCCGGCGCGCGGGTGCGGATGGCACCGGGGCGAATGTCCTCCGGTGCCAGCCTGTGGCCGGCACATCCCCCTTGATTTCGCCCCGATGCCATCCGCACCCACGCCACGAACTGCGTGGGCTGCCGCACGGGCAAACGCCCGTCCTTCGCAAGCCTGCGCTCCGGT